>JBKQOA010000001.1:0-11816 GCA_052145735.1 Limisphaerales bacterium
ACCGAATCTCATCCACTCCATTGCACCCGGGTACCACATATTCTTGCGGCGCTACGCCGAAGAATGTTGGGAAGGGGTTTGCTACGCCATTCCCGAACACAGATTGAAACGCAGTTAGCGCCGCACAAGTTGGAGCAATGCCAAAGACCCTGACCATTCTTACGCCCTGCTTTAACGAAGAAGACAACGTGCACGAGGTGTACCTCCGAGTGCGCGCTGCCGTCGCTGCGTCTGGAGACTACAAGTACGAGCACATCTTTATCGACAACGCGTCCACCGACAATACCCTGAACGAACTGAAAGCGATCGCGGCTGAGGACAGAAACGTGAAGGTAATCCGGAATACCCGAAATTTTGGTCCGATCCGGTCACCGATGCACGCGTTCAATCAGGCCGCCGGAGACGCCGTCATAGGGATCGTGGCCGATCTGCAGGATCCACCGGAAATGATTGTGGACTTGGTGCGTAAGTGGGAAGAGGGATATCCAGTAGTGATCACGGTCAAGGCGGCAAGCGACGAAAGCGGCCTCATGTTCTGGATCCGGAAGCAATACTACAAGCTGGTAAACCGTCTTTCGGGGGTGGAAACCTACGAGAACTATACCGGCTTCGGCCTGTATGACCGCGCGGTGGTCGACGTTATCAAGAAGTTTGATGATCCCTACCCGTATTTTCGAGGCATGATCGCGGAAGCTGGATTCCGGCATTTCGATATTCCGTATCATCAACCGGCGCGCAAGCACGGAATCACCAAGAACAATTTTTATTCGCTCTACGACATGGCGATGCTGGGGATCACAAATCTCTCCAAGGTGCCGCTGCGGCTGGTGACTTTTTCCGGTTTCGTGGGCGCGCTGATTTCGATACTCGTGTCTCTAGCGTACTTGATATACAAACTCATTTTTTTGAGCAATTTTTCAGTTGGAATCGCGCCGCTGGTCATCAGCGTATTTTTCTTCATGTCGGTCCAAATGCTTTTTATGGGCATCATTGGTGAGCACATCGGAACCATCCACACTCTGGTGCAGAACCGGCCGCTGGTGGTGGAACAGGAGAGAATCAATTTTGAATACGGCATGGGTGAACCCTTGCGCGACACCGAGGCCCAACCCAGTCCGTCCTCCTGAATCTGCTTTGAAAGGGCACGGCTTCAGCCGTGCCGTACGTGCCGGAAAATCAATAGAGGCCTTACAGTTTGCTGAACAACTCTGGATTGCTGCACGAACGGGAAGGGCACGAGTTCCACTCGTGCCGCAACTCGTCCTGCGGCAGGCGTTTTTCGGAGATGTTCATGCCGCTCATCACCTTGATGCGCGAAATGAGCGCCGATTGAAAACGCTTGAGCTGCGGCGGCATCGGGGTCTGGTGCAAGATGCCGTCAATGCGGTAACGGATGCGCAACTCATCCTCCGCCGGTTCAAAATGAATGTCCGTCGCGCGGTCCTTGAACGCCTCCCAGATGACCTGGTTGACGAATTTGATGACGCTCGCCTCCTGATCGTCCTCGGTGATTTCCTTGTCGTTG
Source organism: Limisphaerales bacterium (assembly GCA_052145735.1). Classification (GTDB taxonomy): domain Bacteria; phylum Verrucomicrobiota; class Verrucomicrobiia; order Limisphaerales; family UBA11358; genus UBA11358. The sequence continues at coordinate 1,526 of JBKQOA010000001.1, forward strand.
GCGATCTCCAGATCCAGCGCCTCGCCTTCGCCCAGTTCGTCGAGGGTTTCGGCGCCGACGCCGAAGTATTTCTTCAGCGCCTTCTCGATTTCCGCCTTCGGCGCGAGCGCGAATTGCACCGGCATCCGCGCGTTGAATCGCACGGCGTTCATCATCGCCGCATCGAACGGGTCGCCGACCGCCACCTGCAGCGTGTCGTCCATCACATCCGTGGGCAGCACGCAGTACTGGAACGCGATCTTCGTGGAAAGCTTGTTCCGGGCTTCCTGGGGAATGGTGTGTTTCGGCAAATCCAGAAACGGCCACTCGAGCGTTTGCGCCAGCTTTTGCAGAAAGGCGTCCTCGGTCAGGCCGCGCTCGCGGGCGATGAACCCGAGCAACGGTTCCGTCGAACCGCTGTTCAGGGCGGCGCGCCACGACTCCCGCCAGTTGTCAAACTGGCCGGGTGGCGCGTCGGCAACCGAGGCAATCAGATTTCTTATCGGGCTAAAACCCATGTGTTTCCTTCAATCAAGGTTCCCTTCGTTTAACAGCGAAAAGCCGGGAAAGTTGCGGGTTTACGCGAAAAATTCAAGCATACAACACACCATTTTGGCCGCGCCATTCCGGCCGCGCCTTAATTCGTGCAATTTGGTCAAAAATCGGCTACTTCCTGCCCCAATATGAAACAGTTCGCCACCATCACCGTCATTGGCCGGGACAAAACCGGCGTTGTTGCCCGCGTCACCGCCTTCCTCTTCGAACAGCACGCCAACATCGAGGCGCTGGAGGAACAGGTCACCCGCGGCCAGTTCAGCATGACCCTCCAGGCCTCGTGGCGGCCGGCGGATTGCCACGCGGCCAGCCTGCGCGCCGGCCTCGACGCCCTGGCCCGGAAGCTCGGCATGGAAATCAAGGTCCGGTTTACCGAACCCAACCGCCGCCAGCGGTTTGCCCTCATGGTCACCAGGGAAACCCATTGTTTCGACGCGCTGCTGGCGGCGAAATTGAAAGCCGACCCCGCGCTCGTCATCGGGAACCATGCCGATTTCGCCCCGCGCGCCAGGAAGGCCGGACTGCCGTTTGTGCATGTCGCCTGGACCGACCGGGCCAGGGCCGAAGCGCAGGCGTTGCGCCTGCTGGAGGAAAATCATATCGATTTTGTCGTGCTGGCGCGCTTCATGAAAATCCTCTCGCCAAACTTCGTGTGGCGCTACAAAAACAAGATCATCAACATCCACCCGTCGCTGTTGCCGAGTTTTCCCGGCCCGCAGGCCTACCGGCAGGCGTACGAGCAGGGCGTGAAAATCGCCGGCGTGACGGCGCACTTCGTCTCGATGCGGCTGGACGAAGGCCCGATCATCGCGCAAGGTTCATTTAAAATCCAGCCGGGCATGGGCCTCAAGGAGCTGGTCGCGCGCGGCCAGCAACTCGAAGCGGACGTGCTCGTCAAGGCTGTGAAGCTTTACCTGGGGAAACGGCTTGACGTTTATTGGGGCGTGGTGAAGGAGGTTTAGAGCGCGTCTTTTTAGAGCGTGTCTTCAAAATGACCCCGGCATGGGAAATTGTGAACTGCGGCGGCAAACGAAGCGCGACGCCGCTCTGAAAAGCACCACTCCCGGTTGACCTGTAAAAGCGCTGTCGTTGCTGCGCTTTGCCAGCGCAGTCCAAAAGCTGCCGCGCATCCCAGACAACTTTTTCCGGCAGCAGCCTGATTTTGAAGACACGCCCTGGCGCCTTCACGCCTTCGCCTGACTGGCCAGTGTGATCGGCTGGATCAACCGTGCGGAAATGGCGGAATAGTTGCCCACGGAGCCGGAATCTGTCCCGTTTTTGGGCGAAGGGTAGCGCTTCCACCCGGGCCAAAAAATATTTAATAATCTTGTTCACTTGATTGAACCGATTCTGTCCCGGCGTTGTCGGAATTTAAAAGGAGCGAAGTCGCAGGTATGAACGCCATTGTTGCACGAGAGGAAGACTGGTTGAAGCTGACGCTGAAAGCAGCGGTCATCTACGATGACTTCGATTTTGCCGCGCGAACCGCCGCGCTGCTGGAACGTGCGGCCGTCCGCTCGGACGAAGCCATCCGCTGGGACATCAAGCCATGGCGGCTCGACCTCTTGAAACCGTCGTCCCTGGCCGATGCCGCCCTCGAGGAAATCATCAACGCGGATCTGATCGTGGTCGCTTTGTGCAAGACCCATCTGCCGCCGGACGCATTGCTCGAGTGGCTCGAGCGCTGGGCCAGGCGCCGGCAAACCAGGGATGCCGCCTTGATGGTGCTGTGTCCGGAGGAAGCAGCCGGCCCGATGTCATGCTGGGCCCGGCTGAAAGAGTTTGCGGAATGGCAGGGACTGCCGTTCTTGGGCAACCGCAATCTGCAGGATGAGGGGGATTCGATGAATTTTGTCCACCGGCTGTGGCGGCGGAAACAGCCCGTCGTTCCGGAGCTTCCCTGGTCGGCGGACCGGCTACAGGCGCCACGCCATTGGGGCATCAACGAATAATGCCGCCGCGGGAGTTGCATTGTCGGCGCCACCGGATTAGTGTGCATTTGGGCCGGGAGTTTGCGGCCCTCGGAAAGGAAAAAATATGGCAAAAAAAATAAACTCAAGAGACGGCGGCCATGGCCAAAAACAAGCCTTCGCGTTTTCCGCACCCGGCGCGCGGAGCGTGCAATTGGTGGGTGATTTTACGCACTGGCAGGAGCGCCCCATCAATTTGCACAAAGGCGCGGATGGCTTCTGGCGGACCACGGTGGAATTGGAACCGGGCACGCATCACTACCGTTTCCTCGTGGACGGCGAATGGCGCGACGATCCCGAATGCGCCCTCCGCACGCCGAATCCCTTCGGCGGCGAAAACATGCTGCGACAGGTGGCCTGAACCCCATCGCAGTTCCAACCGGAGACGTTTGGGAACGGGATTTTCACCATGCGCCGTTGAAAGATTCACCGGCGCGGAAAGGAGGAGGTTTGTTCCTGCCGCGCCGCCATCCAAATTCACCCCGCTTGCGCCTCGACTCCCGGCGCCACAGTGATAGGCTGTTTGCGTGAACGAGCTTCTTATCGGCCTGGTCGGCGCATTGATTGCCACCAATCAACCGCTGGCGGTCAGTAATTTGATCCAGCAGCACACCGGCATCCCGGTCCCCGTGATAAATCCCGACGACCCGGAGGCGAAGGCGTTGGACCAGGTGATGGCCCAGGACGATGCCGCGATGGACGAGGTGGACAAATGGATTCGCGACAACAACGCCTTTGCCGCCCAAAACGCGGGTGAGTCCAAAGAAGCCTTGAACCAGCGCATCCGCGCCCGGCTCGATTCCGTTCGCAAGGGTTATGAGGATTTTCTGCAGCGCTATCCGAATTCCGCGCGCGGGCATCTGGCCTACGGCACCTTTCTGAATGACACCGGCAATGAGGAGACGGCGGCGGACGAATACCAAAAATCCGCGCAACTCGATCCGAAAAACCCGGCGGTGTGGAACAATCTCGCCAATTATTGCGGCGAACATGGTCCCATTACCAATGCCTTCGCGGACTATGCCAGGGCCATTGCCCTGGACCCGACCGAGCCGTTGTATTACCGGAATCTGGCCACGACGGTTTATCTCTTCCGCCGGGACGCGAGGGCGTATTATGGCATCAGCGAAGCGGAGGTTTTCGACAAGTCGCTCGCATTGTATCGCCAGGCGATGCAACTGGCCCCGCAGGATTTCCTGCTCGCGGCCGATTACGCGGAAAGCTATTACGGCATCCGCCCTTTGCGCACCAACGACGCGCTGGCGGCGTGGACGAATGCACTCCAAATCGCCCGGGACGACAACGAGCGCGAGGGCGTTTACATCCATCTGGCCCGGATCAAATGGTCCGCCGGCCGTTTCGCCGAAGCCAGCGCCCAACTGGAGGGCGTGACCAACCCGGCATTTGCCGACGCCAGGCACCGCATCGAGCGCCTCATCGCCAAGAGCGAAAACGCCGCCACCAACCCCCCCGCCGGCGTTTCCACCAACGCACCGAACCGGACGCCCTGAAACTTTTTCGTGGTTTGTCGGGCCATTTCTGCTATCTTGCCGGACACAATTGGCACCGATCATGAACTTTTACGACAAACTGAAATTTGATTCCACCGGCCTGATCCCGGCCATCATTCAGGAACAGAAAACCGGGCGGATCCTGATGATGGCGTGGATGAACCGCGCCTCGCTCGAAAAAACCATCGAGACGGGCAAGACGCATTTCTGGAGCCGGTCGCGCCAGAAATTCTGGATGAAGGGCGAGGAAAGCGGCCACACGCAGACCGTCAAGGACATCGCCTTCGACTGCGACGGCGACACGCTGTTGATCCAGGTGGACCAGATTGGCGCCGCCTGTCACGAAGGCTACCAGTCCTGCTTTTTCCGCTCGGTCGAAAAGGATGGAAAATCGTTCAAGACCACGGAGCCGCAGCTCGAAACGCCCGAACAGATTTACGGAAAGAAGAAGTGATGGACGACACGGTGACATTTGCCAGCCGCGCGTATTGTTTTTACCTGCTGCTGCTGTTTTTTGCGCGGGGAATGGATTTTCTCAGCACCTGGATCGCCACGCCGAACCTGGTGCTCGAAGGCAATCCCCTGGCCAAAAAACTCGGCTGGAAATGGGGCTTGCTGCTCAACCTCGTGCTTGTGGGCGTGCTCGCCCTGTGGCCGCTGTCGGCCATCGTCGTCGCCACCGCCAGCGCCCTGGTGGCCGCGCGTAATTTCCAGTCCGCCTGGCTCATGCACTCGCTGGGCGAGGAAATCTACCGCCAGTGGCATGTCGAGCGCATCCGGGAAACGCGCATCACCCTTTACCTGTTCTGCCTGGCGGGCAACACGCTGTTGACCGCCGGCGTCGGCGCCGCGCTGATTTATTCCAGCCACCTGCGACTGACGCCGTTCGCCATCGGCACGGGCATGGTGGCCTACGCGATTGCCGTGGCGTTTTATACGCTGCTGGCCATCTGGCGGATCCACCGCGCCGCCAAAAAATTCCAGGCGCGGGAAAACCCGTATATGAACGGCAAAAGTCTGGTGCCGGCCGAACCGGTCAAAACCTGGGTGGCTGGCAAAATCACTTAGCCCATGCATTCACCAACCCCGGATGAGTTCCTGAAACTGGCCGCGCAGGGCAACGTGATCCCCGTCATCCGTCGCCTGCTCGCCGACATCGAAACGCCGCTGTCCGCCTACCGGAAAATCAGCGGCGCCGGCGAATCGTTTTTGTTTGAATCCGTCGAAGGCGGCGAGCATATCGGCCGCTATTCCTTCGTCGGCTGCAATCCGCGCGCGCTCATCCGACAAACCGGCAACCGCGTTGAAGTCCTGGAAAACGGAAAAGTCGTTGAAACCGCGTTTGTCGGCAAGGACGTGAAAGACGGCCTGGTCATCGTCGAGCGCGTGATGAAAAAATACCGCGCGGTCCTGCTGCCGGGCCTGCCGCGTTTCACCGGCGGGGCCATCGGCTTCATCGGCTACGAATTCATCCACGACGTCGAACCGGTAGTGTCGCGCCCGCCCCGGGACGAATTGCAGACGCCCACGATGGTTTTTCTCGTCGCCGACCAGTTGCTCATTTTCGACCGCGTGGCCCAGACCATCACGGTTCTGGTCAATGCCTTCCTCGACGGCGCGGCCAGCCCGGCCGAGGCTTACGAAGATGCCGTCGGCGAAATTGAACGGCTGGTGTCGCTGCTCGAACAACCGAGTGAACATCACCCGGTCAGCCTGCCGGGCGACGTGCCGCCAGTGCCGTTTGAGTCGAACGTCACAAAAGAGAAGTTCTTCGCGAACGTGCTCAAGGCCAAGGAATATATCACGGCCGGCGACATCATCCAGGTCGTCGGTTCGCAACGGTTTTCCACGCCGGTGAAGGCGTCGCCGATTGACGTGTATCGCGCCGTGCGCTCGGTGAATCCTTCGCCTTACATGTTCCTGCTGGAGTTGGAAGGGTTTTCCCTCGTGGGCGCCTCGCCGGAAATCCACGTGCGCTGCGAGGACGGCCGGGTGGAAATCCGGCCCATCGCCGGGACCCGCCGGCGCGGCAAAACCGACGAAGAGGACGCGGCGCTGGAAAAGGAATTGCTGGCCGACCCGAAGGAACGCGCCGAGCACGTGATGCTCGTGGACCTGGCCCGCAACGACATCGGGCGCGTGTGCGATTTCGGCAGCGTGCAGGTGAAGGACCTGATGATCATCGAGCGTTACAGCCACGTCATGCACATCGTGTCGCAGATCGAGGGCCGGCTTTCCGGCGACAAGACGCTTTATGATTTGATGCGGGCGACGTTCCCGGCCGGCACGGTGAGCGGCGCGCCCAAAATCCGCGCCATGCAGATCATTTCCGAACTCGAACAGACCACGCGCGGGCCGTACGCGGGCTGTGTCGGCTATTTTTCCTTCAACGGCAATCTGGACACCTGCATCACCATCCGCACCGCGCTGCTGAAGGACGGCAAGGCCTACGTGCAGGCCGGCGGCGGCTGGGTGAACGATTCCACGCCCGAGGGCGAATTCCAGGAGACGGTCAACAAATCCAAGGCCATGCTCACGGCCGTGGCCATGGCGGAAGGTTTTGCGCGCTGAATCCGGCCGGCGAAATTGTTTGCAGCAGCCGCGCTTTTTGTTAGGGTGGATTTTGATGGGAAAGTTATGAAGCGTTGGCATTTCATCGCGATTGCAGGACTGCTTCTGGGAGCGGCGACACTTCAAGCCGCACAGGTGGGGCTGATTAAAATTGACGGCGCCATCGGCCCGGCCACCGCCAGTTACATCGCCCGTGCCGTGGACATCGCGGCAGCGCAGAATGACGAGTGCCTCATCCTCCAGCTCGACACCCCCGGCGGCCTGCTTGATTCAGCCTCGGAAATCGTCCAGAAGTTCTACGATTCGAAGGTGCCGACCGTGGTTTTTGTGGCCCCGGCGCCGGCCCGGGCAGGCAGTGCAGGCGTGTTCATCACCATGGCGGCGGACGTGGCGGCGATGGCGCCGCACACGCGCATCGGCGCGGCGCACCCGGTCGAGCTTGGCGCCAGCGGCAGCGTCGAAAAGACCGACGACACGATGAAAACGAAGATTGAGAACGACACGGCCATGTTCGCCAAATCTATCGCGGACAAACGGCATCGCAACACCGATTGGGCCGTTTCCTCCGTGCGCGAAAGCGCTTCGATTACGAGCGAAGAGGCACTCGACATCGGCGTCATTGACCTGATCGCGGACGACCTGCCGGATTTGCTCAAGCAACTCGATGGACGCGAGGTTGGCGATAAAACCCTTCACACGGCGAACGCCCGGGTCGTGGAAATTCCCATGAACGCGTGGGAGCAATTTTCCCGGCTGTTTTTGCGGCCGGAGGTCATGTTCATCCTGATGCTGATGGTGATTTACGGGATCATCGGCGAGTTGAGCAGTCCCGGGGCAATCCTGCCGGGCATTGTCGGGGCGATTGCGCTGATCCTGGTGCTTTACATGTCGTCCATCCTGCCGGTCAACGTCACCGGGCTGGTGTTGATCGGGCTGGCAATCGCCTTGTTCATCGTGGACGTTTATTCACCGACGCACGGCATATTGACGGCCGGCGGCATTGTGGCCTTTTTCCTTGGGGCGCTGATGCTGTTCAGTCACGCCGCACCGGGCTTTGGACTGCCGCTGTCCTGGATTGTTCCGGCGACGCTTGTGACGGCGGCGTTTTTTGTGTTCGTGGTCGGCAAGGGCCTGCGCGCGCAGTTCAAGCCCGTCAGCGCCGGCAAGGAAACCATGTACGGCCGGACGGTCAACGCGCTTTCCCGGATTGACACGCAGGGCGGCCGGGTGTTTATCGAGGGCGAAAACTGGAACGCCGTGAGCGAAACGCCGGTGGAAGCCGGGCAGCCGGTGGAAATCATCGGCATTGAAGGATTGACGTTGAAAGTGAAACCTAAAAACCCATAACGGAGAAAATTATGAATGACCTCATTGGTGCACTGATCAAATTATTTGGCGCGCTCGGCCCGGTTGTAGTCATTGTCGTGGTTCTGGCAATCTTCGTGTTGCCGCAGGCGATGCGCATCCTGCGCGAATACGAACGCGGCGTCATCTTCCGGCTTGGCAAACTGATCGGCGCCAAGGGGCCGGGGCTGATTTTCTTGATTCCCGTCGTGGACAAGATGGTGCGGATGGATTTGCGCGTCGTGACCATTGACGTGTCCAAGCAGGAAATCATGACCAAGGACAACGTGCCGGCGACGGTCGATGCGGTGGTTTATTTCCGGGTCATCAACCCGATGGACGCCGTGGTGAAGGTGGAAAACTTCTGGAAGGCCACCTCGCTGATCGCCCAAACGACGTTGCGCAGCGTTCTCGGCCAGGCGTCGCTGGACGACCTGCTCTCGCAACGCGACGTGATCAACCAGAAATTGCAGGAAATCATTGACCGCCAGACCGAGCCGTGGGGCATCAAGGTCACCGCCGTCGAAATCAAGGACGTGGCGCTGCCGGACAGCATGAAACGCGCGATGGCCAAGCAGGCCGAAGCCGAACGCGAACGCCGCGCCAAGGTGGTGAACGCCGAGGGCGAATATCAGGCCGCCGAGAAAATGGTGCAGGCCGCCGCGATGATTGCCAAGGAGCCGATTGCGTTGCAATTGCGCTACCTCCAGACCATGCGCGAAATGGCCAGCGAACACAACACCACCACGTTCCTGCCGCTGCCGATAGATTTGTTCAGCGCGTTTCTGAAGAAATAGGCAGCGGCAAGTCCGCCTTGCGATGTTTGTGCGCCGTTTTCAGGCAGCCGCGTTTGTTTTATCGGTTGTGTCATGATGCCTGCGCCGATCACTCATATCACCGTAATTGTGTTCACCGTCCTCGCGGCCTGGTGGTTGAGCGGGTATGACTTAAAAGTAACCGGCGAAAATAAAAGGGAGGACTTCATCCGCCGGGCCATACGCTGCGGCATAACCTTGTTTCTGGTGGAAGTGTTCTTGGGGTTACCCGGCATGATCGGGGTTATGCCGATGGTGCTTTTGATTGTCGGGCTCCTGGCCCTGCTCTGGTGCGGTTGTCTGGTGGAAATGTTCGCGCGGTGGTTTCATCATTTGATTGATCCCGAGGACAAGCGGGGGTTTGATCCCAACCAGAATCTGCGTGATTTGGATCTGGTTGCCAGCCTGATCCAGAGCGGCCGAAAGGAAGAGGCCATTCAATTGTGCCAGGCGCTCAAGGAATCCGGGGATGTCAGCGTGCTCACCCTGGAAACCATGCTGGAGCACCTCGGAGTCAAACCGGACCAGGTTCAAAAACCCAGGCCGCTGGTGGAGGCTTATCGCCTGCGCTTGCAGGGGAAATTCGGGGAAGTGGAAATCATTTTGCGATCGTTGCTGACGGAGAATCCGGCCAACGTGGATGCGGCGATGATGTTGATGCGGCTTTACGCGGAAGATCTGCACCGCTCCGACAAGGCCGTGTCGGTGCTTCGGTCGCTTGAAGAGCAACCCCACGTTCCCTCCGCCCATATCGAATATGCGCGCCGTTCCATTGCGGAATGGAGCCGGGGGAAAACCGAGGCCGGACCGGTTGCCGCTCAACCGGAATCCATTGATGAACTGCTCGCCTGTGGATATTTCGGCACGGCCATTGAAATCCTGGAACAGAAAATCAAGGAACAACCACGGGATTTTGATTTAAGAATTAAAATTGCCGAAGTTTATGGCTTGCATTGCGGCAATTTTCACAAGGCCGAGAAAATTGTGCGCCAGATCGAAACCCGGCCCGAATTCACGCCGGAACAAGTCCAAAACGCCCGAACCAGACTGGCAACCTGGCGGAAAGGCCGGATCCACCACCAGTAAGATTGCCGTCCTTTCCGGCAGATTTGTTTGATTGACGAACCGGCCGGCCAATTCGACATTCAGCCATGCCTCTTTACGAGTATGAGTTGTGCGAAGGCGACTGCAAGGTGTGCGGCGGGAAGTTCACCCTGCGCCGTCCGCTTTCAGCCAAGCCGCTGACGCATTGTCCGGCGTGCAAGAAGCCGGTGCGCAAGATCATTTCCACCTTCAATTCGCCGCACAAGCTCAAGCCACTGTCCGTCTCGGATGCTAAAAAAGCCGGGTTTACCGTGCTCAAAAAAGTCAGCAAGGGCGAGTACGAGCGGCAGTAAATCCGTTTTGACGCGGGCGGCAATTTGCGGTAATTTGAAGATTGAATGGATTTCCGCCTTTTTAGTGTGAAAGGGCCGCTGCTTCTGGCCGTTGCGGCTGTGGCGGCGTCAGCCCTGGAAGCCCAGCCGGCTGCCACCAATGCCTGGCA
>JBKQOA010000002.1:0-3139 GCA_052145735.1 Limisphaerales bacterium
TAGGCATCCAGCCTTTCAAAGGCGGCAAGGGCATCGCGGGACTGGCTGGCATTGAGGGCGGCAGCCTGTGATCCGTTCGCCAGTTCGCGCACAATGCGTTCGGCGGCGGCTTTGGCGTCGGAATAGGCGGCGAAGGTCTGCATCCGGCGTTTGCCAGCCGTGGCGTAGGCGACGCGGTAGTAAGCAAACTTCCCGGCAGGCGCGTAAATCTTCGCCTTGCTGGCGCGGTGGCGGATGGTGACAGGGAATCTCACGCGACGGTCAGCAGTTCGGGCCGGTTGTTGTGCAAATTCTGTGCAAACATCCGCAGAACCCTCATTTTCATTGGATAATTTGGCTGTCCGACATGGATTCGAACCATGAATAACGCCTCCAAAGGGCGCTGTGTTACCATTACACCATCGGACAGACCGCAGGAAACCTAGACTTTTCATATCGTCCACGCAAAGCGAAAATCTTTCCAATTTATTACCAAAGCGGGTGGGTTCGCCTCAAAATTATCGCAGGCGATTTGTCGTGGGTAATGTGTTGGCGGGTGTGTCGCGTGCAATTCGTGCAAATTCCCTCTTGTCATCCGGCGTGTTCGTGGTAACTTTGCGCCCCTTTTTATGAAGACGGACATTCATCCGAAATATGTGGACGCGGAAATCCGTTGCGCCTGTGGCAACGTGATCAAGACTCGCTCCACCAAGCCTGTGATCATCGTAGGTATTTGCAACGTCTGCCACCCGTTCTACACCGGCCAGCAGAAGTTCGTGGACACCGCTGGCCGTGTGGACAAATTCCAACAGCGCCTGGTCAAGACCCAGGCGGCCCAAGCTGCCGCCGCAACCCGCAAGAAAAAGAAGTAGCTTTTGCCAGAAAGCCGCCCGCAGGAGTTTTCCATTCCGCGGGCGGCATTGTTTTTATGACTGGCCCAAATGTCCAACAACGCAGCGCGAATGACTGAAGAATCATGCGTCGTTTTTAAACATGGACCTGCGCCCGCACATCGAAAAGTTCCGCCGCCGCTTTGCCGAAGTCGAAGGCGCCCTTAGCGATTCCAAAGTCTTCGACAACCTGCAACGGGCGCAGGAACTGGCACGCGAATATGCGCGCCTGAAGGAACTCGTCGCGACGGGCATGGCCTACGCAAAAACGCTCGCCGACCTCGAAGAAAACCTCTCGTTGCTGAAGGCGGAGGCGCCTGATTCGGAAATGGGACAGATGGCGAAGGATGAAGTTTCCCGGCTCGAAGCGGCTGAAAAAAAGCTTTCGCTGGAATTGCAGCGCGGCCTGCTTCCGCCCAACCCGACCGATTCGCGCAACACCATCATTGAAATCCGCGCCGGCGCCGGCGGCTCGGAATCCGCGCTCTTCGCCGCCGACCTTTACCGGATGTATTGCCGTTACGCCGAGGTGCGTGGCTGGAAGGTTGAAACGATGGATTCCAGCCCGTCCGACCTCGGCGGCTTCAAGGAAATTATTTTCTCCGTCTTCGGCACGGATGTTTTCAAGCGGCTCAAATATGAAAGCGGGGTGCATCGCGTCCAGCGCGTGCCGGCGACCGAGGCGCAAGGCCGGATTCACACCAGCACCGTGACCGTCGCCGTGCTGCCCGAAGCCGAGGAAGTGGACGTCGAAATCAAACCCGAGGAAATCGAAATCAATGTCTGCCGCGCTTCCGGCAAGGGCGGTCAGGGCGTCAACACCACCGATTCCGCCGTGCAAATCATCCACAAGCCCAGCGGCCTCATTGTGCGTTGCGCGGACGAACGCTCGCAGCAAAAAAACCGGGTCAAGGCGCTGAAAGTCCTCCGCTCGCGCCTGCTGGAACGCAAAATTGCCGATGAAAACGCGAAATATGCCGCGCAACGCAAAAACCAGGTCGGCACCGGCGAACGCAGCGAAAAAATCCGCACCTACAATTTTCCGCAAAACCGTGTCACCGACCACCGTATTGAGCTGACACTTTACAATCTGGCGAACTTTATTGAAGGCGAACTTGACCCCCTGCTCGAGCCGCTCATGACGCATGATTTGGAGGAACAACTGGCGGCATTGCAATCGTGAACTGTGACCAGCGGCAAGTAACGCAAATCATGACCCTGATTACTCTTCCCCCGACCCATAAATATGATTAAAGGACTTATTTTCGATTGCGATGGCACACTGGCGGACACGATGCCGTTGCACTGGCGCGCCTGGCACCTGGTCACGCAACGTTACGGCCTTCATTTTCCCGAGGACCGTTTTTACTCGCTCGGTGGAGTTCCGGCGCGCGACATTCTCAAGCTGCTCGCTCAGGAACAGGACCGTTCGCTCGACCATATCGCCGTCGCGCACGAAAAAGAAGAAACCTACCTGACGACGCTTTCGCAAGTCGAACCCATCCACGCCGTCGTGGAAATTGCGAAGGCGCATCACGGCAAAATTCCGATGGCGGTTGCGTCCGGCGGCACGGAGAAAATCATCACCTTGGTGCTGGAGCGCCTGAACATCCGGCATCTGTTCGCTGCCATCGTCACGAGCGAAGTGGTGAAAAACCAGAAACCCGCGCCGGACATTTTTCTCGAAGCCGCGAAACGGATTGGCGTGGAGCCAAAATTTTGCCGCGCCTACGAGGATACCGATCTCGGCCTGCAAGCCATTCGCGCAGCGGGCATGGACGCGGTGGACGTGCGGGAGCTGATCAAAACGAAGATGGAGAATAGAAAGATGGAGAATAGAAGATAGAGGATGGAAAACCGCGGCGATCCATTATCGTAACCGCCAACGTACGGAAACGGTGGACACGCGGGAGCTGATCGCCAGGCGTTGAAGCCTGTTTGGCTTGCAGCTTGTCCTCGTTTAGAAATCATGGTTTCGTCGCTGAGTTCGTGGAAAGCACTTCGATGGAATCGAGAATCTTTCGCACTTCAATTGCGAGCTTTTCTTCGTCTCCATCTAGTCGGTGGACATCTTTCGGTTTCAAGTTCGCGTCTCGTTTGATGCGCCCTTCACAAAAGTAAGCGAATCCGTTGGAGCCGAAGACATCTCTCCGGGCGTAAATCCAGAAGGCATTTGTCATATGACTCGTCTGCAAATACTGTGAATTCATCCAACCTGTAGAATTTGTGCCGGACTTCGGATAAATCCTCAGGTGCTCTTCCTCGGGAAG
>JBKQOA010000003.1:0-24678 GCA_052145735.1 Limisphaerales bacterium
CGTTTGACGGACGAACCGGCAGCCTGCAGTTTCACGAAGGCAACGTCGTCAAGGCGCCGGACGATACGCTGCTGACCATCAATCAGATTCATCCGATTTACGTCGCGTTCGCCGTGCCCGAGCAATACCTGCCGGAAATCAAAAGAGAAATGCGCCAGAAAACACTGAAAGTGTCCGTGACTTTTCAAAACATGGCCGAACCGGCGCCGGAGGGTGAATTAACGTTCATTGATAACACCGTTGACGTGATGACCGGCACGATTCAGCTCCGGGCCACGTTTCCGAACGAGGACGGCACCTTGTGGCCGGGACAGTTTGTGCAGGTAGTACTGACACTGTCGGATTTGACAAACGCCATCGTCGTGCCGTCGCAGGCGGTGCAGACGGGACAAAACGGCCAGTTTGTTTACGTCGTGAAGCCGGATCAAACCGCCGAGGAGCGTCCGGTAACAGCCGGCATCACCTATCAAGGCGAAACCGTGGTGCAAAGCGGGTTGAAGGCGGGCGAAACGGTGGTGACCGACGGCCAGTTGCGTCTGGAACCCGGGGTCAAGGTCAACATCAAGAGCGCCATTTTATCCACCAATGCGCCGGGCACCCCGTCCGCCAACGCGCCATGAACGTTCCCGAACTGTTCATCCGCCGCCCCGTGATGACCACGCTGGTCATGGTGGGCATTTTGTTGTTCGGCATCATTGGTTACTGCCTGCTGCCGGTGAGCGACCTGCCGAGCGTGGATTATCCGACCATCCAGGTCTCGGCCAGTCTGCCTGGCGCGAACCCGGATACCATGGCGTCATCTGTGGCCACCCCGCTGGAAAAGCAGTTCTCAATCATCGCCGGCGTGGATTCCATGTCGTCGGTCAGCTCGCTGGGCAGCGTGCAAATCACCATCCAGTTCACGCTGGACCGCAACATTGACGCGGCGGCGCAGGACGTGCAGGCAGCCATCGCCCGGGCGGCGCGGCAACTGCCGCCAAACATGCCCTCGCCACCTACCTATCAAAAAGTCAACCCCGCGGACGCACCGATTCTTTATCTCGCCTTGTCGTCGCCCACGCTACCGCTTTCGACGGTGGACGATTATGCCGAAACGCTGCTGGCGCAACGCATTTCAATGATCAATGGCGTCGCCCAGGTGTCGGTCTTTGGCTCGCAGCAATACGCCGTGCGCGTGCAAGTGGACCCGAACAAACTGGCGGCTTACGGCATCGGCATTGATGAAGTCGAATCGGCGGTGGAACAGGGCAACGTGGACCAGCCGACCGGCACACTTTACGGCCGGCACCAGGCGTTCATCGTGCAGGCCACGGGGCAGCTCCAGAAGGCGGCGGACTACCGGCCGCTCATCGTCGCCTATCGCAATGGCAATCCGGTTCGCCTGCAGGAACTGGGGCGCGTGATTGACAGCGTGCAAAACGACAAGGTGGCCAGCTGGTACAACAACACTCGCGCCATTGTGCTGGCCATTCAACGCCAGCCCGGCGCGAACACGGTCGCCGTGGTGGATAATATCACCCGGTTGTTGCCGCAGTTCCGCAAACAAATCCCGGCGGCCGTGCATATCGACGTGCTTTTCGACCGCTCACAGTCCATTCGCGATTCGGTCGCGGATGTCGAGCACACGCTCTTCATCGCCGTCTGCCTCGTCATCCTGGTCATCTTCCTCTTTCTGCGGAACCTCTCGGCCACGCTCATTCCGAGTCTGGCGTTGCCGATGTCCATCATCGGCACGTTCGCGGCCATGTCGCTCCTCGGTTACAGCCTCGACAACCTTTCGCTCATGGCGCTGACGTTGTGCGTCGGATTCGTCGTGGACGACGCCATCGTCATGCTCGAAAACATCGTGCGCCACATGGAAAACGGCGAACCGCCGATGCAGGCCGCGTTGAACGGCTCCCGGGAAATCGGGTTCACCATCATTTCCATGACCCTGTCACTGTCGGCGGTGTTCATTCCAGTGCTGTTCATGGGTGGCCTGCTGGGGCGCCTGCTGCACGAATTTGCCGTGACCATTGTTTGCGCAGTGCTGGTGTCCGGGTTCGTTTCGCTGACGCTGACGCCGATGATGTGCAGCCGGTTCATTCATTCGGAACACGGGAAAAAACACGGGCCGCTCTACAACGCCTTCGAGCGCTTTTTCGACGGCATGCGCAACGCTTACGACCGCAGTTTGCAGACGGTCATGCGCCACCGGCTCGCTACGCTTTACGTGTCGGGGGCCGTGCTGGCGGCGACAGCGGTATTGTTTTTCGTAATCCCTTGGGGGTTTTTCCCCGACGACGACACCGGCCAGATTTTCGGCATCACGGAAGCGGCGCAGGGCATCTCCTTCGACGCGATGCGCGAACATCAGATCGCCGTGGCGAGGATTGCCGCCGCGGACCCGAATGTCATGAATTTCATGTCGGCCATCGGCGGGGGCAACGCGAACAACGGCCGCATCTTCATGCGTTTGAAGCCGCGTTCCGAACGAAAACTAAACGCGAACCAGATCATCCAGGAACTCCGCCCTAAATTCGCCCAGATCCCGGGCATCAACGTGTATCTGCAAAACCCACCGCTCATCCGCGTCGGCGGCATGCTGACCAAGGCGCTGTATCAATTCAGTTTGCAGGACACCGACACGAAGGAGCTTTACCATTGGGCGCCGATTCTGATGAACAAAATCGCCGCGATCACCAATGTTTTTCAGGACGTGACCAGCGACCTGCTCGTCGCCAATCCGCAGGTGATGGTTGAAATTGACCGCGACAAGGCTTCCGCGCTCGGCGTCACGGCCGGCCAGATCGAAAACGCGCTCTACGACGCCTACGGCGAACGCCAGTCCTCCACCATTTACACCGACATCAATGAATACTGGGTCATCCTCGAAGTCGAACCGCAATTTCAACGCGACCCGGACGCGCTCGGTCAGCTCTACATCAGCAGTTCGGTCACTGATTCCAACGGCCTGCCGAAGCTCATTCCGCTCAACGCCGTCGCCCGGCTCACGCGCAACCTTGGGCCAATGAGCATTTCCCATGTCGGCCAGTTGCCGTCCGTCACCATCTCCTTCAACCTCGTGCCCGGCGTTGCCCTCGGCACCGCCGTCGAACAGGTGCAAAAACTCCAGGCCGATTTGCATTTGCCGGCGACCATCAGCGCCAGCTTTCAAGGCTCGGCGCAGGTTTTCCAGTCTTCCTCTAAAGGACTCATCCTGTTGCTGGCCATGGCCATTGTCGTCATCTACCTCATTCTCGGGATCCTTTACGAAAGCTTCATCCATCCCATCACGATTTTGTCTGGCCTGCCCTCGGCGGGCTTTGGCGCACTGGTGACGCTGATGCTGTTCCATCTCGACTTGAACATTTATGGCTTTGTGGGCCTGATCATGCTCGTCGGCATTGTGAAGAAAAACGCCATCATGATGATTGACTTTGCCATCGAAGCGCAACGGGGCGGAAAATCCGCCGCCGAGGCAATTCACGAGGGCTGCCTGTTGCGCTTCCGGCCCATCATGATGACCACCATGTCCGCGCTCATGGCCACGCTGCCCATCGCGCTCGGCTTCGGCGCAGGCGGCCAGGCCCGCCGGGCGCTCGGCCTGGCTGTCGTCGGCGGATTGGTGGTATCGCAATGCCTCACGCTCTACATCACGCCGGTGATTTATCTTTACCTGGAATCGGCCCACCAATGGTACCTGCGCAAACACGCCCGACGCGCGGCCATGCAAACGGGCATCAAGCCGGCCGCGGCCTGATTCCGCGGGTGGGAGAAGAGGTAACGAGTCTCAAATTTCCCCAGACCCCAAAACCCGGAGGCCAGACCCAAACCAGGCTTCAATTCAACGTAGCTGCCTCTGCCTCCGTTACCTGGGGTATGTCAGTGATCTTGAGCACGCCCAGGTAATCCGGACCCTGCATCTGGGATTG
Organism: Limisphaerales bacterium; assembly: GCA_052145735.1. Taxonomy (GTDB): domain Bacteria; phylum Verrucomicrobiota; class Verrucomicrobiia; order Limisphaerales; family UBA11358; genus UBA11358. Next base: position 3,915 of record JBKQOA010000003.1, read on the forward strand.
CGGCAGGTCCACCAGGTCCAGCTTGCGCACGCCCGGTTCGAACAACGCGGCATAAAGCGCGTTGACGGCCATGGGGCCTTCGGCATGGAGCTTGATCCTGGCCGCGTCCATTCCGGGCATGGCATGCAAGATCTGCACCGCGCGGCGGATGTCCCACACCCGCATTCCGTCCAGGGTCTGGCCGAGCAGCATGAAGCGCCGCCGGATCTGGGTGAGCCGGCTTTCGCCGCCGGACCACGCCGACAGTCCGATCCCGCGGGGCGCGAAAAAGGCGAGGGCGATGCCCTGGTCCGTCATTTCGTGTTGCCAGGCCTCAAACAGGTCCGGATTGGTTGCCGGCGCCTCCCCGCCGGCGAGTTCGTCCGGCAACTCGCCTCCGAATTTCGTGCTCATCGCGGCCAGCCAGTTGGTCCAGCCGGCGGGATCGAGCACATCCAATTCGACCTGCTCCGCCGGCTTTGCCGCCGTGCTTTCGAGCAGGTAGAGTCGCAGCGGAACGTCGTGCTGGCTGGTGAAATCCCACGCGCTGAAGCGCAGCCCGTCCCGCTCGATGGCAAAGAGGCGTTTGGACACCGGCGGCGTTCCTTCGTCCGGCCAGCCGGCAAACACCTTTTCCCGGAGCGCGGTCCGGAGTCCGGCGGCGGTGTTCGTTTCCGGCTTTGCCAGCGGCACAAAGCTCTCCGCAATGTTCGTGTTGATGGCATTGGCCGGCAGGGTTTCAAAAACCTGGAGTTGGCCGGGCGTGAAAAATCTCCTGGCGGCATCCGCCACCGGCGTATCCGCGCCCTTGAGCTGGCGGTTGAACCAGCGCAGCGCGGCGAGTTGCAGTTCCGGCGTCTCGCTGTGCGGCCCGGGCGCAATCACCAGGCCGAGCTGGTTGCTCGCGCCGTAAAGATCATAAATGAGGCGGACCTGCTCATAAATGCGCAGGGTGCCGGGCAGCCGGAACAGCGCGTCCGCATCCGTGCCGCCAATCAGCAGCGGGCGCGGCGCGGCGAGCGCGGCGACCTGCGGAAAATCCCAGCGATAGAGGTTGATGAAAAAGTTGCAATCACAGTGGCTGTCGATGACTCCGTCGAGCATGTGGCTTTGCACGTCGGCCATGCCGGCCAGCGGCGCGGCGGCCTTGATGCGGTCGTCCAGCGCGGTGATGGTCCAGCTGTATGCGCCGCCGCCGGAGTGGCCGGTGATGCCGAACCGGTTGGTGTCCACCTCCGGCCGCGTGCAGAGATAATCCAGCGCGCGGATGCCGAACCACGCCTCGACGCCGGCCGGCGTATAGCTGCGCGAGTTCCACCACCACAGGCCGTGGTTGCGCGTGCCGGCGTGGATGCCCTGGATTTCGCCGGCCAGCAAGGTGTCGAGCACCAGGCAGACGTAGCCGTTGCGCGCGTACCACGCGCCGTCCGACTGGTAAACCGCCTTATTGCCGTAGCTCACGCCGTTCGTCACGACCTGGACATGGCCGCATTCGTAGAGAATGGCTGGCGCCGGATTGGTCAGGTGCCGCGGGAGAAACAAACTGGCCGTGCAGTAAAGGTCCGGGGATGCCTGGAAACAGACTTTCTCGACCGTGAACTCGTCGTTCGTGAGGGTTCCGGTGACGACCGGCTTTAAATCCGTCCGTTCCGGCATCGGCCACAACCCGAGCATTTCCTGCAACTGCCGGTGATACTCGGGACGTTTTGCCTTCCATTCATCGAGCGTCTTGACATCGGCCAGGCCATGCTGCGAGATGAAGGCGGTTTCGTTGCGGAAATAATCGGCCAGCAGCGCGTCGGCCGGCGTGGGCTTCCCGGTGAGCTTGGGAATTTGCGCGTCGCCGGACAGAAACGGCCCGAACAGGAACGCCATCAAAAGAAGCATCGTTCGCTGCATGGAAACATCATGTTTCGAACCGGCCCGGCCCGGCAAGACTTTTGGTGGCCTTATCCTGATGAGCATCAAGCCGGCGGAGAGGCCGTGCCTTTCAGGATGACAAAAAAGGTGGCGCCCTGCCCGGGCGGACTGCGCACCCCGATGCGTCCGCCGTGCGACAGCGTGATTTCCCGGGCGATGGACAGCCCCAGTCCGGCGCCGGTCTTGGCCTGACCGGGCACGCGGAAAAAGCGCTCGAAAATCCGGGTGTGATATTCTTCCGGGATGCCGGGGCCCTGGTCGGTGACGCTGAATTCAACACCATGGTTCTCTGCCGGCCCGGCAGTCAGCGTGATTTCGCCGTTCACGGGGGAATGTTTGATGGCGTTGGAGACGAGGTTGGAGAAAACGTGGTTGATGCGCTGCCGGTCCACCGGCACGGCGGGCAAATCCGGATCCACGACGCAGTTCACGTTCAAATTCTTGACCGTCACCTTGTCCACCATCTCCTTCATCACCACCGCCAGCAGATCCGCCGGGGCGACCGGTTCCAGGCGCAGGGCGGCGTTGCCTTCCTCCAGCCGGGCGAGGTCAAGCAGGTCGTTTAAAATTCGCAGCAGCCGTTCGGTGTCATTCCGCGCCGCCGTGAGCAGTTCATCCTGTTTGGGGGTGAGCGTCCCGACGGTTTTTTCGAGCAGGATGTGGAGCGCCATCCGCACGCTGGTCAGCGGACTCTTCAACTCATGGCTGACAGTCGCCACCAGGTCGGTCTTGGCGGCATCCACCAGGCGGAAGCGGGTGACGTCGTACAACACCACCGCCACTCCGAACAGTGCCTCGTCCTTGCCGCGCATGGCCAGGATGCGCGGCAGGAAAGACTTGTCCTCGCCCTCGAGACGATAGGTCATGGCATCTTCGAAACTGTTGGGGAGGAAATTTTCACCGCTGGCGAGGGCGTTCCGGGCGATGGCCTGCAACCGCTCGGGCAGTTGCGCCTCCAATTGCAGGCCGGACAGCAGGCCATCCGCCGCCGGGTTTTTCAATTCGATGCGGCCCTCCCGGTCGAGCACGAAGATGGGGTCGGGAAACGAGGCCAGTGTGGTTTCCATCGTGCGATGGAGGCGGACGATTTTCTCGGTGGTGCTCTGGCGGTATTCCTGGAGCTGGGCGGCCATTTTGTTGAAGGCCACGGCCAGTTCGCCGAGCTCGTCCTGCGTATTGACCGGCACGGGCTGGTCCAGATTGCCTTCGCCCAGTTCGCGGGTCGCCCGGGTCAGCAGCTGGATCGGCCGCAAAATCGAGCGGCTGAGTTGATACCCGGCGTAGGCGGAAAAAAACAGCGCGATGGCCGTGCCGGCGATCATGAACCCCGTCACCTCCCGGTTGAAGCCCCGGATGTTCTGGCTGGTGGCCAGGATGGCCTGGTGGTTCAGGTCGTGGATTTTTTCCAGCAGCGAGTTGATCATCTGGCCGTTGGGAACCACGTCCCGCTCATAGACCAGCCGCTGGTTTTCCGGCAAATCCAGGGAGCTGATGCTGTTCGCCGCCTTCAGGAAGGCCTGATAATTGGTCGCCACCTGCCGGCTTAACGCCATTTCTCCGGGCAACGTGCTGGCCTTGAGCAGCAGGTCGAGGTTTTCCTCAAAGCGTTTCTGGTGTTGTGCAAAGGCGTTTTTGTCCACGTTGCGCCTCGGATACACCAGCAGGTTGTTCTTCTCGCCGGCCTGCGCCCCGGCCACCACCCAGGACACCTCGCGGTCCATGCCCGCCAGGGCCAGGCTCATGGCCGAGGCCGCCGTGAAACTCTGGTAACTGTTCGTCACCGAGGCATCCACGCTGTTGGCCAGGCGCGCGAAGAGCACGATGGCATAGGCGCCGCCTGCCAGCAAAATGACCACGAACGGCAGCAAATAAAGGAACAAGCGGGCGCGCAACATGGTGCGATCAAAAGGTTATCCGCCCGGCGCGTCCGGCGGGCCGGCCATTTCCCGCTTTTTGCGATGCAACGTGTCCCGGGTGATGCCCAAAATCCGCGCCGCCTCGCTCATCGTGGCCGCCTGTTTCATCACCCGGGCGATATGTTCGGTCTCAATCTCCTTCAAGGACACCTTCGCGCCGATTTGCACCGCCGGCACCGGCGAGGTCTGGGAAAGTTTGTCCGGCAGGTCCAGCCGGTCAATTTCTCCGGCATCGGTCAGAATGACGGCGCGTTCGATGACGTTGCGCAACTCGCGCAGGTTGCCTGGCCAAGGGTAGTGCTGGAGGATCACCTCCGCCGCCCGGGAAAAACCGTTGAGCTGCTTGCCGCATTGTTTCGAGAAAAACTGCAGGAAACGCTCCGCGATTTTGAGCACGTCGCCGGGACGTTCCCGCAAGGGCGGAATGGGGACGGCGATGACGTGGAGCCGGTAATACAGGTCCTCCCGGAAGCGTCCCTCCTGGACGGCCTTTTCGAGGTTGCGGTTGGTGGCGGAAATCACCCGCACGTTGGCCCGGCGCGTTTTCGCCTCCCCGACGCGTTCGTATTCCTTCTCCTGCAGCAGGCGCAGCAGCTTGGGCTGGATTTCCAGCGGCAGCTCGCCGATTTCATCGAGAAACAACGTGCCGCCATTCGCCAGCGCGACCTTGCCCGGTTTGTCGCCCACCGCACCGGTGAAGGCGCCCCGGGCATGGCCGAACAATTCACTCTCCAGCAACTCCCGCGACAGGCTCGGACAATTTACGGTCACAAAGGCGTTGTCCTTTTGCGGGCTCTTTTCATGCAGCGCGCGGGCCACCACCGATTTTCCCGTGCCGCTCTCTCCCAGCAGCAGGATGGTGGCGGGGGTGGCCGCGGCCTTGAACGCCAGATCGAGCGCCTTTTGCATCGCCGGCTCGGAGGTGGTCAGGTCCAGCGTCAGGGCCTCGGTCGAAAGCCGGGATTCCAGTTCCGCCACGCGGCCCCGGAGCTTGCGGGCCTGAATCAACCGGCCCAGCGCCTGCCGGATCTGTTCGGGCATGAACGGTTTGGGAATGTAATCCACCGCGCCGCGCCGCATGGCTTCCACGGCCGTTTCGATGGACGCATAGGCGGTGAACACGATCACCTCCAGTTGCGGATGGATCTCCAACAGCCTGGGCAGCAAATCCAGCCCGCTCTCCCCGTTCAATTTCAAATCCAGAAACGCAACGTCAATCGAGCCGGTTTCAACCTGTTTCAACGCGGCGGCGGCATTTTCCACGCAGACCGTTTCGTGCCCGATCGCTTCCAGCACGACGACCGTGGCCCGCCGGATGTTTTCTTCGTCATCAATGATCAGTATGCGCATGAGGAGCCCGTCTTCCGGGCTGTATGACATCATGATAACGGATTGGCGGGAAAAGGCGAGCCGGTTTCTTTCGCCAGGCATGAGAAAAATCCGTGTGCATCCGTGTCCATCCGTGGTAAAAATTCCCCGGATTTATGGAATACGAAGCGGTCATCGGCCTGGAAACCCACGTCCAGCTCAGGACGAAGTCGAAGATGTGGTGCGGGTGCGCCAATGCGTTCGGCGCGCCGCCCAACACCAATGTCTGCCCCATCTGCCTCGGCCTGCCCGGCGTGCTGCCCGTGCCCAACGAAGAGGCGCTGCGCCTGACCGTGCTCACCGGTTATTTGTTGAACTGCGAAATCCCCCGTTTCGCCAAGTTCGACCGGAAAAGTTATTTCTACCCGGACATGCCGAAGAACTACCAGATCACGCAATACGACAGGCCGTCCACAGCCAACGGCTGGGTCGAGTTCGAATTCAACGCCGGCCTGGCGCGCGTCCGCATCACCCGCGCGCACCTGGAGGAGGACGTCGGCAAGAACATCCATTTCGAGCGCCACAGCGGCGTGGATTTCAACCGCGCCGGCGTGCCGCTCATGGAAATCGTTTCCGAGCCGGACCTGACCAGCGCCGACATGGCCTACGAATATCTCAACGCGCTCAAGGACATCCTGGTCTATGGCGGCGTGAGCGATTGCGACATGGAAAAGGGCATGGTGCGCTGCGACGTGAACGTGAGCGTGCGGCCCGTCGGCACGAAGGAACTCGGCGCCAAGATCGAAATCAAGAACATGAACAGCTTTTCCGGCGTGCGCCGCGCGCTCGAATACGAAATCCCGCGCCAGATCGAGGTGCTGACAAAGGGCGGCAAGCTGGTCCAATCCACGCGCCGCTGGGACGACGAGGCCGGCATCACCGAGGAAATGCGGACGAAGGAACACGCGCATGATTACCGGTATTTCCCCGATCCGGACCTGATGCCGCAGGCGCCGACCGACGCCTGGCTGGCCGAGGTGAAAGCGCGCGTGGTGGAACTGCCGCTGGCGCGCAAGCAGCGGTTCATGAAGGATTACGGCCTGCCCGCCTCCGACGCCCAGACGTTCGTGTGGGACGTGCCGCTGGGAAATTATTTCGAAGGCATTGCCAAAAAATCGAAGAACCCCAAAGCGGTGGCCAACTGGGTCATCAACAATCTCCGGGCAAAAATTTCTGAAAGTAGGAGCCGAGGTGACGAGGCTCTAACTGAAAAGAACGAAATGGATCGGAGCCTCCTCACGTCGGCTCCTACAAATGCTTTGGCCAATCTGAAATTCAAACCGGAAGCCATCATGGAACTGGCCGGATTGGTGGACGCCAGGACCATCAGCAGTTCGGCGGCGCAGCAGGTGTTTGCCGAAATGTTTGAGACCGGCAAATCGCCCGCCGCGATTGTTCAGGAAAAAGGCCTCGCGCAGGTGAGCGACACCGGGGCGATTGAGAAGTTCTGCGACGAGGCGATTGCGGCCAATCCCGGGCCGGCGGCCGATTTCAAATCCGGCAAGGCCGCCGCGCTGAATTTCCTCAAGGGCCAGGTGATGAAACTGAGCAAGGGCAAGGCAAACCCGGCGCTCGCCGGGGAAATTCTGGAACGGAAGCTGAGATAGCACCCGCCTCCGGCGGGTTCAATGCGGCGTCCCGCCGCATTGCCCGGCAAACGGAAAAGTTTCTTTGTCGCAGTCATCACCAGCCAGTGGGCAACACTGTATGTGCGTTTGTTTCGGGCGTGACGCCCGAAACCACCCGCGGGACGCGGGTGCTGAATTATCTTTCACCCGCCTTTTTCACTTCCACGGCATAAACCTGGCTTGAACCGCGCATATTCGAGCGAAAGACGACCCATTTCCCATCCGGTGAAAATCTGGCATTGGGCTCCAGCGCGTAATCGTGTTTTGCCATGTTCACCAACCGTTCGGCCTTGAAAACGCCAGGCCGGATGAGCCCGGTCGCTTCAATATTAGTGCCGGCGGTGTCCGGCACGAGCGCCGGATGAAACAGGTAAATCCATTTGCCGTTTCCAGCATGGGCGACCATGCCGGCATCGCCACCATCGCCGCAGAACAATTTTCCGTCAGGCGATACATTAAAATGCACCGACCACTCGTCGCGCTGGAGATGATACCGGGTTCGTTGGCCGGTCGGGACATTGTACCCGGCCACCCAGAAATCCTCGCCGCGCGGCGTTTGCAGGTCGTACCAGATGGTCTGGCCGTCGGCGCCCCAGAATTCGTGCCCGGCAATCTCCATGGCCATGGTGCGTTGGTGGATGCTCTTCAACCTGGTGCCGTCGGTGCGGATGGTCCAGATGCGATCCACCTTATGCCATGGGCCTTCGTGGCAGAACATCAGCAGGCTCGGGTCAGTGGGCGAAAACACGAGATGATTGAGCCAGTCGTTGCCAGGATCGTATTTCCTGATTTCGCCGGTCTGAATGTTGAGAAAGAACAGCTCCATCGGCAGATGCTGGTCAAACCGGTCTTCAATGTTTTTGGCCTTTCCCCGGGGTGGTTCGGCCAGCAACCGGTTGGTGCCGGTATCCATGTTTTCCTCGCTGGTCGTCGAACCGCTTTGCCCGGTGATGGTCCCCGCCAGCAACGTTTCATCCGCGTTGACGGCGGAAATCGAGCTGTTCGGCGGCAGCTTGGCCACTTCGCGCGTGGCTTTGGTATCGAGGTCGGCGGCGCAAACCGTCCCGTTCCGAAGATAGTAAACCTGCCCGGTCTTGTGACCGACCATGATGATACGGACAAGGCCGTCCACGATTTTTTCGATGGCCCGCGTTTTCAGGTTGATGGTGGCGATCCCGGTCGGCGTGCCGATGACCATCCTTTCCCCGTCGGGTGTGAAAGCGTTCAGATTGAAATAAAGGCTCTGGCTGCCCGGCTCGCGTGAGAGTTGGACGACGCGATGCCCGGTGTCGGGATCAATCCATTCGGTCGGCGAACTGGCTGTAACCTCCGCCCGCGCTGGCAGGATCAACGCAAAGACAACCGGCAGCAAAATGGAAAAAACGCGCTTCATTTCGGTGGGAGCGGTTTCGATTGGTCCAGAATATAATCTTTCAGCGGACAGTTTTTGAGTTCGCGCAACCCTTCGATCACGCAGGCGGCATTCAATTCCGCGCCGGCCGGACTGAAATGCGTGTTGTCGTGGGTCGTGTAAAACATGGTTTTGATTTCATTGGTGGTGAAGCCGGCGTAATGGCTCAGGATGATATGGTTGAGATTGATGAAAAACACCTTCTGGTCCGAGGCTGTCTGTGCGGACCAGACCGCATATCGGTCCACGTCGCTGGCCTGGGGCGGCTGTTGCGGCACCCGCGGCACCGGCGAGCAAATGATGGGGGTCATGCCTTTGGCCCGGGCGTCGGCGATGTATTTGCGCATATACCAGCCGTACGTGTGGACGACCTCCGGCTTTTTCATGATGGGATTGTAAATCTCCTTCGACTCCCCGCCCAGACCGGGAATCGAACCGCGCGCGCGGTTCGTGTCGTCCAGCGGGCCGCCGTCATTGTGGCCGAATTGGATCAGGACGAAATCACCCGGCTTGGCGTCCGCCAGGATTTGGGCCCACCAGCCCTCGGTCTGGAACGTGCGGCTGCTGCGACCGCCGCGGGCAAAATTCGTTACGCTGATTTTTGCCGGATCAAAGAACCGGCCAATCACATCGCCCCAACCCGCCAGCCCCGGCCCGGTGTTGTGCACCGTCGAGTCTCCGGCAACGAACAGCGTCGGCAGGGTTGCCGCCGGGGAAATGGTTGTCGCCTGGACTTCCGGCTTCGACGACGCGGATTGGCAGCCGGCCGGAAATAATCCCAGGACGACGAAGGCGATTCCCGGCAGGGTCGGCCGGACCATCCAGCGGAACAGCCGGGACATGATCGGGGTGATTTTCTTGGAGCCGTTCATCATGCGATTGGTATCCCATCTTGGACGCGCGAAAGCAATCCGGGGTTAAGCCCCAAAGCCCCGCCGCTTGACGCTCGAGCACTGCTGACGCCGGCAGCAACCTTCCCGCCGTGTTTCAAGAGCGATTAATAATTGGATATCAAAGCGCGGTAAAAGATGTTGGATTGAGCCGCCGGGGCAGCGTAATTGCCCTGGCTGCCGGCCACCGAGATGCTGCCCGGCGCGGGCAACCACACCGGATCATTCAAATTGGTCTTGTATTGAATTTGATAGTTCCTGCCCGGCGCCGCCGGCCAGGTGAGGCTGACGGTGCTGTTGGCCGGGGCGGCCGCCAAAAGCCGGAATACGGAGTTGGGATTCGTTGGATCCGTGCCGGCGAGATACTCCTGCAAATTGGACGCGCCATCGCCGTCGGCGTCATTCGACGCCAGCGAATTGTCGCTTGCCTGCCCGGTCGGATGCCCGAAGTATTGTATCATCCACCAATCCGGAATCCCGTCCCCGTCGCTGTCCACCCAATACCCGAAACCATCCGGCTCGCGGTTCAAATCGCCGGTCACCAGGCCGGAACCCAGGTCAAGGAAGGCAACCGTCGTGCCGCCGTCGCTGACCACGGGCCGGGACACCCACACATACGGGCTGGACCCGGCCTGTCCGACAGTCAACACCGCGCTGGTTCCCGCCACACGGTTCAAGAGGAACAGGTTGGGTGGCGCGGTGGTATCTCCAATCACCGTATTGGTCACGGTGCTGCGATAGGCCACGAACTGTCCGTTGCCGCTCATCACCGGCGCATCGGACGCCGCGTCCGAACTGCCGGTGCCCGGGCCGGCCAGGCCAATCACGGACAGCGTGCCGGTCTGGAAATCAAGCAGGTAAACCTTGTTGGTGCCGTCGTCAGCGGCTCCCAGGTTGGTGGTGGAAACAAACGTCAGCCACCGGCCGTCATCGCTCCAGCAGGCGGCGTTCCGGATGGTGGCCGGGCTGGGGATGGAGAACAGGTTGGTCCCGGCGGCGATGTTGTCCACGTAGAAGGCGCTGTTCTGGTTGTTGTTCTTCCGATAAAAGATTTTGGTTCCGGTCGGATCGATGGCTGCTGCGGCGACCACCCCCGAATTGGTGTAGATGTTCTTGCCGAGTTGAGTGTCCCAGATTTGCAGCCGGATCGTTCCAGTGCCGCCATACGCGTAGGCAAGATAACGGCCGTTGCTGCTCAGGGAAGGCCCAAACACGGAAGGCGCAGAACCACTGGAATTATAACCATTGAATCCAATCGTCTGTCCCAGACTCATGTCCCGCCAATAAGTTTTTATGCCATAGGTGACTCCCGCCACCAGATTGTTCGCCGAACTCAGGAAGGCAATGTATCGTCCATCCGGACTCATCACCGGATCGGAAGCATCATCGTTTCCGGGGCTGACGCCGTCGGTTCCCACGCTGACCAGGGCGGTGGTGCCCGCCTGAAGGTCGCGGAGGAACACGTTGCCATAGGTGTTGATCGGGCCCGCGACCAGATTGGATGCCCCGCTGATAAACGCCACGTAACGGCCGTTCGTGCTGATGACCGGGTTTCCGGAGCCGCCGCCCAGGGCCGGCCCGCCGTTCAGCCCGACGCTCACCAGCACGTTGGTGCCGTTCACCATGTCGCGCACAAAAACGTCCGGTTGCTGGTTGGTGTCGTTGGGCACCAGATCATCCGCCGGGCTGGCAAAAGCCACCCACCGGCCATCCGCGCTGACCGATACCGGGGACAACGTGCTGAATCCATCCGCCGTTTGAGGAATCACCGTCGCATTCCGCTGCGAAATCATTCCCGTCGTCGCTCCAACCGTGTCCCGCACGAAAGCATCCTCGGCGCGATTTTTATCCAGGGCCACCAGGCTGCCATCCGGACTGCAGAAGGCGACAAATCGCCCATCCGCGCTCAGGCCCGGGGTCGTCAGCGTTTCCCCGGCCGTGCCGACGCCGTTGGTGTCCACGTCCACCAATTGCGTGGTGCTGGACTGTAGGTTGCGGAGGTAAACATGAAACACATTGGTCACGGCATTGGCGACCAGATTGGTGGCATTGCTCAGGAACGCCACGAACTGGCCATTCGGACTGATCACCGGCGCATACGAGGTCGTGTTGGCCGGGACGCCGCTGCCATCATCGCTGACCAGCGTGTCCGTCAACTGTTGCGCATCCCACACATGAACGCTGGCATAACCCGAACTCGCCGACCCTTCATACCGGGCAAAGGCGATGTAACGCCCGTCTGGGGTCATCTCGGGCCCGTAGCCTTCATCCAGGTCAACCGGCGCTCCGATGCCGTTGGTGTTCACCGCGGTGGTTGCCGCCAGGGTTGAATCATATTGCAGAATCATGGCGCCGCCCGTTGCAAGCGTTGCGCCGGTTTTGAAGGCGACATAGCGTCCGTTATCACTTAATCGCGGATGATACGATGGAGCGTTGTTCTGGCCGCGCCCGGCCGACAAAAGCGCCGGGGCATTCGTGCTGGCCCAGGTTGTGGTGCCGGCCACCCGGTCGCGCACATACACTTCACCCGGAGATGTGATGGGGACCGAGGATACCAGGCCCGTTGCACAACTGAAGAACGCGACGTACCGGCCGTCCGGCGTGATGACGGGCGTGGCCACGACCGGGTTGGTGCTGCTGGTGGGCGGGCCCGCCCCGACGCTCACGAGGCAATTCGTGCCGGCCACCCGGTCGCGCACAAACACATCCGGAATGCCATTGGTGTTGTTGGGCACCAGGTTCGATGCGCTGCTGATGAAAGCCACAAACCGGCCGTCCGGCGTCATGACCGGGCTGGTCGAGGCCCCGTTCGCCGCCCCGCCATTGGTGGACACGCTCACCAGCGTGGTCGTCCCGGCCACCCGGTCGCGGACAAAAATGTCCGTGAACCCGTTCGTGTCATTGGGCACCAGATTGCAGGCGTCGCTTTGGAAAACGACGAATTGTCCGTTGGTGGAAACCTGGCCGAACATGGAATTGCCGTTGCCGCCGCCGGTGCCGCTGGAATTGACGCTGACCAGCGTGGTGGTGTTGGCGGTGCGGTCGCACAGGAACACGTTCAAGGCCGGCACACTGTTGCCGCCGGGCACGAGATCGTTGGCCATGCTGGTGAACACCACATAACGGCTGTCGGGACTGAGGCCGGGCGCGACGGAGTCGCCATCGCCCCCCGCCGGGAAAGGCACGGCGGGATTCCGCGCCGAAAGCAGTTGCACCGGCACGGCGACGGCTGGTGAAACGAAAATTGCAATGACCAGTAATGAGGCCACAACAAAACTGCGGCTAGAAATCTTCGGGGCCCCGGCAGCCCGTTGAAAGAGTAGGAGCCGACGTAAGGAGGCTTTGAATGGACGCCCGAAATATGAAGGCGTTTGAGCCTCGTCACCTCGGCTCCTACAATGGAATGAGTTTTTGAACGGGCTGCCAGGTATCATCTGTAAGCTTTGACCCGCGGATTCATTGCCGTCAGAATTTCTCGTTTTCATGGTTTGAAAGGGTTGAAGGTTTCATTGGGTTCATCGTCATCAAAAGGATTCATAAATCGTCACCAGTTCAGTCACCCGGCACGACCGTCCACATGCCTTTGGGCGCGGTCAGCGTACCCGTGCCAATGGTTTGTCCGATGGAGAGCGCGGCCACGTGGCCGTCGTGAAAGAGATAATTGAACCTGTTCCCGTGCGCCGGGTACAACAGCAGCCCTTCGCTGCAACCCGGGCTGGCATTTTGCAAAGACGCCGCACTGGTGGGAGCCGCCGCGTCAATCTGGTAAAAACTGCTCCAAGATCCACCATTGCTCGCGTACGGGCCGAAGCAACAGCAAGGCCATGGGCCCCCCTCGTTACCTTGGCTACCGGCGTCTTCGCACAGCAGGATGGTGCCGGCGGGATCCTTCACCACGGACGTCTTGTAGCCCTTCGCATCCCAATCTGGCAGGCCTGAGGTCGAGTCCTGCCAATAAATTCCCACGCCATGACAGCCGGGCTGGTTTAAATCCGGCAGGGGATACTGCCGGTTCGCGGGGTTCACTTGCACGGTCGTTCCGTAAGCAGAACCCGGACTGTTCATTTCATAAGTCTTGACGGCATATAGAAGCGGCTGAGACGGATTGCTATTGACATGCATCCAAGTGATTTTGGGCAACGTGGTGTCCACCGGACAGGCCACAACCGGCAGTCCAACGGCCGCACCAAGCATTGCCGCATAGTTCGTGTTCGCCGCATAACCGCCCAAGGCTGCCTGACTCAACGTCACGGTCTGACCGCCGCTAACGTAATTGTAAATCCACGAATCCCAGGAAATCTGCCCGCTTCCAGTTGCATACTCGGCGGGCGGGAACATGTCATTGTGGTCCTGCGTGAAGAGTTGCATCCCCACCTGGAGCTGTCTCAGGTTGTTCTCGCACTGGAGCCGCATCGCGTCCATTTTGGTGCCCGCCAGCGCCGGCACCAGCACCAGCGCCAGCACCGCGAGCGTCCCCATCACCACCGCCAGTTCGATGAGCGTGAAAGCTCGGTTCGAAGGGCCTCGATAAGACCGTTCCAAATGGATGGATTCCTTCATAAATCATCGCGTTTCAATCACCCGGCACGACCGTCCACATGCCTTTGGGCGCGGTCAGCGTACCCGTGCCAATGGTTTGTCCGATGGAGAGCGCGGCCACGTGGCCGTCGTGAAAGAGATAATTGAACCGGTTCCCGTGCGCCGGGTACAACAGCAGCCCTTCGCTGTAGGTACTGGGGCCGGCTTCCAAAGTCGCCGCATCGGTGGGGGCATTGGGGTCAATCTGGAAAAGACTGCCCCAGCCATCGGTGGTTTCAGACGGGTTCGTGGTTTCCGGGCCGCAGGACACACAAGGCCACATGTTCCCTTCACAACCACTGTTGCTGGCGTTTTCGCACAACAGGATGGTGCCGGCGGGATCCTTCACCACGGATGTTTTGTAGCCTCTCGCATCCCAATCAGCAGCACCGGAACCGCTAGACAACCAGTAAATTCCCACGCCATGACAGCCGGGCTGGTTTAAATCCGGCAGGGGATACTGCCCGCTCAAGGGATTCACTTGTATAGTCGTTGGCCAAGCAGTACCTGCGCTATTCATTTCATAAGTCTTTGGGGCAAATTCGAGAGGCTGAGTGGGATCGCCATTGTAATGCGTCCAATTAATTTTGGGCAATTGTGCGTCCACCGGACAGGCCACGACCGGCAGTCCCATGGCGACACCAAGCAATGCCGCATCGTTCGTGTTCATCGCATAGACGCCCTGAGCCGCCTGACTCACCGTCACGTTCTGACCGCCGCTGATGTAATTGTAAATCCACGAATCCCAGGAAATCTGCCGGCTTTGATTTGCATAACAAGCAGGCGGGAACATATCGTTGTGGTCCTGGGTGAACAACTGCATCCCCACCTGGAGCTGTCTCAGGTTGTTCTCGCACTGGAGCCGCATCGCGTCCATTTTGGTGCCCGCCAGCGCCGGCACCAGCAGCAGCGCCAGCACCGCGAGCGTCCCCATCACCACCACCAGTTCGATGAGCGTAAAACCACGGTCAGGAGGCCCGCCAACCAACGGGGTTTGCCAGGAATTCTTCGGATGAGCAGGTAAGCTTGTGGACGTTTTCATGGAAGTAAGCACATTTATACCTGAAACAAACGGGCCGGTCTATTACAAAATATTATCCGGTTTGAAGCGGCATCCTGGCCCCGGCCCTGGTCTGGCCGCTTGTTGAATTCGATGGATACCTTCATAAATCGTCGCCGTTTCAATCACCCGGCACGACCGTCCACATGCCTTTGGGCGCGGTCAGCGTGCCCGAGCCGATGGTTTGTTCGATCGGGAGCGCTTCCACGTGGCCGTCGTGAAAGAGATAGTTGAACCGGTTCCCGTGCGCCGGGTACAACAGCAGCCCTTCGCTGTAGCCAGTGGAGGCATTCTGCAAAGACGCCGCACTGGTGGGAGCCGCCAAGTCAATCTGGTAAAGACTGCTGAAGCTTCCGCCCGAGCATAAAGGACCGAAGCAACAACAAGGCCATTGGTTCCCCTCGCAACCCTGACTGCTGGCATCTTCGCACAGCAGGATGGTGCCGGCGGGATCTTTCACCACGGATGTTTTGTAACCCTTCGCATCCCAATCCGGCAGGCCTGAGGTTGTTAAATCCATCCAGTAAATACCAACGCCATGACAGCCGGGCTGGTTCAAATCCGGCAGAGGATACTGATACTGCCCGCTATGGAGGACGACCACCTGAGGTTCCCAAGTAGCACTAGGCCCCACGCTGTTCATTTCATAAGTCTTGACGGCATATTGTAGCGGTTGGGTTGGGTCGCCATTGACATGCATCCAATATATTTTTGGCAACGTGGCGTCCACCGGACAGGCCAACACCGGCAGTCCAACGGCGAGACCGAGCGCCGCCGCGTCGGATGAGTTCACCGCATAGACACCCTGAGCCGCCTGACTCACGGTCACATTCTGACCGCCGCTGATGTAGGAATAAATCCAAGAGTCCCACGTCAATTGACCGCCTGAGCTTTGATACCCGGCGGGCGGGAACATGTCGTTGTGGTCCTGCGTGAAGAGTTGCATCCCCACCTGAAGCTGTCTCAGGTTGTTCTGGCACTGGAGTCGCATCGCGTCCATTTTGGTGCCCGCCAGCGCCGGCGCCAGCACCAGCGCCAGCACTGCGAGCGTTCCCACCACCACCGCCAGTTCGATGAGGGTGAAGGCATGCTGCGGTTGCTGCAGAGGCGGCAATGTTCGGTTCAGCCGGTGAGAAGCAATGGATGTTTTCATAATCTTACACCTTCCGCTCTTTGGCTTAACTTATCCTCCTGCGGATTTCGCGTGTCAAGCTGGAGGCCTGTCACATAATTTGATGATACCGGAGACCTGTCACATAATTTGAGGACAGCCGGTGCGAGGCATGTTTCTGCAAGCAAAACCAGCGTGCGATTACGCCTGATTGTATTCCAAAAAGCTTTGTGCCTTGGCTTCTTGACGGTTAATTCTCCCCTGATGTTTTCTTCTGAAATCACATCGGTCCATTTTGTGGCATCGGCATACCGCCATGGCGTCCGCCGCCGCGGCCATGAAGGACAAGGGCTATGCCATTACCGGCCCGGACCAGAACGTCTATCCGCCCATGTCCACCTTCCTCGCTGCCAAACAAATCGAGGCGGTGAGGGGCGCACCGCGCCGCCTCGTTACCTCGGCGCCTACTAACCGGTCAGTGGGGGGGATGCTTCAGCAGCCAGATCAGGCGCCAGAGCATGCCGACGATGACGCAAAAACCGATGTACGGACCGGCGATGCTGATGACCCGGAACAGCCGTTCCCGGGCTTGTTCGGCGCGGGGATCGTAATGGCTGAACTGGAACGACAGCAGGGCCATCATCAACTCATCGGCGGTTTTGTAACGCTCGTGCGGGTTGGTGCGGCAGGCGGTCAGGAAAATCCGGTTGAACTGGACCAGGTCCCGGTCGTCCGCGTTGTCCGCCAGCGGCGGCAAATCCGGATATTCATTGCGGTCCCTGCCGGTGCTGATTTCGTAAAGGACCTTGCCGAGCGAATAGATATCCGCCTGGGGCGACCCGGCGCCTTCCGGGGCGATGAAGCCTTCCGTGCCCACCCGCGAGCCGGGCTCGGACGGCTCCGTGACCAGGCCCGCGTCCGCCAGCTTGGGAAAACCGTTCACAAAAATGATGTTGGACGGCTTGACGTCGCGATGGATCAGGCCGTTCCGGTGCAGGTAGCCGAGGGCCGACGCGATGGCCGCGCCCAGCCGGATGCATTCGCCGATGGGCAGGCGCCGGCGCTGCCGGTAATCGTAAGCCAGTGTCCGGGGCACGTACTGTTCCGGGATGATGACCTGGCCGGTGTTGACGTCATCGCTGAGCTCCATCACGTAATAAAAATAACCGGCGGCATCGTTGCGTCCCACCTGGAGGATGTCCGTCAGTCCGTCGTGCCACCGCGAAACCGGCTCGAATTTCAACACCCCTTCAAACTCGCGCTCAAAGGACCGGCGCTGGCTGAAATCCCGCACATACACCACCTTGACCGCGCGGCACATCCCCAGAACATTCCGGGCCAGCCAGACCTCGCCGCCGCTGCCGCCGCCGATGACCCGGATGAGTTCGTGGTCGGGCACGACCGGCGGGACCGGAGGCGGGGCGACTCCAGCCGTTGCTTCGTGAGTTGGATTGGAGGATTCAGTCATGAAGAAAATTTCCATGTTACACACGTGAACCGGCAACAGGCAGCTTTATGGGGTTGTCCCGGTTGCATCAGGTCTGGTTCCATTGTTCCTCCAGCCGGCGAACTTCCTTTTTCAGCAGCGACGCTAGGCGGTACTTGACCAGATAAACCAGTCCCACGTTGACGCGCAGCGTCCGGGCCACATTCCGCGCCGGCGACTCCTGGAGCACGTACAAATCGAAGATTTGATAGTGCTCCTCCCGGACACTGCGTTTGATGTTTCCCAGCGCCGCTTTCAGCAGGTTGGCCTGCCATTCCTCTTCCCAGACAGAATCCGCGGCCTCCCCGGCCGGGTCGGGAATGTCCGCCACGTCGGGCCGCGGCAGGTCTTCGCCGGTTTGGGTATCGTCCTCCCGCCGGGCGCGGGTGCGCTTGCGCAACTGGTCGGCAATCCGCCAGCGGGTGAGGTTGTGCAGCCAGCCCTTGAACGAGCCCAGCGAACGGTCGCGCTTGAATTTCTGGATGTCCCGGGCCACCGAAATGATGGTTTCCTGCACCGCTTCCTGGGCTTCGGTTTCCGTCAGCCCGGCTTTGCGGGCGACCGAATAGATCAACCGCCAGTAGGTGTCGAAAAAATCCCGCCAACTGTCCTGGTCGCCCCGGTCCTCCAGCCGGCTCAGGAGGGTATAACGCGTGGAAATGGGATCTTCCATCAGCAACGTCATGGCACAGCTCATACAACCATTACTCGCAAATAGCGACGCGTTTCTTTCAGAATTTCGGAGATTTTTCGGCAAGATGACGGCCGTTTATCCACCGGGTTGATTGCCAGACTTGTCACCGGCCAGATAAAGTAGGAATAATTTATAAATTCCTACAACTTTCTATTGACGGACTATTTGTGCCATGCAATACTCATTCAATGAATCCGACTGAAACCGCAAACGCCGTCTGGTTCACCACCAAGGGCCAGGTGGTGATTCCCCTGCGGCTGCGCAAACAATTTCACATCGAGGACGGCACCAAGGCCATTGTGGAGGCCACGCCCGACGGCATTCTCCTGAAACCCGTCACTGCCGTCACCATCCGCCGGCTGCGCGGCATCTTGAAACGCAAGCCGGGCGAAAAGCCGTTCGCCGAGGAATGGGCCGAACACAAACGCGAGGAAATGGAACTGGAGGAAGCCAAGTATGCCCGCAGCACCGGTTCTCGATAGTCACGCCCTGCTCGCCCTGCTCCGGGACGAACCGGGCGGCGAGAACGTGGCGCACATCCTCGAACGCGCAGGCCAGCGCGACCAGCCCGTCCACATGACCGAGGTCAACTACGCCGAGGTGCAATACATTGTCCGGCGCAAGGACGGCGACGCCGCGTGGGCCAACATCGCCAACGTACTGAAAGCCGCGCCCATAGAATTTCATCCGGTGACCCGCCGGCTGGCCGACCTGGCCGCTGATTTCAAAGCCCGCCACAAAATCAGCCTGGCCGACGCCTTTGCCGCCGCGCTGGCGAAGGAAAAGAAAACCGAACTCGTCACCGGCGACCCGGAGTTCAAGCCGCTGGAAAAAGAAATCAAAATCAACTGGCTGAAATAGCTGGCCTCGACGCACCTCCCTAAGCGGCATCGAACGCGGCCTGGCGCACCATCAACGTGCAGAACGTCGTGCCGCAGCACCGCCAACGCATTTTCCTCGTCGGCTTCAAGGAGCGGCACGCGTTTGAATTCCCGGCATACCCGGCGGCAGGGCAGAGGCTCGCTTCCATTTCAACTGGCGAACTGTTAGCGTTTGCGGCGTGAAGAAGCCTGGCGACAAAAATAGAAACGGTCAACAACTCCTCCGGTTGACTGATGCACACGGCACCGACAACAACTCTCGGATTTGGGTTTTGAAATGTCCCCACTGCTTGCACATCTATGGCAGCAACAGCACGGATGCTTTTGAGCGCAATTGTCCGAAGTGCCAGAAAGGGGCTGCTGGCCTTGTTATTCCTAATGAGCGTGACGGTGAAAAATGGACGCACGAAGATCATATTCTGGCTTTCAATCTCTACAATGACATCCCATTTGGAACGATTCATATTCGGAATCCGCGCATTCACGAACTGGCAGCCTTGCTGGGCAGGAACGTCAACTCAGTTTCTCTCAAACTTGCGAACATCGCTCGCCTTGATCCAGTTCATCAAGCCCGTGGAGTCAGTGGAATGCCGCATGGAGCTAAAGGTGAAGCTGAAGTCTGGAAAGAGTTCAGCCGTGACCCCGAGGCGCTTGCCCTCGAAAGCGAACGCTTGCTTGCTTTGCGTCTCGGTAAAAGCTTGGAGGAAATGGCCGAAATCGAGACCGACGATTTGCCTAAAGCGGGCATCGAACGCGACGCTTTGATAAAAGTTCGCGTGAACCAAAGTTTTTTCCGTCGCCGAATTCTTTCAGCTTACAATTTTCGCTGTTGCGTCACCGGCCTCACCGCGCAGCCTCTGCTTACAGCCAGTCACATTTTGCCTTGGGCAGAAGATAAGGAGAATCGTCTAAATCCCCAAAATGGTCTTTGCCTAAATGCAGTGCATGATCGGGCCTTTGACCGACACCTGATGTGGATAGAAGAGGGATTCGTAATCCGGTTTGCACCACAGCTCTACAAAACAACCGTGGAGACACAAGAATCCGCCGAATGGCTCACTCGTTTCGAGGGGCGGAAACTTATTTTGCCGGATAAGTTTGCTCCGGCTCCTGAGTTTCTGAAGAAACATGCTGCGAAATGCAAGGCCAAGGCAAATTAACAAGAAGCGTCTTGGGATGAATTATTTATTCGCCGCGACGATTCTGTAATGGTTTGCGTTTTCTTCAGTATCCATATTACCAGCAGCCACCGCATCCTTCACGTCGGCGAAAAATTCATCAAGTTCCTTCTTTGCGCTTTCTACGGTTTGAAAGCGCAATGGCCTAGTTATTCCGTCTGTTGTTTCTTCGTATGCGGCTGACGGTCCACGTCTAGTTTTCGGTTCTGGGTTATGAAATCATGGCGGGATGGATACATCAAAAACTGGATCAGGACGAAGGCGTTGGACGCCAAAACAGCGGCAACGGTTACTGGCACGTTTCCACCGAAGTCAATTAACACTCAAGCAATTTGCCACCCGGTACGGAGTCGGGCTGTCCACCCTGAGCAAATGGTTGCGCTTGGAACGTGGCGCCGTCCCGTCGAAGGTAAAATTTCAAGAAGTCCGGTTGCCCAATCCAGCCTCGCGCTGGCCGGTGGAAGTCGTCAGTCCGCAAGGGTGGACTGTCCGGTTGCAAAATACTTCTGAGATTCAGAGCTTGCCCCAACTATTGCAGGCGCTGCCATGCTGAACGTGTCGGGCACGACGCGGGTGCTGGTGGCCACCACCCCGGTGGATTTGCGCGGCAGTTTCAACCGGCTTTACAGTCTGGTCGTGGAGCAACTCAAATGCGACCCTCTTT
>JBKQOA010000004.1:0-2717 GCA_052145735.1 Limisphaerales bacterium
CCGCCACGTGGGCACCCTGACTGGCACCCATTCTAATACGCTGCCGGCGGCTGCCGGGCAAGTTAATTTGGCGGCCGCCAAACCATGGCGTTTACTCAAGGTCGGGTCGGATGCCCTTCAATTCCAGCTTGAGCGCCTGCAGCGACAGGTTGATGTCGCGAATGAACGCGACCAGCGAAGCGAACAGCGCCCCCATGCAGGCGATGAAAATGAGGCTGGCGAGCAGCCCGGATTCCCACTGCAACAACGCGGTCAGAAACAGCGTGATGATGAGTGCCGACGCCAGCAGCGCGCTCAACGCGGCCAGCGTGATGCTCAATCGAATCATCCGCGCCCGGCGGTAGAGGATGGCCACCTGCGCCAGCGTCTGCTCGCGCTCGCGTCCGGTGCGGTCCGGCAATTCACGCGTCAGTTGCCGCACCCGGTCAATGGCCCGCCCCAGCCGGTTGGTCATGGTGAGCAACAACAGGCCGACCCCGGAAATGAGAATCACCGGCCCGATGGCCACCTGGAGCATCGGAATGATTTTTTCAATGGCGGTTGGCGGCATGATTCAATTCCTTAAAGGCACAGCATAACCGAAATCAAAGGTTTGAGGCAAGGAGGAGCGAAGAACGGCGGTGTCCTAATACCCCTTCATAAATGCAGTTTCTTGTAGGAGCCGAGGTAACGAGGCTCAAATATCTTCATAGTTCAAGCGAACATTCAAAGCCTCCTCACGTCGGCTCCTGCTTTTTAACCGGGCTGTTATTCATCGCTTCCGGACCCCGCGGCAGATTTCATAGCTTCACCCACCGGCCTTTTTGGGAGGATTCCTCGACGGCGGCGAGCACGCGCTGGTTTTTCAAGCCGTCCTCAAACGTCGGCTGGACCGGCTTGCCCTCGATGCAGGCGTTCACAAAATCGGCGGCCACGTGAATGAACGTGTGTTCGTAGCCGATGCCGTGGCCCGGCGGCCACCAGTTGCCCACGTACGGTTGCACGCCGTCGCGCTCCGTCACCTGAATCTCTCGGAATCCCCGCCGGTCCTTCGGATCGTCGCCGTTGTAATATTTCAATTTGTTCATGTCCTCGAAATCAAAATAAATCGAGCCTTTGCTACCGTTGATTTCGACGGCAATGTGGTTCTTGCGGCCGAGCGCGTAGCGGGTCGCCTCCACGTTCGCCAGCACGCCGTTTTCCATCCGCCCGAAGAAAATCGCCGAGTCCGGCACGGTCACCTTGCCCATCTTGCGCGCGCTCCCGCTTTGCGGGACCAGCGGCCGCTCCGGCACGAAAGTATTCAGCAAACCGCAGACTTCCTTGAATTCGCCGACCAGATAGCGTCCCAGGTCAATGACGTGCGAATTGATGTCGCTATGCACCCCGGCGCCGCTGGTCTCCTTTTGCAACCGCCAGTCCAGCGGAAATTCCGGGTCGGCCAGCCGGTCCTGCGCGTAACGCGCGTGAAAATGAAAAATCCGGCCCAGCGCGCCCTCGCCAATCATCCGCTTCGCCAGCGCGATGGCGGGAATGCGCCGGTAATTGTGGCAGACCATGTGGACGACCTTCGCCTTTTGCGCGGCGGCGTACATGGCCTCGGCCTGTTTGAGATTCAGCGCCAGCGGCTTTTCGCACAGCACATGCTTGCCGTTTTTCGCTGCCGCAATCGCCATCTCGGCGTGAAAATTCGTCGGCGTTACGATGTCCACGATGTCAATCAGCGGCGATTCGACGACCTCCTGCCAGTCGGTGGTGGCGTGTTGCCAGCCCAACTGCGCGCGGGCGGCCTGGACCCCGGCGGCATTGCGTCCGCAAAGGGTGTGCAACTCGACGTTGGCCTTGAGATTGAAGAAACGGGGGGCCTGCCGCCATGCATTGGAGTGCGCCTTGCCCATGAAGCGGTAGCCGATCAGCCCGACGCGCAAAGTCTTTGCCATGCAAACTTGGGGTTGAACTGGTTCCGCGCGCCTTTATAGTGAGCCGCGACAACCAAGTCAACAGGCAATCATTTTAACCATCATATGCCATTTACTGCTGCGGAAATTGCCCGGCAAATCGGCGGCACAGTCGTCGGCGACGCCCAAACCGTCCTCAAAGGCTTTGCGCACTCCGAATATGCCCAAACCGGTGATCTGACATTCGCTGAAAACGAGGAATACTTCGCCCGCGCCGAACAAAGCGCCGCCACCGCCATCATCGCGGACAAACGGTTTTCGTCGGCGAAAAAAATCCTGATTCACGTGCCGGACGCCCGCATCGCCTTCGCCAGGGCCATGACGCTGTTCTTTTCCGAGCGTACTTATCCCGCCGGGATCCACCCCACGGCGGTCTTGGCTGCCAGTGCCCAGGTGGACCCGACGGCCTACATCGGGCCGCATTGCGTTGTGGGCGAACGCGTGAAGATCGGCGCCCGGTCGGTCCTCCAGGCTGGCGATGTTATCGGCGACGACTGCAAGTTCGGCGACGAGGTTAATCTGTTCCCGAACGTGACGATTTATCCACACACGGAAATCGGCGCGCGGGTGCGCATCCACGCCGGCACCGTGGTCGGCTCGGACGGATTCGGCTACGTGCTGGACAACGGCGTGCATCGCAAGGTGCCGCAGATCGGCAACGTCATCATCGGCGACGACGTGGAGATCGGCGCGAACGTGACGATTGACCGAGGCGCGCTCGGCCCCACCGTCATCGGCAAGGGTACGAAGATTGATAACCTCGTCCAAATCGCCCACAAC
>JBKQOA010000005.1:0-10936 GCA_052145735.1 Limisphaerales bacterium
TCAAAGGCCAGTAGTCCAGCAGCAGCAGCACAAACGGCAGCGTCATCAGCGTCGGCTTCGACATCAGCCCCAACGCAAACAACAACACCACCGTCAAATAACGCCCCAACGACCACGCATGGCGGACATACCGCACATAAGCCCCAAGGGTAAGCATGAAGAAAATCCCATGAAGCATGTCCTTGCGTTCGGACACCCACGCCACCGATTCCACCCGCAAGGGATGAACCGCAAACACCGCCGCCACAAACGCGCTCCGCCACAGCGCGCCGGTCATCTGGCGCAGCACCAGAAAAAGCAGAATCGCCACGGTGGCATGCAACAGCACATTCGTCAGGTGATGTCCGCCGGGCGCCAGTCCATAGAGCTGGCAGTCCAGCATGTGGGACAGCATCGTCAGCGGATGCCAGTAATCCGACCGGTTGAACTGGAACGCCCACAAAATGCTTTTCCAGGTCAGTCCGCCCTTGACCGCCGGATTGTCATACACATTGAGGTCGTCGTCGTAATTGACAAACCCGTGCCCCAACGTCTGGCCGAAGACCAACCAGACAATCGCCGCCAGAAAAAAGCAGACCCCAACCGCCAGCCAGCGGGAGTCTTTCACTTCCGGCTTTTCACCGGCGGGTGAAGCAGGCGGGTTCGGACGGGCGGCAACGGCTTTTTTCCTGGAATTTGCGCTCATAAAAAAGCCAAAGGCGTCCTACGGACTGGCAGTTTTTTCAGCGAAAATGGGATCATGTAAAGAAATGGTCATCAGGGGCACAACTGGCATTCAACATTTTGGCTTCAATTTTATGGCCGCGGAACAGCTTGCAAAGCCTAAATTGTCCGCGGGTCGCCCAAAGCGCGTTTGATGGAGCTCCGCATTCACTGCGCGCGTGGCAGGCCTGCTTGAGCTCTGCCGCATCGGCAAGCCCTATCACGAGCCTGCCCCAACAGCACATTGAGTTTCGTTGAACATTGCAGATTTCTCCCAACCAGCTTTAGACAAAAACCGCCCTAAATGGTTGCACCGGACGCCCTTCCTTCCCATCCCCCGAAGGACGTTCTTGCTTTTCAGTTTTCAAACTGAGCCAACTTCCGTTGCTCCGGGTTCAAGTGGCGCTTGACGGCTCAAACGAAAAGGGCTGTCTCTT
This sequence comes from Limisphaerales bacterium, assembly GCA_052145735.1. Taxonomy (GTDB): domain Bacteria; phylum Verrucomicrobiota; class Verrucomicrobiia; order Limisphaerales; family UBA11358; genus UBA11358. The sequence goes on from JBKQOA010000005.1 coordinate 1,140, forward strand.
TTACCCAAATCGGTCGGAATTCAGTAAGGTGTCAGTTTCCATTGTCGCAGAAGGAAATATTCATTGAAAGGATGGTCGTCGGTAATTCGAATTTCAGGATTGGGATTGAGGCAGTCTTTAATGGCCACCTCGCGGGACAATACTTGGTTGATATAAATGGGCAAATCGGGGGTGGAACTCCATTCCAGCAAATCCTTCTTTGCGTCGTCCGGCAGGCGCGCCGCCAGTTCTTCGGCGGTGCGCGGCTCAATCGGATCCATCGAGGCCAGCATATGCATTCCCCAATCTTCAACGGAAACAAAGCAACGGACATAAGGAAACGATTTATGTACCGACCGACAGATGGCTTGGATGGTTGGAAGTTCCCCTCTGGGGATCCAGGCTTGGAGAATTCCATGGGGTTTCAAGTGTTGCTTGGTCAGGTCGTAAAATTCCGTGGAATAGAGCAGGCTAGAACCTGCGGTTTCTATCGGCGGTGGCGGGTCGATGACAATGACGTCAAATTTCTCCCGGGTGCGCCGGAGAAAACGCCGCCCGTCGTCGATTACGATATGCCCCTTGGGATTGCTCAAGACTTGTGCCGCATCGGCGTGATAATATCCGAAAGCCTTCGTGACACTGGGCACCAGCTCCACAGCGGTCGTATCAATGTTCCAACTCAACGCTGAGCGGAAGGACGTGCCCATGCCGAAACAAATGATCAGCGCGGATTGAGGCGAATCCTTATGAAAGGCCAGCGGCAAGTGAACCATGAACTTGGTAATCGGCGACAGTGTGGTCATGCCGATGCCATTGACCAAAAGCAACTCATGGTCTGGTGGGTTGGCGGAAATGACTGACGCGGCATAATCCCGCCGCACTTCAATCCGGCTGGATTGACTCGAAACCAAGTATTGAAAGTCGTTGGTTACAAACAGTGAATAAATCGCAAGCCCGCTGGCCGCCAAACCCGAAACCATACGTTGCTCAAAAGGCAGCGATTTCCAACCTATGAAATAAAATCCCAAAAAAGGCAGGCTGAGAATCATCAGCGCGTATCGCTCGCTCATCCAAGGTAGCAGAACATAACCGGCGAAAAGCGGTCCCAGAATGCAACCAAGAACGTTGATCGCATAAGCTTCGCCGGCAAGGCCGGGATGGCCGCCAGCGTATTCGTCAATCAAACCCGGCGTCAAATACCCCAGGATGGCGCAAAGCGGGACAATGCTTGCCAGCAAAAGAATCGCGCCGCCAATGTACATTTTGTCCCCCCAGTCCATGTACACAATCTGTGGGTCGTTGACCACACCGGGAAGAAAGGTGGCAACCACCAGCAGCGCTATCAGCAAGGCAATCGGGCAGGGTGAGTTCTTTCGGAGATGGAAGCGATACCACAGGGAACCAATAAAGGTCGCCCCCAGATAAGTGAAAACAATCAATGCAAAGGAGTACACCTGAGTCTTCAAAACTGGCGAGAAAGTGCGTGTCCAGACCACTTCCATGGCCAGTGCGCTGAAGCCGGTCGAGAACAGAATCCATTTGATCAACCGGTTCGCAGGTCGGCTGGGCGAGGGGAGGGTTTTCGATGTTTCTGAATTCTGTTCCTCCGACGTGCCAGTGTTAACCGGTGCCCGCTGTCCCCGGCCCAGCCAGCCGCCGATGGCGGCAATCGCAAAATTTCCCGCCGCCGCAATCCAAAGGGTGTGATGAAAGCCAAACATTTCCACCAGAACAATGGCGGTGAGAAAGGTTCCGCTCATGGCGCCCAGCACATTGGCAAGATAGAGGAAGCTGAAACTGCTTGCGTTCTGGCGGTCCTGCTCCCGTACGTAGGCCATCATGAAGGGGAACGTCGTCCCCATGCACACGCACCAGGGCAAAATGGAAATCGCCAGCACCAGTGCCGATAAGGAAAGGTAAACGACCGAATTGGTTTGACCCGTCACCAGCAGCAGGCGCTCGCCTGCGGCGAACAGTTTCGGCACGGCAAAAGCTCCCAACCCGATCGTCAGTTCCGCCAGCGCATAAAACATAATCGCCGAAAGACCGGTTTTCACCGTCAAACGCGCGATAAAACGCCCGCCCAGCCAGGAGCCCACGGCCAGTCCGAGCATGAACACTGACAGGACCACGGAAAGCACCGGCGTAATGATCCCGAACGAAGCAAATGCCAGCCGGGTCCACACCACCTGATAAACCAGGCTGCTAAAACCGGACAGGAAGAAGAGCAGGAATAAAACTTGGCGCGTGTAATTCGGTGTGCTTGGTCGCATGCAGATGCCGGCAAAGGCTATTCGCAAACAACGAATTGGCAAATTATTTTGTGTCGGAAACTCTCACCATGCATCCACGATTTCAGGTAGGGACGTTGCCCGCGCAGGTAAACGCATTGGTTTCGGATGCAGTCACGCTAAAATTGGCCGAATTACCAGCATTTATGGACAGATTCTGCGGCGAGAAAGTGATGGAGGTTGGGGCAGCAGTCTTGGCGTGGATGTGCACATTCGGGTTGGGTGTGCTGGTAGAGCCCGTGTCAGAAAAGATCACGACAATGAGTTGCGGGCGGAATGCCGAGCCAGGTTCGCCATGATTCTCTACGCCGGGCATCTCAACCGGTGCCCATCGAGAGCCAAAGCGTTCGAGTTATTGCGACATGGTCAACGAGGGGGTGACTCCCAATTGTTAATGATGCCGTTTTACGAACTTCACGGTTTTCCTCCGCTGCAACGGCAACCGCGATGCTTTTTTGTGGACGGGCAAACCAATGTAGGGCACGATTTTTTCATGGGTGTTCGGTTTCTTTCATTGATGATGAATCAGGCGCTGCACGCGCCGCTCACGGGGCGGATCGAGCGGCATTCGCCGGCAACCCGCGCAACCACTCCGAAATCAAACGCGCTTGACTGCCGTGTCAAGCCATGGGGTCCAGGCGGCCCGCACATGATATGACGTCGAACGCTCGAATTAACCGTCCCAAACAGATGCGCGTAAGAAGCGACCTCGCAGGTGTGGGCGGGTGGCTGCGTTTCTTTGTTGTGGTCGCCATTTATATCTGGCCCCTTGGCGCAGTCGTTTCCTGTATCGGCCTTTGGATTGCTCGTTGCATCCGATTCGCACCTGATAATCCCGGGGCCATCATTTACTATTCGGTTTGCATTGCCGGCACCCTTTGCCTTGCCCTGGTGAGTAATGATGTTGGCCACCGGCTTCAGAACAAGGCGCCCAAAGCCATCCAATCGGCGAAGAGATGGATTTTTCTGGTGTTGGGTTGGTCTTTTGCGTGGCTGGTGCTGTCACCCGCTTGCGGGGGCGCCGCGGGCACCGTTGCGCACGAGGCGGTCATGAATGTGGTCGGGACTTTGATATGGTTCGCAATCTGGTATGCGTATTTTGCCCTGTCCCAAAGAGTCAGGGCGACTTATCCAGACTGTGCTGACAAGTGAGAATGATGCCGCCCTCCGCCGGGGTTAGTGTCCTAATTTCGGTAGGGCGCGTCACTCCGTGCGCGCCGTTCACCGTATTTGCGGCGGGCAGAGGACTGCCCGCCCTACCCAAATTGTGAAATCAGGACGTTGCCCCGCCGGGAAACGATTTGCCAAAGCTTTGTTTGCCGAATAGGCTTTGCTGGCATCCGGCAGGCGGCCAAGCACGTTGAATTCCACGCGATGGGTTCCAAAAAGAAGAGAAACAAAGCAGAATCACAAGCCGTGAATGTGAAGAAATCCTGGATTTCTGCGCATCCCCGGGTCGTGATTGGAATCATCCTCGTATTGTGCCTTGGCCCGTTTATCGGCAAGGCAATCCACACCGACGACGTTTTGTTCGTCTGGACGGGACAATGGATACAGAAGCATCCGGCGGATTTTTTTGGTTTCAAAGTGAATTGGTGGGTGTCGGCGATACCCATGTGGGTGGCCAACTATAACCCGCCGCTGTTATCCTACTTCCTGGCGGGGGTGGCTTCCTTGTTTGGCTGGAGCGAAACCGTCCTGCACCTGGCCTGTCTGGCCGTCGCTATTCTGACCGCCTTGGGGATATATTCCCTGGCCGAGATGTGGTGTGAACGGCCGTTGCTGGCCACGTTGGTGGCGATCTTCACGCCGGCCTTCCTGGTTTCGAGCACGACGCTGATGTGCGATGTGCTGATGCTGGGATTTTGGATCTGGGCGCTGGTGTTGTGGGAGCGGGCCTTGGGCAAGGAAGGGAGCCGGTGGCAGTTCATCGGCGCCGGTGTGCTGGCCGGTCTGGCGGTGCTGACCAAGTACAGCGCCATCACCCTGCTGCCGCTGCTGATCACCCTGAGCCTGTTGCGGACGCGCAAGGCGGGGTGGTGGTTGGTGGGGCTGGCCGTGCCGGGGTTGATGCTGGCCGGATACGAGCTGGTGACTGCGCGGATGTACGGGCGGGGATTGTTCTTCGCTGCGGTCAGTTACGCTCATACCGTCCACATTGAATTCCCCGGTGGCTGGCGGGCCAGTGGAATCATTGATCTGACGTTTGCCGGCGGCAGCCTGCTGCCGATGTTGTTTTTCGCGCCGTGGTTGTGGCGGCGCCGCGAATGGCTGGTGGGTGGTATCGTCATGCTGGGAGGATTGCTTGTGACGTTCCGGTTGTGGAGCAACGTTGGTTTGAACAGCTCGGCTCCCGACCTGTTGAACCACTGGGACTTCCTGCTCCAGGTGGTCTTGTTGGCCGCCTGCGGGTTGCACCTGGTGCTGTTCACTGCAGCCGAAACCTGGCGGCGGCGGGACGTCGTTACCCTGATCCTGGCACTCTGGATCGCCGGCATAATCTTTTTTGCCACGGTATTGAACTGGACCGTAAACGTCCGGAGCTTTCTCCCCCTGGTGCCGGCGGCGGCGATTCTTTTGGCGCGACGGTTGGAAGTCTTCCGGGGGAATTTTATGACGGGAAACCGGCTGCTGTGGCCGCTGATTCCGGCGGCGGCCATCGCCTTGTGCATCGCCGCGGCTGATTACCAACTGGCCAATTCATGCCGGACTGCTGCGGAACAAATCACGGCGAGATGCAAATCGGCAGGCCACACGCTGTGGTTTGAGGGGCATGGGGCGTTCCAATATTACATGGAACGACTTGGCGGCCAGCCGACCGATGTCGAACGGTCATTGCTACAATCGGGCGACGTTGTCGTTGTGCCGGAAATCGGTATTTTAACTCCGCTGCCATCGGGCAGCGTGGGGTGGGTTGAACATTTACAATACGCGCCGTCTTCCTGGATGAATCTGATGGGCGGCACCGCCAGCGGCACCGCGGGATTTTATGGCGCAAATGTCGGGCCTGTTCCTTTCATGGTCGGGAACCCTCCGGCTCAAAATTATTACGTCGTAAAGGTTTTTTCCCGGGTGCAGTTCAATTCGCAACCGGTCAACCCGCAGGAGGTGCAGGCTGGCGCGGTGCCGGTTTTCCAGGGTTTTTCGTCCACCAATGAAAATAATCTGAACTTCCAGATGGGAACGGACGCGGCCCGGGAGACGCAACTGGCGCATCAGCTTGAGGCAGATGGAAGGGTGGAACAAGCCATTCAACACTATCGTAACGCTCTGGATGCGGATTCCGGCAACCCCGTGGCCTTGAATAATCTGGCCTGGATTTTGGCGGCGGCCGGCAAGCCCGAATTGCGTAATGGCGAAGAAGCCGTGCGCCTTGCCGCCAAGGCTGTTGACCTTACCCAATCCAGATATCCTGTTTTCATCGGCACGCTCGCCGCCGCCTACGCCCAGGCTGGCCAGTTTCGGGAAGCGGTTGACACCGCCTGCATTGCCGAAGCCCTTGCCCTGGTAACGGGCCAAAACGACGTGTACGCCATCAATGCCAGATTGCTGAGCCGGTACTACTCCGGTCAAACGGTTGATGCAACGCAGGCTCGATGATGCGCCCCCTTCAAAGACTGGAGCATTTTAAATAAAGCCATAGCCGGGAACATTGCGTTTCGGTAGGGCGGCGCTGCTGCGCCGCCGGCCGCGGAGCAGCGCCCGCCCTACCTGCGAACGGCCACAGTTTTTCTGAACCCGCCCTAGCTTCCATCCCCCGGCTTCGGGGCAGGATTCTTCCTCGCTCCGTTGTCCGGCCCGGTCCTTGGATTGAACTGGACGACATCGGCCCGGGCCGTGATCTCGGGAATCGAAAACAAAATCCAATAGGTGCTCGAATGTTCGGTGACCAGGTGCGCCAGGGTCTTCGGCGTGCCCACCTGGATTTCGGCTTTCACATACAGCCGGTCCATCGCCTTCGTCAGCCGGGCCGGATAAATGGGAATCAAGCCCAGCAAGCTGAAACCTTTGCTGCTGCCCACCACATTGGTTTTGACCAGCACGAAATTGCCTTCCGCCAGGTTGACCGAGGTCTGCGTGTGTGCCGACGCTTGTTGCTGGCCGAGCAATCCGGCGCCGGAAGAAGCTGCGGGCACCGCTGCGGCGCAGCCGCTCAGGAGCGCGCCGGCGATGATCACAACAAGCAGTTTGATCAGATTATGTGTCGTTTTCAATACGCCCGGAACGCTAATCGCTAAACGCCCCGAATGAAAGCGCGAACTTTGGCGCGGCGACTTCAGAAGCTCGACACCTCACCCTCTCCCGCGCCCGTGAACGAGGGACATCGCCCGAGGCGGGGAGGAGGACGACAGCGGAGACTGATTTTGTCAGGGTGGAAAAAAAGCAACAGTGGCTTTGATTTCTTCTTCTCCGAAAATTCACGAATTACAGCGGATTTTTAAAATGTATCGCTGAAATTTCCCGACGGCACGCCGGGTGCTTGGAAGCGCGCGGGTATGCAAGCGCTGTTGGTGTTTGGATTTTGGGTGGGGAACCTCGGCAGCCGTCGGACCGGACCGAAGGAGGCGGGCCAACGCCGGCTGCCAGGTTTTTTCAAAGACCGGCAAGCGCGCATGTTTGGCTGAGGAGGAACACGACCCACGCGCCTGGCTGGGTTTGCCTGCAAACCGGACCGTGAACTGAAAGCGACAAGGAGATCGGCGGTCGGTTGCAGCCAGACCTGGCCGGGACGCGGGGGCGGTCTTGAAGAACCCAACCTCGAAAGCTGAACGTAAAATTGCCGGGCAAACAAGCCAGGGACAAGGCACAACCGCTTCTCATCGTGACAGGCTGCGGCGGGTGGTTTAGCCTTGGCCCATGCAGCCAACGACGTTGACGCTCGGCCACTCACCTGACCCCGACGACGCCTTCATGTTTTACGCGCTGGCGAAGGGTTTGATCCCGACGCACGGCTTCCAGTTCGAGCACATTCTGCAGGACATCCAGACGCTCAACGAACGCGCCACGCGCGGCGAACTCGATATCACCGCCGTCAGCATCCACGCCTACGCCCACGTCAGCGGCCAATACGCTTTGCTGCCCAGCGGCGCGAGCATGGGCGACGGTTATGGCCCGATGCTCGTGGCCAGGCGGAAATTTTCCAAAATGGAGATGGCAAAGAAGAAAATTGCCGTGCCCGGCACCATGACCAGCGCGTTTCTGGCGCTGCAACTGTGGTTGAACACGCCGGCGAACGAATTCAATTACGTGGTCGTGCCGTTCGATCAAATCTTCCAGGCCGTCCGGTCCGGCCAGGCGGATGTGGGCCTCATCATCCATGAAGGGCAGTTGACGTATCAAAACGAGGGCCTGGTCGTCTGCGCAGACCTGGGGGTGTGGTGGGGCGGGGAAAACGACGGCCTGCCGCTGCCGCTCGGCGGCAATGTCATTCACAAGAAATTTCCGCCGGCCGTGCGCCGGAAGATTTCCAACATCCTGACGGCGAGCATCCGGTTCAGCCTGGATCATCGCGCCGAGGCGGTGCAGCATGCGATGCAATATGCACGCGACATGGGTCGCGACCTGGCGGACAAATTCGTGGGGATGTACGTGAACCACTGGACGCTCGATTACGGCGAGCGGGGCAGGGAATCCATCCGCCGGTTTCTCGGCCGGGCCTTTGAGCGCGGCCTGATACCGCACCGGCAGGAACTGGAGTTTGTCGTGTGAGTAAACCAACGTTATCGGGCAATCCCGACCCTGCCCGCAGTTGCCGGGCCATGCCGTTTTTCCTTTGCCTGTTGCTGGTGGCGGTCACGCTGGCGGTTTACTGGCCGGTCATCCATTGCGAATCTTTGAATTACGACGACCCGGACTATTTTACGTCCAATGTTCATGTTCAAGCCGGCCTGACGTTGCCGGGGGTCATCTGGGCTTTTACCACCGGACATGCCAGCAACTGGCATCCGTTGACGTGGTTGTCGCTGATGCTCGACGTGGATTTGTTCGGCAAAGGGCCGGCGGGGCCGCACTTCACCAACCTGCTGTTTCACCTGGCCAACACCGTGCTGCTGTTTCTGCTGCTCCGGCAAATGACATCGGCGCCGTGGCGGAGCGCGATGGTGGCCGCATTGTTTGCCTTGCATCCGGTGCACGTGGAATCCGTGGCCTGGATTTCGGAGCGCAAGGATGTTTTGAGCGCCTTCTTCGGGCTGCTGGCGCTGTGGTTTTACGCCGGCTACGCACGGCGTGTGGCGGGTGACCAGTGGCCCGCCTTCGCCCCGCCCGACTCGTCACCCGTCACCCGCCACCCGTCACGTTTTTACTGGCTGGCGCTGGTGTTTTTTGCGTGCGGACTGATGAGCAAGCCGATGCTGGTGACGCTGCCGTTTGTGATGTTGTTGCTGGACTGGTGGCCGCTCCAAAGAGTGACAGGTGACCAGTGGCAGGTGCCAGGCATTTTGCGATTGTTCCGGGAGAAATGGCCGTTTTTTGTCCTAAGCGCGATCTCGTGCGGGGTGACATTTATCGTGCAGCAAGCGGGCGGGGCAGTCACCCCGCTGGCGAGGGTTCCGCTCGCTGAACGGCTGGGAAACGTATTTGTCTCCTACGCCCGGTATCTGGAACTGACCTTCAGGCCCGAACCGCTGGCCGTCATCTATCCGTATCCGGGGCACTGGTCGATCCGGCTGGTGTTATGCTCGGCGGCGTTGTTCATGGGTCTCGGTATCGTTGCGGTCTGCTGGCGACGGAAACATCCGTTTGCGACGGTCGGCTGGTTTTGGTTTGCCGGGATGCTGGTCCCCGTCATCGGTCTGGTCCAGGTCGGCGTCCAAGCCATGGCCGACCGTTACACCTATCTGCCGTTGACGGGCCTTTTCATCCTTTTGGTCTGGGGCGTTGGCGCCATCGGCCGGGTTCTGAAGGTGCCGAATCCGCCGATGTTTTTTCTGGCTGTCATCATTCTCGCCGCCTGTGCCTGGCGCACGCGTGGCCAGTTGGGTTACTGGCGGGACAATGAAACCCTCTTCCGCCACACGATTGCGGTAACCAAGGAAAACTACGTGGCCCTCAACAATCTCGGCTCCAGTTTATCGCGCCAGGGGCGGCTGGGAGAGGCGACCAACTATTATCTCGAATCCCTGCGCATCAATCCCGACAACCCGGACGTCCTGTACAATTGGGGAAATGCCATGACCCGGCTGGGCCGGCTGGACGAAGCCATCGGCAGTTATCGTCACGCCCTCCAAATCGACCCCAAGCGCGACGATGCGCTGAACAATCTGGGTTTTGCCCTGGCCGCCCAAAAACAATTCGCCGACGCCATCGAATGTTTTGAGGCCGCCTTGAAATTGAATCCGGACTATGCGGATGCCCACAACAATCTGGGCACGGTTTTGTTCATGCAACATCAGTTCGATGGCGCCGTCCAACATTTCCGCGAAGCGGTCCGCCTCGACCCCGGCAACCCGCAGCTTTACGCCAATCTGGCCGATGCCCTGGTGAAACAGGCGCAAATCCCCGAAGCCGTGCGGTGTTACCAGCAGG
>JBKQOA010000006.1:0-8837 GCA_052145735.1 Limisphaerales bacterium
TTGTGGGCATTATCACCGTGCCATAGTGCCGGCAAAACTCTTCCACCTTCGGGTTGATCTCGGGATCATACCAATCCGCCCGCGTGACCGCCGCCCGAAGATTATCGATCACCAAAGTTCTGGGGACTGGCTGGCGACAATTAGAATTTTCCAGTGACAATTATCGGTTTGTTCGTGGTTTAGGGATGATTGGGGCAGTGGTGCCGTCCGAGACCGGGAGGTCTCGGACTGGGCCGCTGCGAATGATCACTAAACAACAATACCGAAAACTGATGAACAAATATCAAGAAACTGGAAACGTAACTATCAGCGCGATGAAGGCGGACGTGAGCCGTCCGACGGCGCGCAAATATTTAGGGGCGGTGCAACCGCCCAATGAACTGCAGGCCAAGCACGACTGGCGCACGCGCCAGGATCCGTTGGAGGAGATTTGGCCGCAAGCGGAAGTGATGCTGGAGGAGGCGCCGGAATTGGAGGCCAAGGCGCTGTTCGAATATTTGTGGGAGCATTCGCCATGGGCGGTGGCCGAGAGCCATTTGCGGACGTTCCAACGCCGGGTCAAACTGTGGCGGCTGCAACACGGGCCGGACAAGGAAGTGTTCTTTCCGCAAGACTGGGAGGCCGGTCGCGCCCTTCAACTGGACTGGACCAACGCCAACGAGTTGGCCGTCACGATTGTGGGCCAGCCTTACGAGCACCTGCTTTGTCACAGCGTGTTGCCGCATTCCAACTGGGAATGGGCCACCCGCTGCCTGTCCGAATCGATGTTGTCGTTGCGCCAGGGATTGCAGGAGGCGCTGCATCGCTTGGGCCGCGTGCCACGGGAATTGCGCGTGGACAACAGCAGCGCGGCCACCCACCGGGTGGGCGCTGGTCGAACGGCGCGAGAGTTCAACGAGCCGTTTGCCTCGTTATGCGAGCATTACGGATTGGAGCCCCGGACGATTGGGATCAACTGTCCCAACGAGAACGGAGACGTCGAGTCCAGCAACGGGCACCTGAAGCGTCGGTTGGGGCAGCATTTGCTGTTGCGAGGGAGTCGGGACTTTGAATCGGAATCGGGCTACGGACATTTTTTGGAGCGGGTGCTGGAGCGCGGCAACCAAGGTCGGCGGGAGAAACTGGCGCAGGAGTTGGCGGTGATGAAACTGTTGCCGCCCACGCGCCTGAGTGAATACGACGAGGTGAGTTGCACGGTCAGTTCGGCCAGTACGATTCGTGTCAAGAAAGTGGGCTATTCCGTCCCGGCGCGACTAATCGGCCAGGAGATCAAAGTAGAAGTTTACGAGCGCGAACTCAAACTTTACAGCGGGCGGGAACTGTTGCTGATTCTGCCGCGGCGCTGTGGCAACGGGGGCGTGGCCCTGGATTATCGGCATGTCATTGATCACCTGTTGCGCAAGCCCGGAGCTTTTGAAAGGTATCGGTATCGGGAGCAGTTATTTCCCGGCCCGTTGTTCCGGGAAGCTTACGATCACCTGGTGGCCCAGCAGGGACAGCGGCGTGGCGCGGTGGACTATCTGCGGCTGCTCAAGCTGGCCAGTGAAGTGGGAGAGGCCGACGTGGAAGTGATGCTGGCCGATTTCTTGAGTCCACCGTATCCGGTTTGGAGTGTGGAAAAGTTGCGGCGCATTCTCCAGCCCCGCACGGTGTCACAAATTGAAATGGCCGAGTTGCAGCCGGAGTGGAGCACCTATGATGCGTTGCTGGGTTCCAGTCAGGAGGTGGCCCATGCCGGCTGATGGACTGTCGGTGATGTGGCGCTCGTTCCGCTTGCCGACCGTGGCGGCGATCTGGGAAGAAAGCGTTGTGCGGGCCGAGCGGGAGAACTGGGGCTACAAGCGCCTGCTGCAACATTTATGCGAAAGCGAAGAGCAGGACCGGCGCGAACGCAAAATGCAGCGATTGCTCAAAGAGTCTGGACTGCCCGATGGCAAGACTCTGGGCAATTTGGATGAGAAGCTCTTGCCGGGCAAAATTCGGCGGCTTCTGCCCACTTTGTTGGAAGGCCACTTTGTGGAGAGGGCGGAAAATATTTTAACATTCGGTTTGCCCGGAAGAGGGAAATCACATTTTTTAGCGGCGTTGTGTCGCGAGTTGATCCTGCGCCACCGATACTCCGTGTTCTTTACGCCGACGTTCAAACTGGTGCAACGATTATTGACAGCCAAGAAGGAGCTGCGCTTGGAAAGTGAACTCAAGCGCCTGGATCGCTATCGAGTCATTGCCTTGGACGATTTGGGATACGTCCAGCAAGACCGCCAGGAAATGGAAGTCTTGTTCACATTCCTGGCAGAGCGCTATGAGCGTCGCAGCGTGCTGATTAGCAGCAATCTGGTCTTTTCCAAATGGGACCAGATTTTCAAGGATCCGATGACCACCATGGCCGCCATTGACCGACTGGTGCATCACGCCATGATCTTGGAGTTCAACGGCGAAAGCGTGCGCGCCCAGAAGGCGCAGGGAAGGGAAAAAGGCCAGACACAACCGGCCGGAGGCCCCTGCGGTTCCACTACGTCTTTGCCGCCTGACGGCGTCAAAGACTCCGTTCCACCGCAGGGGCCTCCCCACCAAGAATAACAGAGGAGAACAGATGACAAGATGAAGAACTTAACCCTGAACTACTGGCAAATAATAATTGTCGCCAGTGGAAAGAGATGATTGTCGTTGACCAGCTGAGCCACCGCCGACCCGCGACGTGAACCGCGACAGCGGAACTGACCGCGCCAACGGCGGTTGGCTCCGGCGACTTGTTAGGCCACTGGTCAATGTCACTGAATCTTGGTATGAATCGCATCGGCTACGATTTTGTTTGTGCTCGCTAACTGCTCAATCATGTCGCGTAATATCTGCCGCTCGGAATTCGTGCAAGCCTCGCCAGCAAACTTATGGTAATAAATGGCAATAGGTCTGGCAAACCAATCAACTGCCTGCTTCGTATCGGCAGACTGAATAATCGGAACCGCTCTCAAAGCAGACCGGGCTTCCGCTGCATCATAAACCTCCTCAACTTTGGTCATGCCTTGATTGACGACGCGGCGCGCTTCGGCGATCTGCAAGGTGTGGCCAACATACCAGCCAATGCCAACACCAACCAAAAAACAAACTAAATATGGGATGATAAATCTCACGGCGCGTGAAGTGGCCTAACGAAAAAAGCTGAGCCACCGCCGACCTGCGACGTGAACCGCGCAAGCGGAACTGACAGCGATAACGGCTGTTGGCTCCGGCGACTTGTTAGGTCTCATGGTCGAATAACTCATAAAATATGCTCACTGCTTGGGTGCAGCGCGACGCTCCAACTCACGTCGGAACTTCCTACAACTCCCGGTGAAATGCTCCCCGCAAGCGGTGTCGGCATAGGTGCAGCGAATGTCCAGAAATGCGCGACCATCGGGTTCAGGTATGGACGCTGTGAAACGTGTCCGCGCTTCCATGCGCTGTGGCAAGGTGCAATCAAGTGGTCTGAAAAAAGTGAGCAGATTCTTACCGTCTCGCAGCTTGAATCCGACTTGAGTAATCGTCACTGGAATATAACTAAGATTGGTGATGACCAACTGATAACCACCCATGCTGACCATGCCATCGGTGCGAATGAAAAATCTAGGCTCGACTCGAATCCGAATCCTGTCGCGGTCAAAAGCTCGCCAAGTATTCATAACGCCGAGGACAGCACCGAGAAGCCCGAAACAGGCTCCGGCGACGGCTGTAATCAAAGTGATGTTTTCTCTATCGAGCGACATACGCGAATGACACCTAACGAAAAAAGCTGAGCCACAGCCGACTCGCGGCGTGGATTGCAACCGCAGCGGTAACGGCGGTTGGCTCCGGCGACTGGTTAGGCCGAAAAACCATTGTCATGGCTTGGCTCGCTTTAAGAGAAACTCGTCGGGGCCGGAAGCCATCCCGGTAAAGGCGACCACGCTCCATCCTTGGTCGGCTAAACTATTGGCTGTAGTGAGTGTGTTTACAACCTTGTATTCATATTTGGTGGCGTGATGTGTTGTGCAACAACCCGCCAGAAACAAAGTGCTCGCGACTAATCCGAGTGTGATGTGCTTTTTCATATAATGGTTTTGAACACCGAGTCGTGCGTATGGTATCGGCCTAACTATTGATATACAACAGGCGGTTCGTATATTAAAATAGCTGAATGAATACCGAAAAAGCGGTGGCACGGCTTACGGAAGTGATTCGGCGCAAGCATCTTGCACTCGCCACTGAGCGGAGCTACTGCGCCTGGCTCCGGCGATATTGCGACAACCTCAAAGAATTTCCGGCTCATTTATCGAGTGAACAAAAACTGGAACGGTTTTTGAATGCTCTGGCTCAGGAGAATGTCGCGGCCAGCACCCAAAATCAAGCCTTTAACGCGATTATCTTTTTCTACAAGGAAACCCTGGGCGTGGAACTGAAAAACGTCCGGGCTTTGCGGGCCAGACGGCCGGCCCAAATTCGCCGCGCCCCGACACCGACCGACACATGGCAGTTAATCAAGACAATCCAGGCTGACAGTGACTTTGCCACAAGCCTGGCGGTACGGCTGCTCTACGGTTGCGGATTGCGCGTTTGCGAACCGCTCAACCTGCGGATCAAGGACGTGGACGTGGAAACGGCGCAATTGATCATCCGCGCAGGCAAGGGCGGCAAGGACCGCGCGGTGGCCATTCCGTGTTCGGCCTTGGAAGACATGCGGGAGCAAATTGAATCGGCCCGGGTGGTGTGGAAGCGGGATCAACAGGATCGCGTGCCAGCCGCCTTGCCGCATCAACTGGCGGTCAAGTATCCAGCGGCGCAATTTGACTGGCATTGGGCCTGGCTTTTCCCGGCAAACAATAGTTGTCTTGATCCGCGAACGAAGAAATGGGTCCGGTGGAGATTGCACGAGGCCAACGTGCAACGGGCGGTTCGCAAAGCGTGCCAGAAAGCCGGATTATTCATCCTGCCGCACGAACTTCGTCACGCGTATGCAACGCACTGCCTCAATCGCGGCGCCAATCCACGGGCGATACAGGAGGCCATGGGCCATCAGTCGCTGGAGACGACGATGGGATACTTGCACGCCGAGGCGCTCAGTGTGGCAAGTCCCCTGGACGCACTTTGAATGGACCGGCATGGCTCCCGCGCGGCAAAAGCATCAGCGATTGATCGCCCCCAAACGGCCCCAGCTCAATCGCAACTCGTTCCGAAATTGAAACCAAATTGCCGCTGCGTGGCCGGTGCGTGGCCGGAGAGTGGCCGATGGAGTGGCATGATCGTGGCCAAAATTGTGGCCAAAAATTCGGCCAAAAATCTCGCCAAATCGTTGCGAAAACCCCTCAACTCCGTTAGGAGTAGGGCGTCCTATGTGAAAAATGAGCGCGGCTGCGCTGATAACTTCGGCATTCAAGCGAGTGCTTTCTGCCAATATTTTTGGCGGAACGGCGCGCGAAATTCCAGGGATTGAGTTGGAAAAACGCGCTGGCCAACGGCCTCCGCGTTTCCTCTTGGATTCGTGGGCAGTTGTGGTAGTTTAGCGTCATGGCGGAACGCATTTCAATCAAACCGGATGTTTGCAACGGACGGCCTGTGGTTCGCGGCACGCGCATTACGGTGCAGACGGTCTTGGAGTTCCTCGCTGCGGGTGATTCCGTCGAGGACGTGCTGGAGGAGTATCCAAAGCTCACGCGCGCCGACGTGCAAGCGTGCCTGGATTACGCTTCTCGCCTTATGGGCAACCACTTCTCCGTGGTGCGGGCTGCATGAAGGGCTGTCTATTGGACGGAAACGTACCCGCGCGCTTACGATTTTCGCCAAAGCTTCCCATTGTTCCTCTTGCCAAGGCCGGTCGGAATCCATCCGACTCGCAGATTTGGGAGTTTGCCCGGAAGCATGATTTGGTCATCGTGAGCAAGGATACGGATTTTTCGGATCGGATCATGGCGAGTTCGCCGCCGCCGCGAGTCGTGCATCTGCGGTTCGGCAATCTCCGCAGAAATGAATATCATGCTTTGCTCGCCCGCCGCTGGCCGCAGATCGAATCGCTGCTCAAGACCAACAAGCTGGTAAACGTCTATGCCGACCGTCTGGAAGGCATCGGCTGATACCTCCTGCTTGCGCGGGAACAGGACGACAAGCGGCCGTCAATTGCATAAAAACTGACCGCAACTCTTAAGGCAGGAGTTTATGCCCGCGAAATGAACCGGGCGCTCCGCTTTACCGCCCCGACACGTACGCCTCCAACTGGTCAATCGCCGCCGTTTGCGCCGATATGATCCAATTGACCATGTCCCCGATCGAGACGAAACCCACCATCCTGCCGTTCTCGATCACCGGCAGATGGCGGATGTGCTTCTCGGTCATCAGGCGCATCGCGTTCTCCACCGTCTCCTGCGGTGTGATTGTGGCCACGTTGGTGGTCAGGATGTCCCGCACCTTGGTCGTGTGCGAAGTCTTGCCTTCCAGCGCCACTTTGCGCGTGTAATCGCGCTCGGAGAATATGCCGATGAGCTTGTCCCCTTCCACGACGGGAAGGGCGCCGATGTTTTTTTTGGCCAGCAGTTGGATCGCTTCGAACACAGTCGCCTGGGGCGAAATGGTCCAAACTGCCGCGCCTTTGTGATGTAATATGGTGCTGATGGTGCCGGTGGTTGTCATGGCGATGGCATCACTATAACACCCGGCGCGGCCGAATCCAGCAAAAAATTTCACCTGTTTTTTGCCCGCGCGCCGCGCCATCATCCGGCGTGCGATTCCCTTTGTCACGGTGCCTGCCTCTGCCCCTGTCGCCTGCCGCCTGGACCCGGGCGCAGCCGCACTTCATCCGCCTGCGTCTGCCGGCGCCGGAAGTTTCGTTGGAACTTCGGACGCTGCCGCAATATCTTGCCCCGAAGTGACCATTGCCGAGAAGCAGCAGCATCTGACAGCCAAGTTGGCTGGCTTGAAATCCGCCCAGGACAGGCTCGCTTATGTCGTCGGGCGCGGTCGCGCCGCCCCGCCGTTGGAGGCGGCTTGCAAAACCGATGCCTTCCGTGTCGAAGGATGTTTGGCCAAGGTCTGGTTCGTGGCCCAATTCGCCGGCGGCCGCTGCCAGTTCCGGGCCGATTCCGATTCCGCCATCGTCAAGGGAATCGCCGTGCTGCTCTGCGACTTCTACAGCGGCCAGTCGCCGGAGGAAATCGTGCGCACCAGCCCGGCCTTCCTGGAAGAGTTCGGCATCACCCAACACCTCACCCCCAACCGGCGCAACAGCCTGGGAAAAATCTGGCAGACCATCCTCGCCTGCGCCCGTCTCCACTTGGAAAAATGATGCTCTACGACGCCCACAATCATTTGCAGGACGACCGATTGAAGCCGCACCTGGATGCGGTCATGGCCGCGGTGCAAGCCGAGCCGATTGCCCGCATGGTGGTCAACGGCGCGTGCGAAACGGATTGGCCGGACGTTTTGGCCTTGGCGCGGCGCTTTCCACAGGTGCTGCCTTCCTTCGGCTATCATCCCTGGCACCTCAAGGAATGCTCGCCGGAATGGCGCCCCAAACTGCTCCATTACCTGGGTCAAATCCCCTCCGCCATCGGAGAAATCGGCCTGGACCGCTGGATCAAAGACGCCGATTTCGCCCGGCAGGAGGAAGTTTTCGTCTGGCAACTGCGCCTGGCCGCCGAGCGCGGTTTGCCGGCCAGCATTCATTGCCTCCAGGCCTGGGGCCGGTTGCTCGAAATCCTCCGCGCCCAACCCCGCCCCGCCCCGGGCTTTCTCCTCCATTCCTTCGGCGGCGCGCCGGAATTGATCCCGCCCCTGGCCAAACTGGGCGCCTATTTCTCGCTCCCGGGTTATTTCGCCCACCCGCGCAAAGCCCGCCGCGGCCAAACCTTCCGCCATGTGCCGCCCGACCGCTTGCTCATCGAGACGGACGCCCCGGACCAGTTGCTGCCCGCCGGGCGCAACCGCTTTCCTTTGCTTGACGCCGCCGGAAAACCCCTCAATCATCCGGCCAATTTGCGCGCCGTCTATGAATTTGCGGCCGAACTGCTCGGCCTGCCCCTGGAGGACCTGGCCGCCCAAGTGCAATCCAACTTCCTCCGTCTCTTCGCCCTGCGATGACTGAACCAAAGAAGCCCCCTGCAGCCGCGCCCGCCCCGGCCGGACACGCCTCCCGCTGGATTGCCATCGCGCTGGCCCTGATGACCCTGGCGGTCTTCTGGCCCGTGACCAACTGCCAATTTGTCAACTATGACGACACGGACTTCGTCACCGCCAATCCTTACGTGCAAGCCGGCCTGACGGCCAAAAGCTTCAAATGGGCCTGGCGCAGTGAAGTGGCGCGCAATTTGCATCCCATCACCATGCTCACCCACATGCTCGATTGACAATGCTTCGGGCTGAATCCGCGCTGGCCGCACTTCGTCAACCTGCTCTACCACGCCGCCAACGCCGTCCTGCTCTTCCAACTGCTGCGGCGGATGACCGGAGCCGTCTGGCGCAGCGCGGCGGTGGCGGCGCTCTTCGCCTTTCACCCGTTGCATGTCGAGTCCGTGGCCTGGGTGGCCGAGCGCAAGGACGTGCTCAGCACGTTCTTTTGGTTTTTGACAACCTGGGCTTACCTCCGCTATGTGGAGGAGTTCAAAGCTCAAAGTCCAAAGTTCAAGTTTTACTACGCCCTCGCCCTTCTTCTTTTCGCCCTCGGACTGATGTCCAAACCAATGCTCGTCACGCTCCCCTTTACGCTGCTCCTGTTGGATTACTGGCCGCTCGCAAGGACGCAACCGCCAAAAGCTGCCCCGGCTAAAAAGACGGCGGCCAAAGGAACCTCTTTTCGGCGGTTGATTCTGGAAAAAATTCCTTTCTTTCTTTTCAGC
>JBKQOA010000007.1:0-19618 GCA_052145735.1 Limisphaerales bacterium
CATGTTGGTTCCTGGAGTCAGCGTCACACCCGCCGTCCAGTTCGTCCAACCGTTGGTGGTCGTCACCGCCGTCCAGCCAGACCCGTTCAACGAACAATACACCGCCCCCACCGCCACATTGTCGCCCGCCTTGCCCGTCACCGTAAACGTCCCGTTGGTCCACTGCTGGTTTGACGCCGGACTCACGATGCTCACCACCGGCTTCTGCACATCCACAAAGTTTGCCGTATATGTCAGGTTCGGCTGCATCGTGAATCGCAACGTGGCGCCATTGGTCAACACGTTGCTGGAGCCGTCGGTCCAGTTCGTAAACCCGAATCCCGAATTCATCACGGCACTGGCGGTCATCGTGTAGTTCTCATTGATCGCCAGCAGCATCCCGTTGTAATTGGTCTTGACCGTGCCGCGCCCGACGATCTGCACCGTCATGGGCGTGAGCACCACATATTCAAAACTGACCGTGTTGGTCGCCGAAATGTTCCCGCTGGTGTCCACCGCATACGCCCGGACCGTGTTGGTTCCCGGAGTCAGCGTCACACCCGCCGTCCAGTTCGTCCAACCGTTGGTGGTCGTCACCGCCATCCAGCCAGACCCGTTCAACGAACAATACACCGCCCCCACCGCCACGTTGTCGCCCGCCTTGCCCGTCACCGTAAACGTCCCGTTGGTCCACTGCTGGTTTGACGCCGGACTCACAATGCTCACCACCGGCTTCTGCACATCCACAAAATTCGCCTTCAAAACCAGGTTCGGCTGCATCGTAAACCGCAACGTGGCGCCATTGGTCAGCACATTGCTGGAGCCATCGGTCCAGTTCGTAAACCCGAATCCCGAATTCGTCACGGCACTGGCCGTCATCGTGTAGTTCTCATTGATCGCCAGCAACATCCCGTTGTAATTGGTCTTGACCGTGCCGCGCCCGACGATCTGCACCGTCATGGGCGTGAGCACCACATATTCAAAACTGGCCGTATTGGTCGCCGAAATGTTCCCGCTGGTGTCCACCGCATACGCCTGCACCATGTTGGTTCCTGGAGTCAGCGTCACACCCGCCGTCCAGTTCGTCCAACCGTTGGTGGTCGTCACCGCCGTCCAGCCAGACCCGTTCAACGAACAATACACCGCCCCCACCGCCACGTTGTCGCCCGCCTTGCCCGTCACCGTGAACGTCCCGTTGGTCCACTGCTGGTTCAACGCCGGACTCACAACGCTCACCACCGGCTTCTGCACATCCACAAAATTCGCCTTCAAAACCAGATTCGGCTGCATCGTGAACCGCAACGTGGCGCCATTGGTCAACACCTTGCTGGAGCCGTCGGTCCAGTTCGTAAACCCGAATCCCAAATTCGTCACGGCACTGGCGGTCATCGCGTAGTTCTCATTAATCGCCAGCAGCGTCCCGGTGGAGTAGTTGGGATTGAGCGTGCCACAGTTGGTCTTGACCGTTCCGAGGCCGATGATTTGCACCGTCAGGGGTTTGAGCACCACATATACAAACTTGACCGTGTTGGTCGCCGAGACGTTCCCGCTGGTGTCCACCGCATACGCCTGGACCGTGTTGGTTCCCGGAGTCAGCGTCACACTCGTCGTCCAGTTCGTCCACCTGTTGGCTGACGTCGCCGATATCCAGCCCGACCCGTTCAACGAACAATACACCGCGCTCACCGCCACGTTGTCGCCCGCCTTGCCCGTCACCGTGAACGTCCCGTTGGTCCACTGCTGGTTTGATGTCGGGGCGGTGATTTGATTGGTGGGCGCGGTTTGATCGCCGACTGCCAGAACGTTGACCGTAAATGTCTGGGTCACGATGTTATTGCTGGTTCCACCATCGTTGACGGTAACGGCGATGGTGGCCGAGTTATTGGCGTTGGTCACCGGCATGAAGGTCAGCGTTCCTGTCGTGCTCCCGTTGGTGTAATTCACCGTCGGTGGGGAAATCAAATTGGTGTTGCTGGACGACGCCGTGATGGTCAAAGTCTGGTTTTCGTTGGCCGCCCCGGAACTGATGCCGGACAAATTCACCGTTTGCAGCCCGACATTCCCATTAATGCCAAGGTTGGCGATGGCGTTCAAAGTCGGCGGCTGGTTCACCGGGTTGACGGTGACTGTGAAAGTCTGGGTGACGATGTTGTTGCTGGTTCCTCCGTCATTGACTTTCACGGTGATGGTGGCCGAGCCATTGGCGTTGGTTGCCGGCGCAAAGGTCAGGAACCCCGTGGTGTTGGCGCTGGTATAATTGACCGTCGGGTTGGGTATCAAGCCGGTGTTGCTCGACGTGGCCGTGACCGTCAGCGTCTGGTTTTCATTGGCCGCGCCGGAACTGATGCCGGACAGGTTCACCGTTTGCAGCCCGGCGTTCTCATTGATGGAGAAGCTCCCGATCGCATTCAACGTCGGCGGCTGGTTCACCGGCTTGACGGTGACCGTGAAAGTCTGGGTGACGATGTTGTTGCTGGCTCCACCATCATTGACGGTGACGGTGATGGTGACCGAGCCATTGGCGTTGGACACCGGCGCAAAGGTCAGAAACCCCGTGGTGTTGGCGCTGGTATAATTGACCGCCGGATTGGGAACCAAATTCGTATTGCTGGAAGAGGCGGTAACGGTGAGTGTCTGATTTTCATTGGTTGAACCGGAAGTGATGCCGGATAATCCGACAGTTTGCAGGCCGGCGTTTTCATTGACGGAGAAGCTCCCGATCGCATTCAACGTCGGCGGCTGGTTCCCCACCGGAACAATCGGGGGAACCAGATAGGAGATCTCGGCGGAAAACGGACTTTCCAGACCGGCGGCATTGTACGTGGTCGCTGCAAAATAATAAGTGGCTCCCGGGACCAGGCCGGAAATGGTGGCATTGGTTGCCATCCCAACCGAAAACTCGTTGGTATAGGTGGCACTGGCGCCACCATAATAAATATTGAAACCCACAACGGTGGAATCTGTGGTGGGGTTCCATGCCAGGTTCACACTTCCGGCAGCAAAAGCGGAAAGTTGCGTCACCACAAACAAGACGCTGCAAAGAAAAAAACGTGAAATAGAACGCCCGGTCCGACCCGATACTACAACTACTTTGTACATCTTGCCCGTTCTCTACGCATAAGGCTTGCCAACATGCCAATCCCGGCCCGTGAAATTTTTGGAACCGGGTGGCACACTATTGGACAAGCCCGGGTTCCGGCAAAGCTGTGCGGACATCAATGTCTTCGCCGCGGATTTCAAAACCCACATATTTGCTTCAGTTACCCTGCCTCAATTGTCGGCATTCTCATCCCGCAGAAGGCACAACCCCCAAGACAGGAATTGTCTTGAAAAGGAGCATGTCAATGCGGATCGCCTGCGCCCGGGTTTCACTTCCAGAACCGCTTATTACTTACATAAATATACATTCTGATATCTCGGGATTTTAAAAAATGGGATTTTCTCAAGAGGTCAATCCTCACCGTGGCGGATTATCCACCGGTCCGGTTGGGGAGATGGCCGGGGCCTGTCGTTGCCGCTGGTTGACCGGCCATTCGGACGGCGTGGAAACGCCGCCCGGTTTTATTTCGTTATCCAACCGCCGCCGACGACCAGATCATCCTGGTAAAACACCGCCGCCTGGCCGGGCGTGATGGCGCGTTGCGGTTCATGCAATTTTACCTTTGCCCCGCCCTGCCCCACCGGCGTCACCGTTGCCGGCGTGCCGGGATGGTTGTAACGAATCTTGGCCGTCGCTTCGATAGGCTGCGTCAAACGA
The DNA here is from genome assembly GCA_052145735.1 of Limisphaerales bacterium. Taxonomy (GTDB): domain Bacteria; phylum Verrucomicrobiota; class Verrucomicrobiia; order Limisphaerales; family UBA11358; genus UBA11358. Next base: position 3,737 of record JBKQOA010000007.1, read on the forward strand.
TCGAATGGAATCCAGTTGCAATTGCTCACCGTGAATTCATCGCGGTCGAGCGCCGAGTCAGCACCGACAACGACCCGGTTGTTTTCCACGTCCAGCTCGACCACATAAACCGGCTGCGGCGTGGTGATGCCGAGGCCGCGTCGCTGGCCGATGGTATAAAACTCGATGCCGTCGTGCCGGCCGAGCACGTGACCGTGCAAATCCACGATCTCGCCCTCATGCTTCTGCGCCAGGTTCGCTGACTCGAGGAACTTGCCGTAATCGTTGTCCGGCACGAAACAGATTTCCATGCTCTCCTCCTTGTCGGCGGTCTTGAGCTGGCAATGCCGTGCCACCTCACGCGTGTCGCTCTTGGTTTTTTCACCAAGCGGAAACAGCGCGCGCGCCATCTGGTCCTGCCGCAGCGAAAAAAGGAAATAACTCTGGTCCTTCTTCAGATCGCGTCCGCGCTTGAGCAGGTAACGGCCTGCGCTGGGAGCGTCGGCGTCCCGCCGGCCGCCATTTCCCGGCCGACTCGCCGACGAAACGTCGGTGCTCCTAGGAAAGGCGCGCTCAATCCGCGCAAAATGCCCGGTGGCGATGTACTGCGCGCCGAGCTGGTCGGCGCGGTCAATGAGCCGGCCGAATTTCAAATTCTGGTTGCACATCACACACGGGTTCGGTGTGCGGCCCGCCTTGTACTCGTCGGCGAAGTAACTGATGACGTGCTTCTGGAATTCCGCCGCCTCGTCAATCAGGTAATACGGGATGCCGAGCTGGTGGCAGACGGCGCGGGCATCGGTGACCGCCTGCGGGCCGCAGCACTTGTCCTCGGCGCGGTTCACGCAATCCTGCGGCCAGAGCTTGAGCGTGATGCCGACGACTTCGTAGCCCTGTTTGAGCAACAGCGCCGCCGTGGCGGAGGAGTCCACTCCCCCGCTCATGCCGCAGACGACGCGCGTGCGCTTTGCTGAATTCACAGAGGAACATTATACAACGCGCGGGCGGCGTGTAAAATGGTTTGCGAGGCGCGTTAAAGGAAAATGCTATTGCGCCTTTTCAACGACCAGCATTTCAATGGGCATATTCGTGGGAACAAGTTCGACGCCGAATTGGCCGGGCAAAATCTGGCGAATCGCGTCCTCTTCGGATTGACCTGCATGTGGCTTCCAATTCACGGTAATGTCGTAGTAGTTTGTCAGGCCGGTTTGATCAATGACTGGCATTTCCGTAATAGCCTCAAGCCAGCGTCTCAGAGCATCAATCTGCACTCCTTTAAATACGATATTTCTAAAATTCCCGATTTGCTGATTTTCTTTGCCGTTAGTGATCTTAAGACCAGGAGCATTCGGGTTTGTAGTTTTGGCCAGCAAGATATCAGTTTGGCGGACTTCGCGATGCGCGACCAGGCCAAATTGTTTTTTGATTTCGGCTTTCAATGCCTCCGTGGGATTGCCGGCCAGCGTGTACATAAAATCGAAATTGTCATTGGGGCAATCCTTGGGCAGCACCATCCGAAACTGATAAGGTCCATAGGCCATTGTCAGCAACAGCCGTAATGAAACATTCTTGAGCACAACTTTGCTCCCCGACGTCGCGCCGCCGGTCAGGGATTGAAATTGAGTTGGCCGAAGGATGATTATCGGGGGATTTTCATCCAACGCTTTAGAGTTCAGCTCCCAGTTGATTGCCACCGCCGTTGTCGTTGCGGCGGCAAGTAGCATCCCCGTACCAACAATCGCCGTTTTTGCTTTTATCCATGCCATGAGATTTATCGTTCCTTTCACGAGGGTCAAAGTTGATGCCGCAGCAATTGACCCTTTTACAACCGCCACGGCGGTCACGGATTTGGCCAGTACCACCGGCGCGGCGTGAACGGAATGGGCGGAAATTGCCCCGGTGATGATGGCCGTGGTCGAATTGACGCCGCGTTTAGTGAAAAATTTCCGCAGCTTTTCCAGCGCGCGGCTCACCCGCATCTTGGCCGCGTCTTCGCTCGCCCCCAGCGCCGCACCGACTTCCTTGAAATCTCTACCCTCAAAAAACCGCAGCACGACGGCATCGTGATCTTTTTGCCCAAGCCGTTCCATCGCGACGTCGAGCAGCGGAGCGATTTGGGACCAGGTTTCCCCCGTCTCCGGTTCGTTCAAGCTGGATTGCATGTGCGCCTCCTGTTCGCGGCGTTGTCGCCGGCGTTGAATGGTCAGCGCGTTGGCGGCGGCATATCGCGCCGTGCGGCACAGCCAGCCGCTTATAATGGTTTTTTCGCCGAGTGAATCCGCCTTGCGCGCCAGAATGATGAACACTGCCTGTGTGATTTCCTCAGCCAGATGCGGGTCGCAGACCTGCCGCAGCGCCACGGAATAGACCAGATTCACGTGGCGCGACACGAGCGCGGCAAACGCCTCCTCGGAATGGCCCCGGGCGTATTCCCGCAGCAGGATCAGGTCGTCATTCATGATTTCACCGACATATTTACGCCAGCGCGGAAAGGTAACAGATTATTTTTTCGGCCGGCAATTTTACCCGACTAATGTAAATGAGATTAATGAATTGCATTCTAATGGAACGAGACCCGGCTTTTTTTAAAAACATTTATTGCGCACCGGTCAAAATGCAGTAAAAAATAGTGGAACGACGGGCCATGGAGCCCGGGCGATGAACAGCAGCATGGAACCGAAACACAACCAAGGCGCGGTGCGAACAACCCCGCCGCCCAAACAGGGCCTGTACGATCCGCAGTTTGAACATGATTCCTGCGGGGTGGGATTCGTTGTCAACATGAAGGGACGCAAGTCCCACCAGTTGGTGACGGACGCGCTGCAGATCCTCCTGAACCTCGACCACCGGGGCGCGTGCGGTTGCGAAGCCAATACCGGCGACGGCGCCGGCATCCTCATGCAGACGCCGCACGAGTTCCTGCTCAAGGTCACCGATAAGGCGGGCTTTAAAATTCCCACCGCCGGCCAGTACGGCGTCGGCATGCTCTTCCTGCCCCGAAATCCCGCCGAACGCGAGACCGTCAAGGCCGCCTTTGCCAAAATCGTGGCCGAGGAAGGCCAGACCCTGCTCGGCTGGCGCGACATTCCCACGGACAATGCTTCGCTGGGCAAAACCGCCGTGGCGGCCGAGCCGCACATGGCGCAGGTGTTCATCGGACGCCACCCGTCGCTCAAAGACGACCTCGCCTTCGAACGCAAGCTTTACGTCATCCGCAAGGTCGCCGAACAGCGCATCCGCTACGCCGGCAAAATTCCCGGCGGCCAATGGTTTTACGTTTCCAGCCTGTCCTACAAGACGGTCGTTTACAAAGGCATGCTCATGCCGGAACAGGTCGCGAAGTATTATCCCGACCTGCGCGACGAAAGCATGGTCACCGCGCTGGCCCTCATTCATTCGCGCTTTTCGACCAACACCTTCCCGAGCTGGGACCGCAGCCATCCGTACCGTTACGTCGCCCACAACGGCGAAATCAACACGCTGCGCGGCAACATCAACTGGATGCACGCCGGCCAGGCCAATTTCCGGTCCGACTTGTTCGGCGACGACATCAAGAAAATCCTGCCCGTTATCAACACCGACGGCAGCGACTCGGCCATGTTTGACAATTGCGTCGAAATGCTCGTCATGACGGGACGCGAGCTGCCGCACGCCATGATGATGATGATTCCCGAGCCGTGGGAAAACCACGAGAGCATGAGCCCGGAAAAACGGGCGTTCTACGAATATCATTCCTGCCTCATGGAACCGTGGGACGGTCCGGCGTCCATCGCCTTCACCGACGGCAAGGTCATCGGCGCCTGCCTGGATCGCAACGGCCTGCGTCCCTCCCGCTATTACGTCACCAAGGACGACCTCGTCATCATGGCCTCCGAGGCCGGCGTGCTGCCGGTCGAACCGGATCGCGTCGCCCACAAGGGCCGCCTGCAGCCCGGCCGCATGTTTCTCGTGGACATCGAACAGGGCCGCATCATCGCCGACGAGGAACTCAAGAACAAATACGCCACCCGGCATCCTTACCGCCAGTGGCTCGACCAGCACCATGTGCTGCTGAAGAACCTGCCCGACCCGGGATTCCGGACCGAGCCGGGACACCAGACCGTGCTCCAGCGCCAGCAGGCGTTTGGTTACACGTTCGAGGATCTGCGCTTCATCATCGGCCCGATGGCGAATGACGGCGTGCAGCCGCTCGGGTCCATGGGCACCGACACGCCGCTCGCAGTGCTGTCGAACAAACCCCAGCTGCTTTACAACTATTTCAAGCAGCTCTTCGCCCAGGTCACCAACCCGCCCATCGACCCGATCCGTGAGGAGAACATCACGTCCACCGAGACGATGGTCGGCGCCCGCGGCGGCCTGCTCCACCCGACGCCCGAAAGCTGCCGGATGATCAAGCTGGAGAATCCGATGCTGACCGATGAGGACCTGGAAAAACTCCGGCACGTGGACCGGCCCGGTTTCAAGGCCGAAACCCTGCCGATTGTGTTCCCGGTGGCGGAAGGCGCGCCGGGACTGAAAAACGCGCTCGATAAATTGTTTGCCGCCGCGGACCAGGCCATAGTGAATGGCGCCAGCATTTTGATTTTGTCCGACCGCGGCATCAGCCCGGAACACGCGCCCATCCCCGCCCTGCTCGCCGTCTCCGGCCTGCATCATCATTTGATCCGGGCCGGCGCCCGCAGCAGGGTCGGCCTGGTGCTGGAATCCGGCGAGCCGCGCGAGGTGCACCATTTTGCGCTGCTCATCGGCTACGGCTGCAGCGCCATCAACCCGTACGTGGCGTACGAAACGCTCGACGACATGATCCGGGAAGGCCTGCTGACCGGCATGGACCACAAGACCGCCATCAAGAAATACATCAAGGCCGCCGTCAAAGGCGTGGTCAAGACCATGTCCAAGATGGGCATCTCCACCATCCAGAGCTATCGCGGCGCGCAGATTTTCGAGGCCGTCGGCCTCAACACCGAAGTGGTGGACAAATACTTCACCTGGACGCCCTCGCGCATCGAAGGCGTGGGCCTCGATGTGATTGCGGAGGAGGTTTTGGCGCGGCACCGGCAGGCGTTCCCCGAACGCCAGGTCCATGGCGCCGCCCTCGACCCCGGCGGCCAGTACCAATGGCGCGACGGCGGCGAGTATCACCTGTTCAATCCGCAAACAATTCACAAGCTGCAGATTTCCTGCCGGCTCGGGAGCTACAAGGTTTTCCAGGAATACGCGGATCTGGTCAACCACCAGGCCAAAAATCTCTGCACCCTGCGCGGACTGCTTGATTTCAAGTGGGCCGAAAAACCGCTCCCCCTCGAAGAGGTCGAACCGGTCGGGGAAATCGTCAAACGCTTCAAGACCGGCGCGATGAGTTACGGGTCCATCTCGCAGGAGGCGCATGAGACGCTCGCCATCGCCATGAACCGCCTCGGCGGCAAGAGCAACACCGGCGAGGGTGGCGAAGACCCGGAACGCTTTGTCTGGACCAACGAACGGGGCGACTCGAAAAATTCGGCCATCAAACAGGTCGCTTCCGGCCGGTTCGGCGTGACCAGCCATTACCTCGTCAACGCGCGCGAGCTGCAAATCAAGATGGCCCAGGGCGCCAAGCCCGGCGAAGGCGGCGAACTGCCCGGCCGCAAGGTTTATCCGTGGGTCGCCAAGACCCGGTTCACCACCCCGGGCGTCGGCCTCATTTCACCGCCGCCGCACCACGACATTTACTCCATCGAAGACTTAGCGGAGCTGATTCACGACCTGAAAAACTCCAACCGCAACGCCCGCGTCAGCGTGAAGCTGGTGTCGGAGGTCGGCGTGGGCACCATCGCCGCGGGCGTCGCCAAGGCGCACGCGGATGTCGTGCTCATCAGCGGCCACGACGGCGGCACGGGCGCCTCGCCCCTGTCTTCCATCAAGCACGCGGGCGCGCCGTGGGAACTCGGCGTGGCCGAAACGCACCAGACGCTCGTGCTCAACAATCTCCGCAGCCGCATTTACGTCGAGACCGACGGCCAGATGAAGACCGGCCGCGACGTGGCGGTGGCCGCGCTGTTGGGCGCCGAGGAATTCGGCTTTGCCACCGCGCCGCTGGTGGTGATGGGCTGCATCATGATGCGGGTCTGCCATCTCAACACCTGCCCGGTGGGCGTGGCCACGCAGGACCCGCGCCTCCGCGCGCGGTTCACCGGCGACCCCGACCACGTCGTCAATTTCATGCGCTTCGTCGCGCAGGAACTCCGCGAAATCATGGCCCGACTCGGCTGCCGCACGGTCAATGAAATGATTGGCCGCACGGACAAACTGGTGCCGTGGAAGGCCATCGAGCATTGGAAGGCCAAAGGTCTCGACCTCACGCCGATTTTGTATCAGCCGGAAGCCGGCCCCGAGGTGGGCCGCTACCGCCAGATTGATCAGGACCACGGCCTGGAAAAATCGCTCGACGTGACCAGGCTGCTCGCCATCTGTGAGCCGGCCATCGAACGCGGCGAACGCGTCCATGCCGACCTGCCCATCCGCAACGTCAACCGCGTCGTCGGCACCATCACCGGCAGCGAAGTGACGAAGCGGCACGGGCCGAACGGCCTCCCGGACGACACCATCCATCTCAAGTTCACCGGCAGCGCGGGCCAGAGCCTGGGCGCGTTCATGCCCCGGGGCATGACGATTGAACTGGAGGGCGACGCCAACGATTATTTTGGCAAGGGCCTCAGCGGCGGACGGATCATTGTCTATCCGCCCCAAGGGTCCACGTTTGTGCCCGAGGACAACATTATCATCGGCAACGTGGCGCTGTACGGCGCCACCGCCGGCGAAGTGTTCGTGCGCGGCATGGCCGGCGAACGGTTCGGCGTCCGCAATTCCGGCGTCAACGCCGTCGTCGAGGCCATCGGCGACCACGGTTGCGAATACATGACCGGCGGCAACGTCATCGTGCTGGGCCGGACCGGACGCAATTTCGCGGCGGGCATGTCCGGCGGCATCGCCTACATCCTCGACGAAGCCGGCGATTTTCCCACGCGGGTGAATATGCAGATGGTTGAACTGGAAAAGCTCGCCGACCCGGACGAGATCGAAATGCTTTGGAAGCTGATCCAGCGCCACCAGACGTACACGAAGAGCGACCGGGCCGCGGCCGTGTTGAAAAACTGGAAAGACCTGACCGCCAAATTTGTCAAGGTCATCCCCAAGGATTACAAACGGGTGCTGCAATCCATGAAGCAGGTGAAGGAACAGGGCCTGAGCGGCGACGAAGCCATCATGGCCGCGTTCGAGGCCAACGTACGCGACGTGGCGCGCGTCGGCGGAGGATGACCCTGGCTTAACGCGGAGTCGCAGAGAACGCAGAGTTTCGCAGAGAAATACTGATACAAGATTTACTCCGGATACTTCTCTGTTCCTCTGCGTTGAAGGGAACACGGACAATGCACGAGAACGAGATTTCGGAGCGGATCATCGGCGCGGCGATTGAAGTGCATCGGTATCACGGCCCGGGTCTGGTGGAACAGATTTATGAAGAATCGCTGTGCCACGAGTTCAGTTTGCGCGGCATTCGATTTGAACGGCAAAAGCACGTGCCCATCAGTTATAAGGGGATAAAACTGGGTGTGCCGTTGCGACTGGATTTGATTGTTGAAAACAAAGTGATTGTTGATCTGAAAGCGAAAGAAACGGTGACGCCCTTCGACGAGGCGCAGTTGTTGAGTTATCTGCGCCTGTTGAAATTGCACTTGGGCCTCATCATCAATTTCCATTCGGTCCTACTGAAAGACGGCATTTCCCGGGTGGTGAACAACCTGCAACTGCCGCCCCCCGGCTCTTTTAGCCTTTGAAACAACTTTTATTTTTGCATGAAGCATTTAAACTCAGAAGCATATGGAGCGCGGGGATTTGTGGGGAACGGCTGTGAAACTCTGCGGACCTCTGCGTCTCTGCGTTAAAAATAGAGCAACGAACTAAGATGGGCAAACCAGAAGGATTTCTTGATTATGTGCGCGAGCTGCCGGTCGACCGGTCGGCGGCCGACCGCATTCGTGACTGGAACGAGTTCCATATTCACATGGACGACGCCAAGCTCCGCCAGCAGGGAGCACGCTGCATGGATTGCGGCATTCCGTTCTGCCACACCGGCACGCTCCTCAGCGGCATGGCCAGCGGCTGCCCCATCCACAATCTCATCCCGGAATGGAACGACCTTGTTTATCGCGGCCTCTGGAAGGAAGCGCTCGAGCGCCTGCACAAGACAAACAATTTCCCTGATTTCACCGGCCGCGTCTGCCCGGCCCCGTGCGAAGGTTCCTGCGTCCTTGGCATCAACAACCCGCCGGTCACCATCAAGAACATCGAGTGTACCATCGCCGACCATGGCTGGGAGCACGGCTGGATCGTGCCCGAACCGCCCAAGACCCGCACCGGCAAAAAAGTGGCCGTCGTCGGGTCCGGCCCGGCAGGCCTGTGCGCCGCGGCCCAGTTGAACAAGGCCGGCCACACCGTCACCGTGTTCGAACGCGAAGATCGCCCGGGCGGCCTGCTCATGTACGGCATTCCGAATATGAAGCTCGACAAGGAACAGGTCGTCCTGCGCCGCATCAAACAGATGGAAGCCGAGGGCGTTAAATTTGTTTGTAATACCGAGGTTGGAAAAAGTTATCCCGCCGAAAAGCTGCTGAAGGAATTCGACGCCGTCATCCTCGCGACGGGCGCCACCAGGCCGCGCGACCTGCCGGTGGAAGGCCGGAACCTCAAGGGCGTCCATTTCGCAATGGAGTTCCTGACCGCCAACACGCGCGCCCTGCTCGACCGGCACAAGAACGGCAATTTTATTGTTGCGGCCGGCAAAGACGTCATCGTCATCGGTGGCGGCGACACCGGAACGGATTGCGTCGGCACGTCGCTGCGTCAGGGCTGCAAGAGCCTCGTGCAGGTGGAGATTCTGCCCCGGCCGCCGGAGGACCGCGCCACGGATAATCCCTGGCCCGAATGGCCCAAGGTTTACAAAATGGATTATGGCCAGGAGGAAGCCGCCGCGAAATTTGGCGCCGACCCGCGCATTTACCTCACCACCGTCAAGCAATTCAACGCCGACGGCCACGGACAGGTGAAGGAGGCCCTCACCGTCCAGATCCAGTGGGAACGGAACGAGAAAGGCCAGTTCGTGCCGAAGGAAGTTCCCGGCACGGAAAAGGTCCTGCCCGCACAGCTTGTCCTGCTGGCAATGGGTTTTCTCGGGCCGGAACAGCCATTGCTGGACGCGCTCAAGCTCGAACGCGACCCGCGCACGAATGTAAAGGCCGAGTTCGAGAAATACGCGACGAACCTCAAAAATGTGTTTGCCTGCGGCGATTGCCGGCGCGGTCAGAGTCTGGTGGTCTGGGCCTTCAACGAAGGCCGCGGCGCCGCGCGGGAATGTGACCGGTATTTGATGGGCTCGACGGATTTGCCGTAATCCCCAAATTGTCCTCGTCCTCGAATCCGGCGAACCATTCCGTCATGTTCCCGACAATCTTCGCGCCAGGCATCTGCGGGCTGGGCGGTCACACCACGTTCGGCTCGTCGCTCATTGTCATGTCCATTGTGGGTGGGGCGATTGCGCCACCGTTCATGGGCCACATCGCCGACGTCCACGCGATGCGCATTGGCATGGTGGTGCCGCTGGTCTGTTTCGTATTCATAGCCATTTACGGAACGACATGGCAGAGACTGGAGGCCAGGGACGCGGCGAATGGGATAGTCCCGTTATGAATTATGATGGCGACCATTTGAGTTATGCGGAGCTTCAGTGAAGTGATATGAATTCGTTGCAATGCTTTCCAAGCAAGGGCAAGTGGTGTGCCGTCGCCGTGTTTACTGCCGCCAACCTGGCGGCACTGCCCGCGTCCGCCGCTGCCATTCCCGTCCAATCCGTTTGCACTGATTCCGACGGCGTGGCGCTGACGATGTCGCCGGGACAAGACTTCGCGGTGACGAACCATTCATGGCCGGCCACTTCCTTTCACGTTGCTGATTCCAGCGGGACAATCGCGGTCGCCACGCGCAAACTGGAAATTGCCGTGTATAAAGCAGCCGGAGCCGTTGCGTTTTACGATGCCTCGGGCAAGCTGCTGCTCGCCGAACCCGCTGCCGGCGGCAAAACGATGACCGCTGCGACGGTGAACGGCGAATCATCTTTTCAGCCGGAGCAAAGTTTTGCCAGTCCTGCCGATGAGTTCATCTATGGTCTCGGTCAGTTTCAGGAAGGCATTTGGAACTGGCGCGGAATGCCGCAGCAGCTTCGGCAGTTGAACACCCAGATCGCCATACCGATGATTGTGTCGAGTTACGGATACGGTTTGCTATGGAACCCGTTTGAATTTCATCCAATCCACTACCGCCTATGAAAACGACCTGCTCAATCCTCCTCATTCTCACCGCGCTCGCCGCGTTGGCCCAAACCACGGCTCCCAGCCAGCCTGTTACCGCCACCATTGATGCCACAAAAACCAGCCCGCCGATTTCGCCGTATGTTTACGGCCAGTTCCTCGAACACGCCGGCGGCCTCATTTACAGCAGTCTCTGGAGCGAGATGCTCGATGACCGCAAGTTCTATTACGATGTAACGAACAGGGTTGCGGAAGATCCAAACGCCGGCCAACGCGGGTTCGGTGGTTTCGGCCCAGGGCGGCGGCGCAACGTCGGCCCGGGACGGTGGAACCCCGTCGGCCCGGCCGATTCCGTCGTCATGGACACCAGCAATCCTTTCGTTGGCGACCACACGCCGTTGATCAAGCTCGCCGGCTCCGAGCCTCGCGGCATTCGCCAGACCGGCCTTAACTTCATCAAGGATGCCACCTACAATGGCCGCATTCAATTGGCTGGCGATTCCAGCGCCAGGGTTTCGGTCAGCATCGTTTGGGGCATCAACGCCGATGCCGCGCGGCAGACTGTTCAACTCGGCAAATTGAGCAAGCACTACAAGCAATTCACGTTCTCCTTCAAAGCCGCCAACTCAGGTGCCGCCCAATTTGAAATCACTGGAACGGGCACCGGTTCGTTCCATGTCGGCGCGGTTTCGCTCATGCCCGCCGACAACCTCGACGGCTGGCGTCCAGATGCCATGGCTGCGCTCAAGAGCCTTCGCTCCGGTGTTTATCGTTTCCCCGGCGGCAATTTCGTTTCCGCCCATGAATGGCATTATGCGATTGGCGACCCGGACAAACGTCCGCCCAACTACGACCCGGTTTGGCGCGCGCTTCAACCCAACGACATCGGCACCGATGAGTTTATGACGATGTCCAAACTCCTCGGCGTAGAGCCTTATATCACGGTCAATGCCGGCACCGGCGATGACTGGTCCGCCGCTGAATTGGTTGAATACTGCAACGGCGATGTCTCCACAACGATGGGCAAACAGCGCGCGGCCAACGGCCATCCCGAACCTTACAACGTGAAGTTCTGGGGCATCGGCAATGAGATGTGGGGCATTACTTACCAGTATGGCGCCATGAAGCTCAACCAGTTTGAGTATAAGCACAACCAGTTTGCCAAGGCCATGAAGAGGGTGGACCCGACCATCAAACTGATCGCCTGCGGCGCCATGCCGGACACGATGACCGGGTCCAAGGAATCATTGAGCTTGGGCACCAACCTGGTTCCGCCTTACCTCTCGCCGGCCGACTGGACCGGCGGATTGCTTTCAAACTGTTTCAACAACATTGATATCATCAGTGAACATTTCTACAACTATGGCAACACGCATTTCAGCCTCGCCGAAGGCCACCAGGTGCCGAACGATCCCAACGAATCCATCACGGACTGGATGCGACGCCCCGCCAATCACATCCGCATCAAATACGAAGAATACCAGGAATACGAAAAGTTGATCCCGGAACTCTTCACGCATCCGAAACCGCTGAATATTGACGAGTGGGCTTACATGGGGGGGCGTTATCCCGTTTACCCGTCCTACGCCTGGGTGTTCCATGAAATGTTCCGGCACTCGGACATCTTCCAAATGGCGGCTTACACTTTTGCCACGTCCTTGCTGGCGCATGATGGAACGAACGTTTCACTTAACGCCAACGGTCTTGTTTTCAAATTGTATCGCGATCATTTTGGCTCCATTCCGGTCGAGGTCTCTGGAAATTCGCCCCAGCCCAAACCGACTGATCCGCCCGGTGGCGAGCAGCCCGTCGTCAATGCCGGCAGCGACACCTTCCCTGTGGATGTTGTTGCCGCCTGGACCGAAGACCATCGCGCCCTCACCGTTGCCGTCCTGAATCCCACCGATGTCGAGCAACCTCTCAAGCTCAACATCAACGGCGCGTCTCTCTCCCGCAAAGGCACACTGTGGCGGCTCGCGTCTGCTGAAAACAGCGGCCAAAATCCCAGCATCAGCAGTACACCCGTTGATTCGGTTCCGAATGCGCCCACGCTTCCACGCTTCAGCGTCAGCATCTACGAGCTTTCGGTGAAATAGGTTGTAAACCACGAACCAATCAGACAACGCATGACAGGACAAGAAATGAGCATTTCAGTTGCAAATCCGACGTTTGGCCAAACGGACATTCCTGTAATTCGCCGCGAGCCGGAACTCCCATCGCGTGGAGCGGTTCAAGGCAATTTGTCAGGCCCCCGAAGTCTTTCCATGGCACTGGCAGTGATCTTCGCGGTGTCGCTCACGAGCCTGTGGCTTTGTGCGCCCGCGGCGTTCGCCGCTGATGAAATCTGCGCCTCTTGCGGGCAGCAGGTGAGCATCAGCGGAGACTTCGTGCATCGGAAGGACAATGCCTCCGTCACCATCGAAGGCGCCGCCGACAATGCGGCGGCATTTCGTGAAGAAATCAACGGAAAGAATTTCACCGTCAGCATCGCGCATCTGCCGGCGGGCAAATACACCGTCGTCATCGGCGAAGCGGAAACGCTGGCGAGCGCGCCGGGGGAACGGTTGTTCGACGTGACTTCCGGCAACGCTACGCTGGCCACGAATTTCGACATCATTACCACCGCCGGCGGCGCGCGAAAAGTGTGTTACATCACCGTCGTGGTTGAGCATGACGATGATTCGATCAAGGGGCCGCTGACGGTTGCTTTTGATGCGCGAGAGAACACGGCAAAATTCAATACGTTCGAGGTGAAAGACGCCTCGGGCGCGTCGGTCATCGCTTTCAACGCTTCAGAGCTGGCGGAACCTTTTACCGATGCCGCGATGCGCATCCCGGAAATCAACGAGCCGCCAATCTGGAAGGACCCGTCGCAGCCATTGCCGGCGCGCGAGTATGATCTGATCCGCCGCATGTCGCTGGCCGAGAAAATCGCGCAGTTGCAGAACGGGGCGCCGTCCATTCCGCGGATCGGGCTTCCGGCATACAATTACTGGAACGAAGCACTGCACGGCGTCGCGAACAACGGCATCGCCACCGTGTTCCCGGAGCCGGTCGGCATGGCTTCCACTTGGAATCTGGAATTGCTTCACCAGGAAGGAAACGTCATCGGCATCGAAGGCCGCGCGAAGTTCAATAATTACACCACAAAGCACAATGGCGATTCCAAATGGTGGTATGGCCTGACGTTCTGGACGCCGAACATCAACATTTTCCGCGACCCGCGCTGGGGCCGCGGCCAGGAAACCTACGGCGAAGATCCGTATCTCACGGGCACCATCGGCGTGGAATTCATCAAAGGAATCCAAGGCGACGACCCCAATTATATGTTGGCGATGGCTTGCGCCAAACATTATGCGGTTCACAGCGGCCCGGAAGCGGAGCGCCACAGTTTCGATGCCACGCCGTCGGAACGCGATTTGTTTGAAACGTATCTGCCACAATTCGAGCGTGTGGTGCGCGAGGGTAAAGTGGCTGGCGTCATGGGCGCTTACAACGCGGTCAACGGCGTGCCCTGCTGCGCCAGCACCTTCCTGCTCGACGATCTGCTGCGCAAGCAATGGGGATTCGAAGGATATGTAGTCTCGGACTGTGACGCCATTCATGACATTTGGGGCCGGCAACAGCATCATTTTGTGAATACGCCGGAAGAAGCCGCCGCCGTTGCGGTGAAAGCGGGCTGCAACCTTTGTTGCGGCGGAGATTACAATGCACTGGTGCGGGCGGTGCAAAAAGGATTGATCACCGAGAAGGAAATTGATCAGGCACTGTATTACACCTTGTGGACCCGTTTCCGCCTTGGCCTGTTTGATCCGGCTGGGAAAGTTCCTTATTCAAAGATCACAATCAATGACAACGACACGCCTGAACACCGGCAGGTGGCCCTGGAAGTTGCCCGGCAATCGCTGGTGCTGCTGAAGAACGACGGCATCCTCCCGCTCAACCGCGCCAGGATCAAGCGGATCGCCGTCATCGGCCCCAATGGCAACTCGAAGTCCATGTTGTATGGTAATTACCATGGGTCAGCTTCGCATCCGATCTCAATTCTGAACGGCATCAAGCAATTGGCCGGGACGAACATCGAAGTCACTTTTGCCCAAGGATGTCCGATTACCACCCAAACCGACCGGGGGATTGCTGCGTGGAGTCGCCAGGATAACGAAACGACCCGTCCATTGCCGGAACTCAATGCCGAAGCCCTCAGCCATGCGACGAATGCTGACTTGATCATCTATGTCGGCGGCATCACTCCGGCGCAGGAAGGCGAAATGTTCGATCGTGATTCGATTGAACTGCCCGAAGTGCAGGAAAAACTGGTGCAAGCGCTCCAGGCAACCGGCAAGCCGCTCATCATGATCAATTGCAGTGGTTCCGCCATTGCGCTGCCGTGGGAGGACGAACATCTGCCGGCGATTTTGCAAGCCTGGTATCCCGGCGAGGAAGGCGGACGCGCGGTCGGCGAAGTTCTCTTCGGCGATGTGAACCCCTCCGGCCATCTCCCGTTGACATTCTACCGGGCCACTGCAGACCTGCCGAGCTTCACGGATTATTCGATGAGCAATCGCACCTACCGCTACTTCAACGGCACTCCTCTGTTTGCGTTCGGTCATGGCCTGAGCTACACGAAGTTCGATTTCAAGAGCGGCAAGCTGGAGTCGAAAAAAATCCCGGTCGCCGGCACGGCAAAAGTGACGTTCACGCTGAAGAACACCGGCAAACGTGACGGCGACGAGGTGGCGCAGGTTTATTTCCGCCACGTCAACTCCGCTGTTCCGCAGCCGAAACTTGCGCTGTGCGGCTTCACCCGCGTGCACCTGAAACACGGTGAATCAAGCCAAGTCACGGTCGAAGTTCCCGCCCAACGCTTGCGTTACTGGGACACGCTGAAAAAGCAATACGTGGTTGAACCCGGTGACTATGAGTTTCTCATCGGCGCAGCGTCGGACGACATCCGGCTGAGATTGCCGATGACAATCACCGCCCAGTAAGACAAATCACATTTCTTGGAATTATGTTAAAAAAGAAAATTCAAAACCTGTTGTTGGCCACTTCGGTCTTGTTCGCGTTAGCGAGCGGTGACCAGTTTCTGAACGGGCAGCCAAACCGGAGAAGATTCCGGTGAACACAGACCCCTGACACCAACCAAACTCCTGTAAATAAAGGGTTCAGATTGGAGGCGAGGTTCGGAATCGAACCGTGGCCAAGAATCTGACGGTCAAATTTGAAGCTCCATTGCGATTTCGACTTTATTACTCGGCTTATTGTGGCGCTCCATAAATTATTTCAGCCAGTTGATTTTGATTTCCTTCTCGACGGATTTGAATTCGTGGTCAGCCGTCAGGAGTTCGGCCTTTTTGTTTTTGGCCAGCGCGGCGGCAAAGGCGTCGGCCAATCCCAGACTGTGTTCGTTTTTCAAAAGCGCGGCCATTTCCGCCAGTTCGCGGTCCACCGGCACGGCTTCCAACGGCGTGGTGTGCTCAAACTGGCGCGCGGTGTCGTAGCCGGCCTTGCCGTGCTTGCGTTCCACCTTGTAAAGCACCTCGGCCCAGTTGACGGCGCT
>JBKQOA010000008.1:0-13159 GCA_052145735.1 Limisphaerales bacterium
GTCAACGCCCTGGTGGCGGCGGCCGGAAATCATGACACCAATGCCCTGCGTTCGATTTTCGGGCGGACCGGACATGCTTTGATTTCGCCGGACGCCGTCCAGGCCACCGAGGAATACAAAATGTTTGAAGAACGCCTGACGGAAAAGACGCAGTTGGTCACCAATTCGGATGCCAACGTCACGCTGGAAATAGGTGCGGACGGCTGGCCGTTTCCCATTCCGCTGGTGAAACAGGGCGGGCAATGGTTCTTCGACACCGCCGCGGGCAAGGACGAGATTCTCGCCCGCCGCGTCGGCCGGGACGAACTGGGCGCGATCAATGTCTGCCACGCGTATGTGGAGGCGCAGCGCGAATATGCCGGCCAGGATCGCCTGGAGGACGGCGTGCTGGCCTACGCGCAGTTCCTGCGCAGCACGCCCGGCACCCACGACGGCCTGTTCTGGGCGACGAACCAGCCGGGCGAGGAGTTGAGCCCCTTGGGACCGCTGGTCGCGCAGGCGCGTGTGGAGGGTTATGAGCGCGCGGCCAAAATGCTGAACGACAAGCAAGCGCCTTATCACGGGTATTATTTCAAAATCCTGACCCGCCAGGGAAAACACGCGCCGGGCGGCAAATACAATTACATCATCAACGGCCGCATGATTGCCGGATTTGCGCTCGTCGCCTGGCCGGCCGAATGGGGCAACACGGGAGTGATGACCTTCATCGTCAACCAGCAAGGCAAGGTCTATCAAAAGAACCTCGGGCCGAAGACGGCAAAAATGGCCAGGGCCATGACCACGTACGACCCGGACGACACCTGGACTCCGGTGAAGTAAAAGTTGAAACGGACTGACCGCCAGGACGCAAAGGACGCCTGGGTTTCGGATTTCTCTTTTTCAGAACATGGCGTGCCGGGCGACTTGGCGGTTGATTTCTCCTTGCTTTGGGCCGGGGCGGTGGCATCATAAAGGCGACCGGCAACCAACCAGCAACAGCCCCATAAAAACAGTCACAATCCATTTTGTTCTGGGCTGCATCGTCCTCGGCGCAGTCCTCCCGGTTTCACCGGTCGCGGCATCCCAAACCCGGACCCTGCGCATCGTCACCTACAACATCGAAGCGGACACCGACGGTTATACCACTGCGCGGCCGGGTTTGATCATTCCTGCCGGCGGTGGCACGGTGCAGCAAGGCGGCGTCTTGGAAGGAATCGGCGAGGAGATTGCCGGCAACGATCCGGCGCAGCCGCTGGACATCCTGGCATTGGAAGAGACGACAACCAATCCCGTCACCGTCGTACCGATTGCGAGCGGTTTGAATTCTTTTTACGGAGTCGCGGGAATGTATTCCAACAGCACTTATCAGGCGACGCAATTTGGTGGCAGCGCCAACAACGGCAGTGGCAACGGCCCGAACGCAATGGTCTATAACGCGAAGACGTTGCAACTGCTCGCGTCCGTGCCGGTGGATCCGCCGGGCGGCATTGGCGATCTGGGCACCAACAGCGGCGAATATCGCGAGGTGATGCGCTACGAGTTCGCGCCGGCCGGGATGACGCCCACGGCCACGAACGAGTTTTACATTTATGTGAGCCATTACAAAGCCAGCACCGGAACCGCCAACGAGGCTTACCGCAACGGCGAGGCCCGGATCATCCGCAATGACGAGGCGACTTATCTGCCCGCCACCGCCCGGGTGCTTTACGTGGGCGATTACAACATGGACAACGGCGAGCCGATGTATCAGACGATTCTGTCCAACACCGCTCCGAACGGCATTCAACAGGGACAAGGCATTGATCCGCTGAATCCGACGAACAATCCAAACATCAACTGGAGCGCCAGCACCACCGACACCAACATTCTCGTCATGCTCACGGAACACAGTTACGACCTCGAATACCGCGACGATTTGCAGGTGATGACGACCAATGTTTATTCCGGCATGGCGGGCGGGCTGGCGCTGGTTCCGGGAACGTATCATGTGTTCGGCAACAACGGCACGACGCCTTACTATGGCAGCGTCAATTCCGGTTCCAACCCCGCGCTGAACAATCGTCTCGTGACGAACGGGCCGGTTTTTATCAGCGCCTCCCAGCTCTATCTGGACCTCACCAACGCGAGCGATCACCTGCCCGTGGTGGCCGATTACACCGTCCCCATCACCGTGCCGGCGCCGGTGTTGCAATCAGTGACCGGAACGGGCGGCATGTTGAGGTTCACCTGGAGCGCGGTGGTCAGTGCGGTCTATCAACTGCAATGCCACACGAATCTGGTTCTGGGCAGCTGGACCAATGTGGGCGGCCTCATCACCGCGACAAACAGCGTCATGTCGGCTTCGAATTCCATCGGATCGGATGCGGCACGGTTCTACCGGCTCGCCGTGCCCTAGACGCCGGGCGGAGTTGGTGGAATGGTGTCGGCAGGGCGGAGTTGCTGCGCGGTCTGGCTGCGCGGCAGCGCAGTCCCACCCTTTGACGACTTTAGGAACGGGGCGTCGATGGAGCGGCAGCAGGAGCCGGGATAACGAGGCTTGAATTGGTGGGGCCGGCACCTCCCCTGCGTCCCGGGTTTTGTGACCTCGACTCCTGCCATCCAGTTGTCTCTTCCATTCCCGCGGTTTAAAAAGCATTTCCGCTGCTAAAATCCGCGGAATTTCACCCCTCGCCCGGCGCCATTCGCCCGCCAAATACCGCAATCTGTCCCTGATTTATCAGGATTTTGGCCGTTTCTGCTAAATAACAGGCTATGAACAGGCGGATTCTTCTCTCGTTGGTGGCCGCGCTGCTTGCGGCCAGCGCCCGGGTGCAGGCCCAGGACATCACCATCACCGTCATCCCCGCGCTGGCGCCGAACGTGTACGGGTCGCCCAACTGGAATGCCTGGGTTTCCAACGCCACCACCGCCATCTTCAACGGTTACACGTCCTATGGCGACCCGTCGTCGCCGGCTTATTACCAACAGGCGCCGGCGGTGATTTCAGTGACCAACAACATCGTGACCGGGTTCCCGTCGTGGAACAGCGTGGCCGACCCTGGAGATTTTTTTGGCCCGAATTATGCAAATGAATCGGGCAACCGCATCCAGTTCGGCATCGACATCAAGGGCGGGACGAACCTGATTTCCATTTCGCAATTGTCGTTCAGCGCGAATTCCTCGGACGCGAGCAATTCGCTGGGCTTTTCCTTCGCGGAGGGTTCCTACAATTACAGCGCCTCGTATGTCGGCATCATCTACGGCCCCGGCGGCACCAACACGTACATCACCAGCGGCCCTCCGACGCAACTGGTCAATGAAATCGTCGGACGCGGGTCCGGCAATGCGTGGGACACGTATGACACGTCCGGCAACATCGCCAGCGAGCAAAGCAATATTGACCTGCTGATCTCCCAACTCGGCAACCAGCCGTTCAACTTTACGGGGACTTACACGCTGGCCGGTGTGTCGGCGTCCAATGCCGTCACGTTCAATCCGGTGGTGGCGAATTCCGGCCCGGTGCTGGTCGGCGGCACCACCATCGCCGTTTATCCGGCGCTGGCGCCGAACCGATGGGGGTCGCCCAGTTGGAATGCCTGGGCTTCCAACGCCGTGACGGCCATCCTGAACGGCGATTCTTCCTACGGCGACCCGTCGCTGCCGACTTATTACCAGCAAGTCACGGGCGCGGTCCCGGTGACGAACAATCTGGTGACCAGCTTCCCGTCGTGGATGGGCATGGCGGACCCGGGCGACGTTTTCGGCCCGAATTTCGCGAATGAATCGGGCAACCGGCTGACATTTGGCATGGACATCAAGGGCGGGACGAACCTCATCTCCATCGCGCAGTTGTCGTTCATCATGGCCTCAACCGACCCGGGCAACACGCTGGATTGGTCGTATTCGCCCGTGCCGTACTCGTATTCGGGCTTGAACACGGGCAGCGCGGACCCCGTTTATCTGGGAATCATTTACGGTCCCAACGGCCAGAACACGTATGTCACCAACGGATCGGCGACGCAACTGGTGAACGAAATTGTCACGTGCGGCTCCGGGAACGCCTGGTGGCCGGACGGCACGTCCGCCGACAGCATCGCCGTCCAGCAAAGCAACATCCTGGCCTGCGCCGAACAGGTGGGCACCCAGGTGATTTCGTTCAGCGGGACTTATGTGATTGACGGGGTAACCGGCAGCAATTCGGTGACGTTCAATCCGGTGGCGGCAAATCCGACGCCGCCATCCGCTCCGCCTTCGCTGTCCATCGCCCTCGTCGATCCGCAGGGGACCTCCGTTCTGGACAATGTGCAGGTATCATGGCCATCGGCGGAGGGATACGTGTTGCAAACCAACATGAACCTGACGACAACCAACTGGGGTGATTACACCGGGTCGGTGAACATCACCAACGGGCTTTCCAGCGCGACATTCCCCAGTTCCACCGGCACCCTGTTCTTCCGGTTGAAACAGTAACCGTCCGGACCGGCCATTTTACGGCAACCGAAGGCCGAAGGAATCGAGTTCTGGCACAGGCCTGTCCCGCGCCGAACCCCCGGATTGATAGCCAGGGCGGGTTGGGGTAAGCTGGAGTTGTCATGAGCCACCGTGTTCCCGCCCGCGGAGTCCGCCTCCTGTTCCTCTGGCTGCTCGCGCTCTTCGCCACCGCACGGCCGATGGACGCGACCATCTATTTCGTCGCGACCAACGGGGCGGACGCCAACCCGGGAACGAACCTCGCCGCGCCGATGCAAACCATCGCCCGGGCGTCGGTGAGGATGGCGCCCGGTGACTCCTGTTTCATTCGCGGCGGCGTTTATCACCAGCCGCTCGTGTCGGCGATTTCGGGCACTTCCGGCGCGCCCATCCTGTTTGCGACTTACTCGAACGAGGTCGTCACGCTCGACGGCGCGGATGTCGTGACCGGCTGGACGGTTTTGTCGAACGGGATTTATCAGGCCTACGCCGGCTGGGATCTGGGCGAGGGTTGCAACCAGGTCTTCGTGGACGGCGTGATGATGCACGAGGCGCAATATCCGGATTATGGCAACGGCGACGTGATGCATCCCGGCATGGTCAGTGTAACGATTGACAGCGTAAATACCAATGTCATCACCAGCGCGGCCTGGAGCGGCAAACCGGACAATTACTGGGCCGGCGCGTGGTTTGTCGGCGGGGTGGGTTTGTCCTGGTCCTGGCAGAGCGCGCAGGTGCTCAGTTCCACCGGCGCCACCGTCACGGTGGATACCACGACGGAAACACCCAACTGGTGGTTCACCAGCAGCGGCGCCGGCTTTCTGTTCGGCACCTTGAGTCTGCTGGACGCCGACAACGAGTGGTGTTTGCAGACCAACGCCACCGGCATCACACTTTACCTGCGGATTTCCGGCGGCGCCAATCCCTCGACGCACACGGTGGAGATGAAACATCGCAACTGGTGTGTGGACCTTAATGGCCGGAATAACATCACCGTGAGCGGCCTGAATCTGCGGGCCGGGGCGGTAAGGCTTCAGGGCAACGGCAACCGTTTGCAAAACTGCCAGGCGCAATACCTCAGCCACTTCCTGATCATCACCCAGGGTTACTATGAGAACGGCGGCGCCAACCAGGGCGGCGGGGTGTTGATCAATGGCAACAACAACACCGTGAGCGGTTGCACGATTTTCAACACGGCCGGGTCCGGCGTGTACAGCAGCGGCACCAGCAACGTCATCACGCGCAATCTGATTTACAACACGGATTATTCCGGAACCTACGCCTGCGGCATCGCCCTGCACGGCAGCCGGGAAATCGTTACGTTCAATACGGCGCACACTTCAGGGCGGGACATCCTCCGGCCCGAGGGCACGGGATCGGACATCCGGTTCAACGATCTCTCCCTGCCGGGCCTGCTCTGCAAGGACCTGGGGCCGATTTACGTCTGGGGCATCAACGCGCAGGGGACCGGCGGCAACCCCACCCGCATCGCTTATAATTGGATTCACGACAACAATTATCCCGTGCCCGCGCCGTTGATTTACCTGGACAATTATGACGCGAATTTCGTGGTGGACCACAACGTGTGCTGGAACAGCGGAGGCGATGCGGGCATCCGGATCAACGCTCCGGCCCTCGGACATTTGATTTACAACAACACGCTGTTCAACTGCGCCGATGTGGGCACTTACACTTACGATGGCTGGCCGAACAGCAACCCGGACCCATCGTTCTGGACAAATGACGTGGATCAGTATTCGGCCTCGAACAATCTTTTCCTCGCTACTTCGCCCCAAACCCAGCTCGTGAACTGGACCAATCTGGATTTCCAGCTTAAACCCGGCGCCGCGGCCATCGACGCCGGGGTCGTCATTCCCGGTTTCACCGATGGTTACCTGGGCAGCGCGCCCGACCTGGGCGCTTATGAATCTGGCGGCCTGGCCTGGGCTGCCGGTGTGGGTTCCCGGCCCGCGCTCGCCTTTTCCAGCGTGGGCGGCGGCAGCCTGACCTTGACGGCTTCGCCGGACGCAGCTTATTACCAGCTTTGTTCCACCACTAATCTGACATCGACGGCTCTCTGGATTCCCGTTGCCACCGCCCCGTCCATGTCGGGAAACCAGTGGTCCATCACCCTCCCCATTTCAGACAGCCAGTCCTGTTACTACCGCTTGCAGGGTTTGTGATTCGCGCCACCCACCGGCAGGTCGTCCCTGCCGGCCAAATGGGAGACTACCGCGTTGTCAGCGCCCGGGCGGTTGATTCCCATCCGTGTTAGTCTGTGTCCCTCCGCGGTTAACTTTTTGATTCGATTCCGGTTCCGGGCTGCGGCAAGTTACGGGTTCTGAAAACGCGCGGCCCAGCCGGCTTCAAGTCCGCCGACGAACGCTATCCCACGGGGGAACTGGTTCGCCGGCTGCTCGCGCTGGCGTGGCGGTTTCGCGGGGATTGCCTGCTGTCGCTGGGCTTGAGCCTGGCGCTGCTGCTGCTCGGCATCGCGGGCCTCAAGTTGCTGGGCGTGGTCATTGACATCATCCGTTACGCCCTCGACCCGGCCCTGCCGCCGCCGGTGTATCCGTTCGGCTGGCAGCCGCCGGCGGGCTGGTCGCCCTTGCAGGTGGTCACGGCACTGGCGCTGGCGATTGTGGTGCAGGCGGTGTTGCGCGCGGGGCTCACGTACGTTTACAACATGATTACCGCGCGGCTGACGCAGGGGGAAATCGTGCCGGAACTGCGCGCCCAGCTTTACGCCAAACTGCAACGGTTGAGCTTCAGCTTCTTTTACCTCCACGGCTCCAACTCGATTTTCAACCGGGTGACGGGCGACGTGCAGAACACGCGGCTGTTCGTGGACGGCGTGTTGTTGCAGGGAGTGACCATGATACTGACGCTGGCGGCCTACGCGGTGTTCATGTGGCGCATCCAGCCGGCGCTGACGGTGGCGTGCCTGGGCGTGTCGGTGCCGTTGTGGTGGCTGACGCATTTTTATTCGGCGCGGCTGCGCCCGGGTTACCTGCGCAACCGCGAGCTGACGGACCACATGGTGTTGCTGTTCAGCGAAAGCGTGCGCGGAATGCAGACGGTCAAGGGCTTTGCCGCGGAACCGTATCAGGTCCGGCGGTTCGAGCAGGCCAACGACCGGGTGTCGGCGCAGCAGCGGAAAATTTTCTGGGATTTGTCCCTGTTCACGCCGGGCACGCAGATGTTGTCGCAATTGAGCCTGGTGATTTTGTTTGCGTACGGCGGGTGGCTGTACGTGCAGGGGCGGATTCCGCTGGGCAGCGGGCTGGTGGTGTTCGCCGGCCTGCTCCAGCAGTTCACCGGACAGGTGGCAACCATCTCGACCATCGCCAACTCGGTGCAGCAGAGCCTGGCGGCGGCGCGGCGCGTGTTCGAGGTGCTGGACACGCCGGTGGAGGTGCAGAGCCGGCCGGATGCCGTCAAACCGGGGCGGCTCACAGGCCGGATGGTGTTTGAACAGGTCACCTTCGGCTATGCCGCGGACCAACCGGTGCTGACCGACGTGTCGTTCGAGGCGAAACCGGGGCAGATCGTCGGCATTTTCGGGATGACGGGCGCGGGCAAGAGTTCGCTGCTGGGGTTGATTCCGCGGTTTTACGATCCGCAGGCGGGCCGCATCCTGGCCGATGGAAAGGATTTGCGGGAGCTGGACCTGGACGCCTACCGGCGGCAGATCGGGATTGTTTACCAAGAGAGTTTTTTGTTTTCAAACACGGTGTCGGCGAACATCGCCTTCGGGCATCCGCACGCGACGATGGAACAAATCGAGCGGGCGGCGCGAATTGCGTCGGCGCACGACTTCATCACGGCGCTGCCGCACGGGTACGAGACGGTGCTGGGGGAATCGGGCGTGGATTTGTCGGGCGGCCAACGCCAGCGGCTGGCGCTGGCGCGGGCGTTGTTGTTGCAACCGCCGATTCTCATCCTCGACGATCCCACCGCGTCGGTGGATGCACGGACGGAAAACGAGATCGTGTCGGCGTTGCGGGAGGCGATGGCGGGGCGGACGACGTTTGTGGTGTCGAACCGGCTGAACCTGCTGCGCCGGGCGGACCTGATTCTGGTGCTGGAGGACGGGCGGCTGACGCAATCGGGCACCCACGCGGAACTGGTGCACCGGCCGGGGCCGTACCACGAGACGGCGCTGCTGCAGATCATGGATTTGGGAGAGATGCCAACGGAGGGGAAACATTGAACATCCAACATTCAACGTTCAATGGCCAATGGTCCGCCCTCACCCCGACCCTCTCCCCCAGGAGAGGGAGAATTATCGTCAATCGGTTGGCGAAACGGGCACGGTTGAAAATTTCGAGTGGCGATCTTTGCTGTTCCCTCTCCCCGGGGGAGAGGGTCAGGGTGAGGGCGGGCGAAAACCCACAATCTAATTTTAAAAAGGTTGGTAGTTGAAATGAGCGCCCCAGCGAACATCAAATCATCGGCCGGCGATATCGCCAAGGACGGCCTTTCGGTGCGGGAGGCGATTACGTATTACAATCCGATGGAGGAGCGCGAGGCGGACAAGGCGCCGCTGCAGATGGCGCTGATTCGCCGGATTTTCCGTTACACGACGCCGTATGCGGCCAAGCGGAACGCGCTGTTCCTGCTGACGTTCATCCGCGGCCTGCAATTGCCGGCGCTGGCGTGGCTGATTGGCCGCACCATCAACGGTCCGATTGCGGGCCGGGATTTGCCGGGGATTTACCGGTACGCGGCGGCGTATTTCGCGCTGGCGCTGGTCACGGTGGCGTGTTTTCACTTCCGCCAGCGGTTCGCGCTCGAACTCGGCGAGGCGGTGGTGCACGACATGCGGTCGGACCTGTTCCGCAAGCTGATGACCATGCCGATGTCGTTTTTCAACCAGACCAAGTTCGGCCGCATCATCAGCCGGATGACGTCGGACATCGACAGCGTGCGGGCCGGGGTGCAGGACGTGGCGTTCGTGCTGGTGGTGCAGGGACTGCAGATGACCACGTCGGCGGCGCTGATGGCGTGGTACGACTGGAAGCTGTTTTCCCTGATGGTGGTGCTGGCGCCGGTCATCTGGGTGGTGAATGAGAATTACCGGCAGGAGATGAGCCGCCGGCTGCGCATCGTGCAGGAATCGTGGAGCCGCGTCTCGTCCACGCTGGCCGAATCGGTGAGTGGCATCCGGGTGACGCAGGCGTTCGTGCGGCACGAGGTGAACGCGGAATTTTTCCGGAAGCTGATAGACGTGCACGGCGAAAACAACGTGGGCGTGGCCCAGGCGTCGGCGGTGTTCGTGCCGTTGCTGCAGTTGAAGAGCCAGTTTTTCCTGGGCGCGATGGCGTTGCTGGGCGCATTCGGGGCGCTGCGCTGGCACGGCTGGCTGCACATGGAGGTGGGCGACCTGGTGATGTTCTTCTTCCTCGCCAACCTGTTCTTCGACCCGGTGCAGGTGATCGGGAACCAGTTGAACCAGGCGTTCATGGCCATGGCCGGGGCGGAACGGCTGTTCCGGATGCTCGACCAGAAGCCGGAGTGGGTGGACGCGGCGGACGCGAAACCGTTGCCGGCCATCCGCGGACGCGTGGAATTCCAAGGGGTGCATTTTGAATACAAGCCGGGCCGGCCCGTGCTGACGGACATTTCCTTCACCGTCGAGCCGGGCCGGACGGTGGCGCTGGTGGGCCACACCGGGAGCGGCAAGACGACGCTGGTGGCGCTGTTGCAGAAATTTTACCTGCCGGCCAGCGGACGCGTGCTCGTGGACGGCACAGATTTGATCGCAGTCGCCGGTGATTCCCTGCGCTCGCAGATGGGCAGCGTGCAGCAAAACAATTTCCTGTTTTCCGGCACGGTGCTGGATAACATCCGCCTGGCGCGGCCGGGGGCGACGGAAGCCGACGTGCAGGCGACCCTGGCGGCGCTGGATTGCGCCGACCTGCTGAACGGGCTGCCGGAGGGATTGCAAACGCAGGTGGCGGAGCGGGGCGCGGCGCTGTCATTCGGCGAACGGCAACTGGTGTGTTTCGCGCGCGCGATGCTGGCGGACCCGCGCATTGTGGTGCTGGACGAGGCGACGAGCGCGATTGACACGGTGACCGAGGCGCGGCTGCAGCGGGCGCTGGAGATTTTGCTGCACGGACGGACGGCATTTATCGTGGCGCACCGGTTGAGCACCATCCGCCGGGCCGATTTGGTGCTGGTGCTGGACCAGGGCCGGATTGTGGAGCGCGGCACGCATGAAAGCCTGTTGCGGCAGGGCGGGGTTTACGCCCGGCTGCATCACGAATTTGTGAGCGCCCAGCCGAATGCGTGACCGGCCTTCGCCGGGGCTTTGGCCCGGCGGGCGGGTTGACTTGGGGCCAAATGTTGCTGGACAAACCAGTCGGGCCGGCACAACTTTTGAAACCATGAAACGGCGGAAGGGCGGCCGCAGCAACGGCCCGCGGTACTGAAAATCATTTTATGATTCCACCAACCAAATGTTCCAAGTGCGGCAGTGAAATGGCCGAAGGGTTTGTGCCCGTGGAAAGCCAAAGCCTGGGCGGGGTCGCGACCTGGGTTGCCGGGCCGCCGCAGCTCGGGTTTCTTGGCAACATCAAGACCGAAGGCAAGCCGGCGCACAAAATCCGGGTCTTCCGTTGCGTCAAATGCGGCCTGCTCGAGTTCTACGCGCCGGACAAGGCGTAAACCATCCTCCTCGTCTTCGTCCCCGTTCTCGAACCCATTCGCCCACTACCGAGGACAAATAATTTGTTCATTTTGGATGGGTCGTTTACGGGCGGATTCAACCGCGGATCATTTGAATGAGCGCGGCTTTTTCGACCGGCAGGGGGCGCTCGACGGGCACAGGCAAAACACCAGCACTCCAATACTCCATTGATCCGCATCAGCGATGCCAGCCGCCGCGGTAATAACCGCCCCAATGACCGCCACCATATCCGATGGAAACCGACACGGCCGGATAACCGCCGCCGTAATAAACCGGGCCGTAGTACGGGTAATAACAGCTGGAGTAGTAATAGGGCGAGTAGGAACGATACGAATACGCGTAATAGTTGTACGTTTGTGTGTCGGGAATGACATAGACCGACGAGGCTGGAACATAGGTCGTGGCCGGTTGGACATACGTCACCGCGGGTTGCGTCACAACGGTCGCCGTCGCGGTCGCCGTGCTGCCGGCGGTCGCGGGAACCGGCTGCGGTGCGGTGACCGGTGTCACCCGCGGCTGGCTGAGCATGGTGTTGATGACGGTGTCGGAAACGCCCTGTTGCTTCAAATAAACAATCTGGCTTGCGTCCAGGCCGTAGCTGCTGCCGGAATTGCGGATGTAATTGACAATGGTGTCGTCGCCGATTTTTGCCTTGGAAAGCTGGATGATTTGGGTGACGCCGTAGGACAACATCGGCGCGGTTTGGCCGGCACTGGCGGTGGCGGTGGCATCCTGTGCCGGAGCGGTTCGCGCTGCCAGGACAAGCGCAGCGGTGAGGGTGAGGGTCAAAAACAAGCCGGAAGAGATTTGTGTTTTCATAAAATCAACACCTGTCAATTTCAACACCGCAGCCTCGCGCGGGTTGCGCGAATTGTCAAGGCGGGTGATATCGGGGCGATGGAGTGATGGAAAGCCGGGGTATTGAATGGCAAATCCCGGCACTTCAGCCACTCCCAGGCCCCGTTTTTATTCGAGGTTCGATTGTTTCAACCATCCTCAGGCAAACGCCTTGGGCATCATGGCGGGTGGGCCAACACGGCGTTCGTAATCGAGAATGATGCGGACGGCTTCCGCCGGATCGTCGGTGACCTTGAACAGGTCGAGGTCGCCGGGGCTGATGTGTTCGTGCCGGTCCTGCATCTCGGCCTTCATCCAATGCACCAGTCCCTTCCAATATTCGCTGCCGAAAAGGATGAGGGGAAATTGGGGGATGCGCCCGGTCTGGACGAGGGTGACAACCTCAAAAAACTCGTCTAGGGTCCCGTAACCGCCGGGCATATAAATGAAGCCGAGGCTGTATTTCACGAAGCAGACCTTGCGCGCGAAGAAGTAGTGGAAGTGCAGCGGGACGTTGGCGAAACGGTTGCCGGCCTGTTC
This sequence comes from Limisphaerales bacterium, assembly GCA_052145735.1. GTDB lineage: Bacteria > Verrucomicrobiota > Verrucomicrobiia > Limisphaerales > UBA11358 > UBA11358. The sequence continues at coordinate 12,500 of JBKQOA010000008.1, forward strand.
GTGCGGCAGTTCAATGTTGAGGCCCACGGACTTGCCGCCGCCCTGCGCCGCCCCCTTGTTGGCGGCTTCCATGATGCCCGGCCCGCCGCCGGTGAAGACGGCGAACTGGTGTTTGGCCAGGTCCCGGGCGATGTCGTGGGCGGCGCGGTAATATTTGGTGCCGGGTTTTGCCCGCGCCGAGCCGAAGATGGTCACGGCCGGGCCGACCTCGGAAAGCGTCATAAAGGAATCCACGAACTCGGACATGATGCGGAAGATGCGCCAGGGATCTTCGCGCATGCGGAAGGAGGAGTCGCTCATGGCCGGAGCATAGTGCCACTCAAAACGGGAGACAAGCCGTGAGCTTGCGTTCGTCCTCCGCCTCGTTCTCGTCGTCGAAACCATCAAATCGTGGCCGGGGAGAACGAAATAAAACAGGCCGGGGAACCGAAATTCCCCGGCCCGTCATTTTCGGTTCCTCAAGAGCAACCGAGGCTCTCACCGCAATTCAGGCATTTGTAACATGCGCCATTGCGCACGGCCACATGACCGCAACTCGGACACGTGGGTGCGTCCTGCTGGAAGTGCGCCACGGAGTCGTTCAAATTTTTGACGATGCGCGCGGGCCCGGGCCGGCGGGAACCGCCCTGGCTGGGGTCCTTTACATTCACCACGTCATGG
>JBKQOA010000009.1:0-23115 GCA_052145735.1 Limisphaerales bacterium
GGTTCAACCGTTACCTGCAGGCGCGCGGGCTGGCCAGGTGGAAGGACGAACCCAAAGTCTGGGCCTTCCTCGGTGACGGCGAATCGGACGAGCCAGAGACGCTGGGTTCCGTCACGCTCGCGTCGCGCGAGAACCTCGACAATTTGATCTGGGTCATCAACTGCAATTTGCAGCGGCTGGACGGCCCGGTGCGCGGCAACGGAAAAATCATCCAGGAACTCGAAGCCGCCTTTCGCGGCGCCGGCTGGAACGTCATCAAGGTCATCTGGGGCTGGGAATGGGACGATTTGCTGGCCAGGGACGAGACCGGACTGCTGGTCAAACGCATGGAGGAATGCGTGGACGGCGATTACCAGAAGTACACCGTTGAACCCGGCAGCTACACGCGCAAACATTTCTTCGGCAAATATCCCGAACTGCTCAAACTGGTGAACCATCTCACGGACAGCCAAATCCAGAAGCTGCTGCGTGGCGGCCACGACGCGCGCAAGATGTACGCCGCCTACAAGGCCGCGGTGGAACACCAGGGCCAGCCGACCGTGATCCTGGCCAAGACGGTCAAGGGTTACGGCCTCGGCGAAGCGGGTGAAGGCCGCAACATTTCGCATCAGCAGAAAAAGATGAACGAGAAGGAGCTGCGCGAATTCCGCGAACGCTTCCAGATCCCGATCAGCGACGACGTCATCGCCGAGACACCGTTCTTCCGGCCGCCGGCCGACAGCCCGGAGATGAAATATTTGTTCGAGCGGCGCAAGGCGCTCGGCGGGTTTTTGCCGGAACGCAACGTCAATCCGGACTCGGCGAAGCTCGAGGTGCCCGGGCTCGATCAGTTCGCCGAGTTTTTCAGGGGTTCGGCCACGGCTGCCTCGACCACGATGGCGTTCGTGCGGTTGCTGACCATTTTGCTCCGGCACAAGGGCCTCAGCAAAAACATCGTGCCCATCATTCCGGACGAGGCCCGCACGTTCGGGCTGGACGCCCTGTTCAAGGACATCGGCATTTATTCGTCCAAAGGCCAGCTCTACGAGCCGGTGGACCGCAAGTCGTTGCTGTACTATCACGAGGCGAAGGACGGGCAGATCCTTGAAGAAGGAATCACCGAGGCCGGTTCGATGGCGTCATTCATCGCCGCGGGCACCAGCTACGCGACCCACGGCGTGCCGATGATTCCGTTTTACATTTATTATTCCATGTTCGGCCCGCAACGCGTCGGCGACCTGTTCTGGCTGGCGGGCGACATCCGGGCGCGGGGCTTTTTGCTCGGCGCCACTGCGGGCCGCACTTCCCTCAACGGCGAAGGATTGCAACATCAGGACGGCCACAGCCTGCTGCTCGCGGGCACGGTCCCGACCTGCCTGCCGTACGATCCGGCATTCGGCTACGAATTGGCGGTCATCGTGGCCGACGGCCTCCGCCGGATGTTCGTCGAAGGCGAGGACATTTTTTATTACCTGTCGCTCTACAACGAAAATTATCCCATGCCGCCGATGCCGGAGGGCGTCGAGGACGGCATTTTGAAGGGCTTGTATAAATTCAAGGCCGGCCCGGAAATTCCTGGAAAAGGTAGGGCTGACCTGCCGGTCAGCCAGGACGCGCAGCAGCGCGTCCCTACCATCAAAGCCCATATTTTCGGCAGCGGCACCATCATCAAATCCGCGTTAAAGGCGCAGGAAATCCTGGCGGAACACTACGGTGTTTCCGCCGATGTCTGGAGCGCGACAAGCTACAAGCTGCTTCGTTCCGATGCTTTGCGCTGCCAGCGTTGGAACATGCTGCACCCCACTGCGGTGCCGAGGAAATCCTACATTGAAACCTTGTTGGCGAAGGAGCGGGGGGTCTTTGTGGCCGTTTCGGACAACATCCGGACGGTGCCCGACCAGATTGCGCCGTGGGTGCCGGGCGGGTTGATGACGTTGGGCACGGATGGTTTCGGGCGCAGCGACACCCGCGAACGCCTGCGCCGGTTCTTCGAGGTGGACGCGGAATCCACCGTCATCGGTACGCTCTACGCGCTGGCCGAGAAAGGCCTGGTGGAACCGAAGGTTGTGGCACAAGCGATCAAGGATTCGGGCGTAAACCCGGAGAAAGTTTTCCCCCAGATCGTCTGACGCTCAAAATTAAAAGGCCGAACCAAACAACGGGTTCGGCTTTTTGGCAAGTACTCTCAATCAGGAAGGCGAAGTCAACTCTGCTTCCGCCAGAGCAAGCGACGAAAACCAACCAATCCGCCCAGTATAACCAGGCTAAACGATACCGGTTCAGGAACATCGCTGATACCATTATACACATTTAAACCCTCAACGGGAGCCCAGGTAAACACACCGTTAACCTCCAGAATGCCGCCGCCGTCATTTGGGAACAAAACAGCAGGGATGCCGGTGTCGGCCGCGTCACCATCCATATCATCGGAATAAAAGAACATCCGGTCGGCGGTTTGACCTGCCATGTTACCGTTAAGGTCCGTGAACCGAAGCACGTCACTTATGTGTCCGCCGATGAAATCGTCATAGATCCTGACGTCGCCATTGGCCACCAGTCCCGCAGCATTCACGGTGTACAGGAGTTGAAAGATGCTCGTGTTGGGATCTGTCGCAAAACCGCCTGGGTGATTAGCCCAACCGGTTCCATTCAGATTCATTGACCCATTCTGGTTTTCATCAAAGTTGAGAATGAAGGAACCAGGCCCCACCTCCGTGCCTGCCAGTTGCGCCCGTGCCTCAAGTGCCGCAATCCCGCACAACACCACCGCTATTAAAACAATTCGTTGATACGCTTTCATATGTTGCCTTTCGGTTTTCTTTTCCAATTTGCGCCGTCTGTTAGGGTTTGTTTGCACTTTTCAAACTCGTGCACGCGACCTGCCGCTCACTTTCGCCTTGGTGTGACGCAGATTGCTCGATTCAGGTCACCTTGTGAATATTCATGCCTCTTTCTGAAAACATGAAAAGTCAGCTGTTCAGCCGACGGCTGGGGAGTTGAAAGCGCGGGAAGGCAGTTTAATTCCGGTGCAAGGGACAGCGACCGGCGGCCAGATTGGCGCAAATGGGTGGCAGGATGGTTTTCAGTGCGACCGTCAGCGCCAGAAATTCGTCGGTGACGCGCAGGATCAATTTCACCCGGTCGTTTACCTCAAGCTTGCGATACAAACGTTCGCAGTAAGTGTGAATTGTGTGCGGCGAAACGCCATAATGGGCGGCAATGGCGAATTCGGTGCGGTCGTCAAAAACGTCTTTGATAATTTGAAGCTCCCGGCCGGAAAGTTTGAGGCTGCGGGCGATTTCCTGCCACGCTGGTTCGGAGAACATGGCCGCCCCCAAGGGTCGTTGCCAATTGTGGCCGGACGCCGGGTTGAGTTTGGCCGACGACAGAACGCGAGGTCCGGCTGCAACCGGATTCATTGCCGGTGAGCATTTGCGGTTTGGTTTCATGGCCGCTTTCAAGAGTTGCCAGCCAGCTACACAATGTCTCGCTTTGGAACTTGTCGAGATCTTGCCTTCCGGATGACGACTCCTGTTTTCCGAACTACAGTTGGACTCTACCGCAGGCCGGTTTTCTCGTCAATTAGTATCTCAGTTGAATATCATGTGTAACTTGTGTTTAAACTTATACACGACAAAAAACGATGCGTCGTTCTGCCCGCCGGGTTTTGATAAAATCGTACCCAAGCCTGCGGGGAAGTCTGAAAAAGACGTTTCCTTTCAGCCATCCCGATGGGACTCAATGTTTTCGAATCTGTCCCGGAATTGAAATGCCGGGCAATTGTCGCTTGTTCCTGCGGAACCGAACGCCTGCTAAAAAACGAGCGGCTACCCATCGGACGAAACGCGTCCTTCGTCTCTCATTTGCATGCCGCCCGTCACGTGTCACCTGTCACTCTTGCCGCCACTTTCCGCTTCCATTCCCATTCGTTTGTTATAAGTTCCCGACACCTATGAATGCAAAAACACTACTCTGCTCGGTCGTGTGTGCCCTGGTCCTGCCGTCCGGGCTGTTCGCCCAGGCGCCCAAGGTTGATTTTCCGGCGGCCAGTCCCGCCTGCACCCTCAAACAACGCGTCGGTCTGACCGATTTCGAAATTGTCTATTCCCGACCCGGCGTCAAAGGCCGCACCATTTTTGGCGGCATCGTTCCCTATGGTCAGTTGTGGCGCACGGGTGCCAATCAGGCCACCAAAATCACCTTCAATACGCCGGTTAAATTCAATGGCACCGAGATTCCTGCCGGTACCTACGGACTCTTTACCATCCCCGGCGAGACGGAATGGACCATCATCCTGAATACAAATTCTGCGCAATGGGGAGCCTATCAATACAATGAGAAAGCGGACGTCACACGTTTTAAAGTGGAGCCGGTCACACTGTCAGACACCCGGATCGAGACGTTCTGCATCGAATTCAACCACATCAAAGATGAATCGGCGGTGCTAACCTTGGTCTGGGACAAAACCGTTGTTCCCATCCGTCTGGAAGTCGATGTCACCAGCAAGGTGATTCCGCAGATTGAAGCGGCCATGGCGTCGCCGGGCAAAAAGGATGCCGGGCTTTATTTCCAGGCGGCCACGTTTTATTACAACCACGACCTGGACCTGAAAAAGGCGCTGGCTTGGGTCAATGCCGGACTGGAAGGCCAGCCCCGGATTGCCTTTGAATTGTTCCATCTGAAGGCGCAGATTCTGGCCAAACAGGGCGACAAAGAGGGCGCAATTGCCGCCGCCAAACAATCCAGCGAACTGGCGGTCAAGGCCGAAGGCCCCGGCAGTTCGTTTGTGAAGATGAATGACGACATCATTTCCAGCCTGAAGTGATGCCGCCCGTTACCTTCCCGCAGACCGAAACGTCAACCATGAAGAAAAAAAAGGAAATGCCATGAATAAATTCAAATTCGCACTCATCATCGCTACCATCATCGTCACTGCTTTGCCGGTGATGGCCCAGCGTAAACGTGTCAGTCCCCATGAAACCATCACCGCCACTGTTGACGGCGACAAGCTTACGCTGGTTTATGGTCGGCCTTACACCAAGGATCCCAAGACCGGTGAAATCCGCAAAATCTGGGGCGGGCTCGTGCCGTACGGCAAAATCTGGCGCACCGGCGCGGACGAAGCGACCCTGCTTACCACGGAACAGCCGATCGTGCTGGGCGGAACGGATATTCCGGCGGGCACCTACTCAATCTTCACCCTGCCGGCAGCCGACGGCAGCGCCAAACTGATCGTCAACAAGAAGACCGGTCAATGGGGAATTCCCTACAAGGAGAGCAGCGAAGCGACGAACGAGCTGGCCCGGATAGACCTGAAGAAGGTCTCGCTGGACAAGACCGTGGACCAGTTCACGATGGCCATTGAGCCGAACCCGGCTGGCGGCGGCGTGCTGAATATGTCGTGGGAAAACACCGGTTTCTCGATGCCGTTCACCGTCAAGAAATAACGCAAGGAAAGTACGGGCATTCCTCATATTTAATTGGTTTCTTTGTATCCATGAATCTTTTCTGGGAGCGCCGGCGTCTCGCCGGCGAGTTGCTTCGTCGGGAGAGCCAGTTCGCCGGCGGGACGCCAGCGCTCCCAGGTTTATAGTGCCAATGTGTGTCCTGAGTTGTAGGTTTTCCATTAAGACAATGCTCATCTCATCTCAATGGCTTGGCCGGCGGAAGGGCTGGCTCTCGTGCCTTGTCAGTGTTGGCTTTGGTCTGCTGGCGGGCCTTGTTGCCGCCAGGGCTGTCGAAACGCCTCCGCCCGCAGCCGCCATTTTGCAGCAACTGCAAAGCTTCCGCGAAATGGGCAGCGTGTTGTACGTCGCTGCCCATCCCGACGATGAAAACACCCTGCTGATTGCTTATCTGGCCCGGGGGCGAAATTATCGCACGGCCTACCTCTCCCTGACACGCGGCGACGGCGGTCAGAACGTGCTGGGACCTGAATTCGGCGAGGAGCTCGGCGTGGCCCGCACCCAGGAATTGCTCGCCGCCCGCCGCCTCGACGGCGGCCGCCAGTTCTTCTCCCGCGCGATTGACTTCGGGTATTCCAAGGACTACCGCGAAACGCTGAACATCTGGGACAAACACCAGGTGTTGTCCGATGTCGTGCGCGTCATCCGCGAATTCCGGCCGGACGTGGTCATCGTACGGTTTTCCCCCCAGCCGGGCGGCACGCATGGCCATCATACGGCGTCAACGGTGCTGGCGTTGGAGGCATTCAAACTGGCCGGCGACACCAATGCGTTTCCCGATCAGCTTCGGGACCTGACGCCGTGGCAGCCTAAACGAATTCTGTGGAATTCGGGCGGTTTCCAGCGCGGCGGAACCGGAACCAATGCCATCCGGATGGAAATCACCGGCAATGACCCGGTCTCCGGAGAATCGTTTGCCGAGGTTGCCGCGCGCAGCCGCGCGATGCATAAAACCCAGGGCTTTGACAATTTCCGCGGCTTCGGCGGCGGTGGTGGACCGAGGACCGAGTCGTTCCAAACTCTGGACGGCGAACCTGCCACCAACGATATCCTTGAGGGAATTGACACCACGTGGAATCGCGTGCCCGGCGGCGCTGAAATTGGCAAAATGGCGGATGAGGTCATTGCCAGATTCGATCCTGCAAATCCTTCCGCGAGTGCGCCCGCGTTGCTGGAATTGCGCAGCCGGTTGACCGCTTTGCCTTTCGCCGATCCTTTGGTGGTCGAAAAACGCGCCCAGCTCGACCGCATCCTACAAACCTGCCTGGGTTTGGAAGTGGAGACGACAATTTCCAACGCCGAAGTCGTGCCGGGCGAAGAAATGAAATTGCATCATTCTGTCGTGGTGCATTCCGATATTCCCGTCCGCTGGCTGGGCGTGCGTTATCCGGGTATCAACGTGGCCGAGGACGCCAAGTCGAAGGCATTGCGTCCCAACCAACCGGCTTCCCGGGATTCAGCACAAACGCTCCCCGCCAACACGCTGCTGAGCCAGCCGTACTGGCTGAGGGAAGAAGGTACGCCGGGCATGTTTCGAGTGGATGACACGACGCTGATTGGCCGGCCGGAAAATCCGCCGGTCTTTCCGGTCGAACAAATTTTCGAGGTTGGCGGCCAGACGCTCGTTGTTCCCGATGAGCCTGTGCAGATCAAAACCAATACCGCGAACCAGAAGGTCCGCCGCCGGCTGGACGTGATTCCGCCCGTCTCACTCGGTTTCGATTCCGGGGTCAGGCTGTTTGCGCCCGGCCAGTCCCGCCGGGTGAAAGTTGAGATAACCGCCTATCGCACCGATGTGGCCGGCACCGTGCAATTGCAGGCACCGACGGGCTGGGCGGTGGCGCCAACCAACCAAACCTTTCATCTGGCCAAAGCCGGCGACCACAAGCGCTGCAAGTTCACCGTTACCGCGCCGGCAGATTTCACCACCGGCAAAATCATCGCCAGCGCGGAAATTGGCGGTGTGCGCTATCAGAACGAGCGCAAGGAAATCAATTACCCGCACATTCCGCTGCAATTGCTCCAGCCGACGGCGAGTCTCAAAGCCGTCAGCCTCAACCTGGCCATCCGTGGCCGCAAGATCGGTTACCTGCCGGGGGCCGGTGACAGCGTGGCCGACAGCTTGAAGCAAATGGGTTGCTCGGTGACGATCCTGACCGACGTGGACCTCACGCCCGAACGATTGCGGGGCCTCGATGCCGTGGTCATCGGTGTGCGTGCGTTCGATGTCCGGACCAATCTGGAAGCGCATTTGCCCGGGTTGTTCACCTATGTCGAAGCGGGCGGCACGGTTGTGGAGCAATACAACCGGCCGGAAAACTCGCGGACGCTCAAGCTCGCACCCTACGATTTGCATCTGTCGGGTGACCGCGTGACGGACGAGAACGCGACGGTGACCTTTCTCGCGCCGGATCAGCCGGTGCTGAACACACCGAACAAAATCACCGCCGCCGATTTCACGGGCTGGGTGCAGGAGCGGGGGATTTATTTCCCGAACCAGTGGGACGAACGCTTCACGCCGATTCTGGCCTGCAGCGATCCCGACGAAGCCCCGCTCAAGGGCGGATTGCTCGTCGCGCCGTACGGCAAGGGTCATTTTGTCTATACCAGTTTGGTTTTCTTCCGGCAATTACCAGCGGGTGTGCCGGGCGCCTACCGGCTGTTTGCCAATCTGATTTCGCTGGGAAAATGAACCCGCCCGTTGACAAGACCGCCGGTTCGTCGGGCCTGACACCCGGGCCAGCAGATCCAGGTGATCTCCAAACTGGTTTGCCCCTCTTACGCTCCTGGCGTGGTGTTTACCTGTTTGTCTTCGGCTGTTTCGTTTTGTGGGTGATGTTGCTGGCCATGCTGACGGTGCTCTTTCCATGAGTTGCCGCCAACTCCATACGAAACTTTGTCGCATATGCGACAAAGTTTCGCACATGCCAATTTCTGGTCTCGATAAGCGATTCCGAGAGCGTAGAAGTTTTTTATGAACGCGCTCGATTATGCAGTCCTGCTGGGCACGATTCTCGGCATCGCGTTTTACGGCATGTGGCGCACGCGCGGCCGCCACAATCTCGACAGTTACCTCAAGGGCAGCGGCGACTCGCGCTGGTTCGTCGTGAGCCTCTCCGTCATGGCCACGCAGGCCAGCGCCGTCACGTTCCTCTCCACGCCGGGGCAGGGGTTCGCGAGCGGTCTGGGTTTCATCCAGATTTATTTCGGCATGCCCATCGCGCTCATCATCATTGCCGCGGTGTTCCTGCCCATCTACCGGCGGCTCAACGTCATCACCGCCTACGAATATCTTGGCCGGCGTTTCGACGCCAAGGCCCGTCTTCTGGGCGCTGCGATTTTTCTCCTGCAACGCGGGCTCGGCGCGGGCATCACCATTTATGCCCCGGCCATCGTTCTTTCCACCGTTTTTGGCTGGTCGCTCAGCGCGACGATCATTTGCAGCGGGCTGGTGGTGATTGCCTATACTGTTTCCGGCGGCAGCGATGCCGTGAATGTCACCCAGAAATATCAGATTGGCGTGATTTTCGCGGGGATGATTGCCGCCTGCGTCGTTCTGCTGCACAAACTGCCCGCGGGACTCGGCTTGCACGACGCCCTGACCTTGGCCGGCGGAATGCACAAACTGCAAGCGGTAAATTTTTCAACCGATCCCAGGGAACGTTACACGTTGTGGTCGGGCGTACTGGGCGCAACCTTCCTGATGCTTGCGTATTTCGGCACCGACCAGTCCCAGGTGCAGCGATACATTTCCGGCGCGTCGCTGCGCGAGAGCCGCCTCGGCCTGATGTTCAACGCCATGTTCAAAATCCCGATGCAGTTCTTCATCCTGTCGCTCGGCGTGCTGCTGTTTCTCTTCTATCAATTCGAAAAACCGCCGGTCTATTTCAACCAGGTTGAATGGAAACATCGGGCGGAACGCGGTGGTGCCAGCCGGATGCGGGCCATCGAAACGGATTTTGCCGCCGCTCACGACTTGGAACGGCAGCAGTTGGAACTGTGGCTGAACGCGAGGCGCACCGGGAATTCTGCTGCGGAAGCCGCTGCCCGCGCGGCCGTATCGGCGGCCCATGAGCAGGTGGAGGCCGTCCGGGCTCAGGCGGAAACGGCCGTTGATCCCTCGGGAAAAAAGAAGGACACCGATTACGTGTTTATCACCTTTATTCTGGACTACCTGCCGCACGGAATCATCGGCCTGCTGGTGGCGACGTTCTTCGCCGCTGCGTTGTCGGCCAAGGCGGCCGAACTCAATGCGCTGGGGTCGGCGACCACCGTGGATTTTTACCGGCACGTCATAAAACCCAAGGCAAGCGATGCCCATTACCTGGCCGCCTCGAAGTGGTTCACCGTTTTTTGGGGCATGGTCTCCATCAGTTTTGCCCTTTCGGCCACGCTGGCGGAGAACCTGATTCAAGCCGTCAACATTGTTGGCTCCATTTTCTATCCGGTGATGCTGGGCCTGTTTGTGGTCGGTTTTTTCCTGCGGCGCATCGGCGGCACCGCCGTATTTTGGGGAGCGCTGGCGACGCAGGTGCTGGTCATCGCCTTCTATTTTCGTCTTAACATCAGCTACCTCTGGTACAATCTTATCGGGTGCGCCGCTTGCGTGCTGTTCAGTGCCGTTTTGCAGGCTGCGCTTGGTAGTAATGCAAAACCTGAGAAGACTTGAAATGACATTCAATTTCTCCAGTGACGTCATGGGTCCAGCCAAAGCGCCTTCGCCGCTGCGCTCTGCCGGCGCAGTCCAAAATCATCCATGACCACCGAGCCTGTCATTTGTTTCGGCCAACAACCGTGCGGGTTTTTCCCGAAACGGTTCCTGTTCGCCAAGATTCAGACGGCCCGGCGCCTGAGGACGGAGATCGGCGGCGAAATCGTTTTCTTCTGCCACGACAGCGACCATGACCCGCGCGAAACGCAGACCATTCTGCGCCATCGCAAGACCAATGAACCGGCCAAATTGAACTTCATGTTCAAAAACCGGATCCAGCGTAAATTTTCCCCGCTGCACCTCAAAGAAATAGCCGCGAGCTGGCAGGACAAGACTGTTCTCCAGTTGCCGAACTATATCGGTCATCCCTTGATCAATGTTTTCAAGAAAATCTTCGCTGCCAATGTCGCCGACTTTTGCCTGGAAACGTATCGCGGCATGCGTCTGCTTGAGGGAATCCGCGTCGTGCGTTCGAGTGACCCGTCCGTCCGCCGGGCGGCCTGCGACGTGCCGGAATATTTCGTGGATGTTAACTATGAAGGAGAAATTGTCCGCGCTCGTTTTACCCCTGAGGATGGCAGGGCCGATCCTGCGTTACGGGACTTGGATGCGCAGCAGCGTGTCCCTACCGGATTCAGAGGTAAATTGACGTTACACGAAGGCGGGGATTCATTCATCACACTGCCCAAAGCCGCCTTTTCCAAGGAACAAATCAGTCCCACGCGCGACACCCGGCTGCGCTGGATGCAATCCGTCCTGCACTGCACGCATTACGTTGCCGGGGCCGGTGAAAAAGCCTACCTTCACCCGGAAGAGACGCCGGAAATCACTTTTATAGATCGCGATGCCATTGAACGTGCCGACGAAGCGTACATCGAAATCCCATCCTGAACCCGCCTCGTTGCTGGCCTTCGGGGCGCATCCGGATGACATCGAGTTCGGGTGCGGCGGCGTTATCGCAAAGGAAACCCGGACCGGTCGCAAGGCGCATTTTGTCATCTGTTCGCGAGGCGAAGCGGGGACCCACGGCACGCCTCCCCAACGGATGGCCGAGGCAAAAAAGTCCGCCGCGCTCCTTGGCGCTACGGTTGAATTCATCGAACTCGACGGCGACGCGCACCTGGAAATCCACGCTGTCCATGCCCTCAAGCTGGCTGGGGTTCTGCGGCGGATGCGACCGGGCATCGTGCTGGCGCCAAGCCTGGAGGAAAACCAGCACCCGGATCATGCCAAGCTGGGACAACTGGTGCGGGACGCCGCCCGGCTCGCCCGATACGGCGGATTAAAGGAACTGCGGCGGATTCGCCCGCATGCTGTTGAACAACTGTTTTTCTATGCGGTGACGCCGGAAGCTGAACCGTCCGGCATTACACCCATGCTCATTGACGTTTCCGCACCGGAAATCATCGCCGCCTGGACCGCGTCGATGGAAGCGCATGTTTCGCAGGTCTCCCGGCGCAGTTATGTGGAATTGCAGCTCACGCGCGCGCGGTTGCGCGGATTGCGGGCCGGCATCGGTCATGCCATCGCCCTTTTCCCCAACGACCCGCTGGTGTTCGATTCGCTTGCGCAGTTGGGCCGCAGTGCGCGGCGGTTTTGAATTCAGCCACAGATGAACACGGCCCTTCAAAGCTTTAGTGCAAAATTTGTCCTCGTCCTCCTCCTCGTTCTCGTAATCGAACGGAGGGGATCAAGGTCGAGGACGAGGGACGAGAACAAGGACGACCGAACATGAAAATCGGCATCACGTGTTATCCCACGGTGGGCGGCAGCGGCATTCTGGCCACGGCGTTGGGGGAGGAACTGGCACGACGGGAACACGAGGTTCATTTCATCAGCTACGAGCGACCGTTTCGTTTGCCGGTGGACGTGCCGCGGCTGCATTTTCATCCCGTGGTCATCAACGATTATCAATTGTTCAAATATCCGGACTACACCCTGCCGCTTTCCGTGCGGATGGCGGAGATCAGCCGCGACCAACAATTGGATGTGCTGCATGTTCACTACGCCGTTCCCCATGCCACGGCGGCGATCCTCGCGCAATCCATGCTTCCGGCAGAACAACAGCCGCGCGTGGTGACGACCCTGCACGGCACCGACACCACGCTGCTCGGGTGCGACCCGGGGTACGGCCCGGCCATCCATCATGCGCTTACCTGTTCGGATGCCGTCACGACGGTGTCAGCCTACCTCAAACAGGAGACGCAACGCGTGCTCGGTTTCGACGGGTCGCTGGAAGTCATCCACAATTTTTTTATCCCCCGCCCGCCGCGGCGTTCGCGCGAAGAGGTGCGCCGGGAACTGGGGTTGCTGAACGAGGTGGTCCTGTTTCACTCGTCCAATCTGCGTCCGCTGAAGCGCATTGACTTGCTGCTTGAGACCGCCGCCCGCATCCGGCCACGGGAAGCCTTCAAACTCCTCATCCTCGCCGGCGGAAACTTCGCGCCCTTCATGAGTGAAGTGCGGAGACTGGGCTTGGCAGACCGGGTGATCGTGCGCGAAAACGTCAATGACATCGAGGATTACCTGCAAATCGCCGACATAGGTCTGTTCACGTCGGAGTCGGAGAGCTTCTGCCTGAGCATTCTGGAGGCGATGTGTTTCGGTTGTCCGAGTGTTGCTTCGCATGTCGGCGGAATTCCGGAAGTGATTGAAAGCAGCGTGACGGGCCTTCTGGTGCCTTTTGGCGAAGCTGATGCCTATGCCGGTGCGGTCACGGATTTGATCCGGGACCCGGCACGCCGGACAGCCTTGGGCCGTGCCGCCCAACAACGTGCGCGTGAACATTTTTCTGCAGATGCCATCGTGCCCCGCTACGAAGCGCTTTACCGGCGGGTGTGCGGTTGAACGGGGCAGTTGCCAGCCAACAGCCCGTTGAAAATTTTCCCCTGTAGGAGACAAGGTGACGAGTCTCAAATTCCTTCGGTTTCTGACGTTTAAGCTGGAGACTCCTTATTTCGTCTCCTACTATTATAATGGGCCGCTAACACTGAAGAAGTTGTTCGGCCTGTTTGATATCCGCGACAGTGCCGGTCTGGAACCATTGGCCGTGGTGCGGCAGGCAGAAGAGACGGTTTTGCGCCAGCGCCTGGTGCCATAGGATTTTGACGGTGAATTTTCCATTAGGCGCATTGACCAGAATGCGTGGATGCAGAATGCCGATGCCGGCGATGATGTAGGGAGCTTCCGCGTCGGCCCATTCAATGGTGTTGGCGGGTTTGATGAACAAATGGTCTTCGCCTTTGTCATGCCCGACAGCCTTGGCCTTGGATTGCGCGAAAAGCAGAACGTCCATCTTCGCATCGTCCCAATGCCGGGTCAGCCGGTCCAAGGCGCTTTCCTGCTCGTCCCGCCAGATGATGTCACTGTTGATGGTGAAAAACGGTTCATTGCCCAGAAGCGGCAGCGCTTTTTTCAGTCCGCCGCCGGTTTCCAGCGGTTCGGTTTCCTCAGAGATTTTAATGGTCAGGCCGCGAACGTTGGAGACATAGGCGGTGAGCTGGTCTTTGAGGTGCGAGATATTGATGATGACCTCTTCGATGCCATACGCCCGCAATTTGTCGAGGGCGTATTCAATCATCGGCTTGCCGGCGACCGGGACGAGCGGTTTGGGCATCCGGTCGGTCAACGGCTTCAGACGCGTGCCGTAACCGGCGGCGAGGACCATGGCTTTTCTGATCTTACCCTGCATGGCGCTCCATCCAATATTTCACACCGGCCAGCATGGGATGAGCCAACGCTCTTTGCAACAGGCGTTGCACGCGCGGCGAGTGCACTTGTTTGTAATCGTGTTTTTTCTCGTGCCGGCTCAAGCGTTCGAAAATAGCCAGCACGCGCGTATGCCGCAACGCCGCCAGGATGGCCATTGAGGTTTCAAAAGCCTTCCGGTCGAGGGCAGGGGACCGGTCCAGATAACGGGCCACCATCTTTTCCTGCAGATTGTCCGGAACATCGCGTCGGGCATCTTCGAGCAGCGACACCAGGTCGTACGTGATCGGGCCTTGATAAGCATCCTGAAAATCCAGCAGCCCGGCCTGCCGGACGCCTTCGCGGTCGGGCAGCAACATCAGGTTGGCGACATGATAATCCCGCAGCAGGAGGGACGCGGGGACCTGATGGGCTACGGGCAGGACTTCACGCCAGACGGTCCGGAATTCCGCCCGGCTGGCTTCTGAAATTTCAGGTGTGCACCATTCCAGGAACAGTTCGAGGTCGGCCAGCATTTTTTCCGGATGATACGTCCGCAGGCCCTCGGGAACGGCCTGTGGATGCCGGTGCAAAGCAATCAAGACATCCGTGGCCAAGGCATAAAGCTTTTCCGCATCGCCGTGTTTGTCCAACAGCCGCGAGAATGTGTCATCGCCGAAATCCTCCAGCAGAAGGAGGCCCATTTTATCATCCCGGGCGAGAATGGCGGGCACGCTGAACCCAAGCTGTTGAAGATGTTGGTTGATTTCAACGAATGGCGCGACCGAATCCAGGACGCGGGAGGCGTCCATCAGCACGGCGGTTTGTTTGTTCCGGCTCAGGCGGAAATATTTCCGCATGGAAGCGTCGCCGGTAAGGGGGGCGCAGGCAGCGTTACTCCAGCCGGCGGTGTTCAGAAATTCGCGTGCATTGTTGTCGGGAATCTTGACCACGGATGGACACGGAATAACACGGATGAGCCGCCGACGCGATGAAAAATCAAATCAGGTTGTCCGGCCGTTCGGGTTCATTTTTGTAAGATTCGTCTCCCGATCAAAAAAGCAACGCCAACCAACAACAGAGACGCGAGCGTAACCCGGCCGGAAGTGGAGCCGAGCATCGGGTAGCGATCTAACATCACTTCCCCGGCAGTTTCCTCGGGCGGTTTCGGGGTCGGCGGCGGCTGCAACTGGGCCAACTGCTGTTCACAGTGCCCGATAATGCGATAGAGGCGGTTGATTTCGAGCATCTCTGCCTCGGCCAGTTTCTTTTTGGGGACCGAGCGATCGGTTATAAAATATTTGGTGTTGTGATTGAATTCCAGGTCCCGGCCGCGAAACATCACGCCCGGGTTCAGGTCTGAGGTGATGTATTCGCACTTGGCATAGGGAAATTCCTGGGTGGTACGGACATCCACATTGTTGAAGTCCGGTTTGTCGGCGCCCGGATGAAACCAGCCGCCTTCGGTCGTCGGCACCTTCATCCCGGGTTGGCGGGCATAGGCGGTTACGGGCTGGTTGACGATTTTTTGGACCTGCGCAATGGCCTTGTCCATCTCAAATTGCACATCGGCGATTTGGTCCTGCAGGGTATTTGTCGGCTGGGCGGCGGCGGTCAGCGAACCGCACAGGGCGAAGAGCAGGAGCAGCAGAAACCCGGCGACCTGGAACCGCCACAGCTTTTTCAAGGCGGCACCAATTGGGGAGAACGGGTGGATGGGCTGATTCATTGGAGCGACTGTATCAGGCGACCGAATGAGGGGCAAGCGGGGACGGCACGGCATAAACCAACAGGTTAACACCAGGCTCAATGCACGACTGCCGCCGGCCCGACTGGCGCACCATTGCTCCCGCTGTTTTGAGCGTGACGATAACCGGCTTCCATCTCAGCCCAATGCCATCCCGCCAGAAAGATAACCGTCGGAACGGCATGCAACAGCAACCGGTCGAGGGTGATGGACATCAATTCGGTGAGATCCCATGGTGTCACACTGTATGCCAGCGCATAACTCAGCAGGTGCAAGCCCAGTAAAACCCACAGGGCCAGCACATAGGGCCGCGCAAACGCCCGCCATCCCAAAAACGCCATCGCCCCGGTCATGATCCACAACAGGCTCCAAGTCCGGAGTTCCGTTGCTTGCACCAGCATCGCCGGAAGAATCTGCTTCAATCGTGGCAAATGGGTCACCACCGCGGTTGACAATAATTTTGACCCGTAATCTTCATGGGTGCGCGGCAGGCCCCGGCTCCACATCAACCATGCCGAATCCACCGCCAGCAGACCCGCGAAAAATGCCAACGCTCCCAGCCAGGCGCGCTGCGGGCCGTACCACAGCCCGAATCCCAGGAGCACCGCGCCATTGATCAGCGCCAGGATCAGCCCTTCATTTTTCGTGAACGCGGCGAAGACGCTGAACAGGATGGCCAGGATGAGGTCCTCCCGTTGTTGCCGGTCAATCCATCGGGCCACGTAAAGAATGCTGCCGGCATAAAACATTGTCAGCGGCAGGTCCGCACATCCGGCGCCCGCATATCGGAACATCGCCGGCAGCAGGGCCGGTATCGCCGCCAGGCACGCGGCCGGCAGTCGCCGCAGTTTCCATCGCAGCCCCACATACACCAGCGGGACGAGCAAAACATCCAGAAACACCGACACCAGTTTCCCGGTCTGGTCATCCACCGTTCCCATCGCTGCATAGGCACCCGCTGTCAGGAACGGAACCATCAGCGGATAATCCAAATGGCTGTAGCTCAGGGTCAGATCATGGAAATAAACCGGGGTCGGACGCAGGGCTTCATGAGTCAGCACCTTCGCCTTGAATCCCCAGATGGCGAACGAATCCCAATCCACCGGCGGCACCGAGAGGGCGCTCCCCGCAATGATCGCCAGCCCGGCCACCGTCACAAACAACGGTACAACGATCCACCTGTCACCTTTCTCCCAGTCGTCCGGCCAGAGCCCTGGCCGCGCCAGCCGGTTCTTTTTTTTCATGACCAGCAGGCCGGCCAGAGTCAGACCGCCAATGACCGCCAGCAGCGGACGCGAAGGAGCGAACCCGATCAATGACGCCCAAAACAGGAGCAAACCCGTGGTGCCGGCGCCGAGTGCCGCGCCAAGCCATGTCAATTGAAAGAGGGTCATCTGGGTTGAGGGCTGGATGGCCGAAATCATGGCGTAACCCACCAGCATTAGCAGCAGGAGATACAGGCAACAGGCCGGGAGCGCCATCAGTTCCCTCCTGTCCGGTTGGTTTGTATCCCGGCCCGACCGTCATCCAGCGGCAGGATGTCCAGGTGCATCTCCCCCTCGGCGTGGCCGCTGCCGAAGATCAACGCGAAATGGACGTCATGTTCCTGCAACCATTGCCGGCTGGGATTGAATTCGGTCTGCTGGATGTCGCCGCCGTTGTTAATGACGTTGTCGGCCGGGGCAACGTACACCCGCCTGGGATACAGGGTGTAACTGAGCCGGTAATAAAACTCCCCGAGCGTATATGCGACGACCGGATTGGTCTTTGCGTATCCGGCCAGTTTCAGCAGCAGGTTCCCGTCACGCGTCTGGTCGGCAATCCGGTCCAGTCGTTCATAGGGCAGGATGATGGCTTGGAAGGCCGGCGATTTTGTGGCCACGGCATAAAGCTGGCGGCACTCCGATTTCGGCCGCAATTGCAGCCAGCATAGATGGGCCAGCACCAGCAGCACGACCCCCCATGTTGCGTACTCAAAACTTCTGCGATGCCCGGGAATAAGCTGGTTCAAAATCGTCTCAAGTTTGCCGCGGTTCCGGCGGGGACCTGGCCGCCTGCCCCGGCCCATTTTGGGCAAGGCTATTCCGCTTCCGCGGCGAGTCAATCGGGAAAACCGTGTGGTAGTGTCCTGATTTGCTGTAGCGTCGAGCCTGTGGCTCGAAATCGGCGCACAGCGCCGACACTACAATAACCGAATCAGGCCATTACCAACCGTGTCCCGCCGCTTTTCAGGGACACGAATCGACTGGGGCGGCATTGGTGGCAAGTCCCACGAGCTGACGGAGCCGGAGCGGAAGCGGCGCCCCAGTGCGGGGAGTCAATGCCTTGAGATCGAAAAACAAAATCGAATCGCCAATCAGGTCGTTGGGAACGTACTGATAGAAGAACCGGTAAAAGTCCTTGTCACGAAAATCGGTGCCCTGGTACTGGTAGGCGCTGATGGCGACGAAACGGGACGACGCTTCGCCCTCGGGCAGGGGCGGGGAAGGCCGCAAACCGCTGTTGGCCGAGGGAAGATATTCGTACTGGATGCCGTAGTGGGCGGGATCGGCTGTTCCGAAGTAACTCAATTGGATGCGGTCAATGCTGTGCTCGACCATGAAGCGCTTCAACTCCTTCAGATCCTGTCCCCAATCCACATTTGAGTCGCCCAGCCAATGGTATCCGTTCCGGGGTCCGCCAATGAACTCGTTGAAATAGGCGATGTAATTGGGCCAGACCAGCAGCGTGCCGGCCATGAGCCAGGCGCCCAGAAACCCGACGGCGATTCGCATCCCAACACTCCGTCGCAGGACTGTCCCGTAATTGCCGAGCCAGATCAATAGCAGGGGATAAACCGGCAGCAGATAGCGGAATCCATTTTGAATGGTGTTGCAAAAGGAAAGATAACCGAACATCAGGACAAACGGCATGACCAGATACAACTCGTCCGGACGCCATGCCGTTCCCAACCTTCGCCGGGCCACCACGAGCCCCGCGAGCAGGATGAGGACGGCGACGGGAATTTTGATGAGGCAAACGACCAGAAAGTAATACCACCAGCCCGTACTGGAATGCATGCCCATGAGGAAGAACGAATGCGCCGACTTGGATTGCAGGTATTGAAAGACCGCTCCTCGAAAGTACGGGGCGGCCGGCAAGGTGAGCCACGCCCCCGACGGCAGCGCGAATCCGCCGATCCGGAATCCGTATGCGGCCCAGACCAGCAGAAAACCCAGGCCGAGGAGCGCCGGCCAGTGGCATAATCCCCGCCCCAAGCTTTGCGGGGACCGCCAGTTTAGCTGGCCGGCCGCCGCGCGATAAGTGAAATCGGTGACGAAGAGGAATGGGACCAGGAGCAGCGCCGTGTATTTGCTCAACAGCATCAGTCCCAGGGCCGCGCCCGCGTACAATAGATTGCGAAGGCGGGGATTCTTGGCCAGGCTCCACAACCGCCAGGCGGTCAGCACGGCGAAGCAGCTCAACGTCATGTCCGGCGTGATCAGCGGCGCATGGGCCAGCAGGTTTGGACAGAAACAAAAAAGAGCCAGCGATACAATCCCGCCCGCGTCCCCATAAAGTTTCTGCGACCAGCGGAAGACGACGAGGCCAAGCGCGACGGCAAACGGCAGCAACGTGAACCGGCAGGCATTCAACAATGCGTCGTCCGGTCGCAAGGCCATGATTTTCTGGCCGCGGACGATCCCATCCGGCTCGGTCCAGACGTCCTGCGGACCGGATACCGCCAACAACGGCAGGTCATGCCAGACGGTCCAGAATACCGGATGCAGGAGGCTGTCGGGCAGGTCCCAGCGATGGGTTTTCAGGAGATAATTGCCTGCGCCAAGATAATGGGTTTCATCGTAGGTGGCGGATTTCCGCCGGGCGCTCGTGACGCACAGGGTGAGAAAGACCAGCAACAGGACAAGGACCGGCAGCCAAATCCAGTTTTTCCTGGCGGGGGCTGCGGCCGGCGTTGGCGGCAATGATGATTGAGTTTCCATGGTCGGTCGTCCGACGCCCTGCGGGCCACAATGCTTTCAGCGTTTTTTTAACCTGCCAATGGCTGAAACGCGAGGTTTAATGTGCGGAGGTGGGAACCGGATTGTCAGCACAAAGTTTTGCATCTTGCTTCTCAGGCGCGCGGCCAGGGAGTAAAGTTCCGGCTCTGTGGCGGCGACCCTTTACGAACTGATTCCGCGGGATGAGCAGCCCGGCAACGACGTGTTGCTGGGACGCTTTCTCGAATATGTCGAGGGCCGGCGCCTCGAGCTGTATCCCGCGCAGGAGTCGGCCATCCTGGAATTGTTCGAGGAGAAAAACGTCATCCTGAACACGCCTACCGGGTCGGGCAAATCGTTGGTGGCCGCCGCGTTGCATTTCCAGGCCCTCGCCCGCAGCCGCCGCTCCATCTACACCTGCCCGATCAAGGCGCTCGTGAACGAAAAATTCATGGCCCTCTGCCGCGAGTTCGGTCCGGACAACGTCGGGCTCAGCACCGGCGACGCCTCGGTAAATCGCGACGCGCCCATCTTGTGTTGCACCGCCGAAATCCTTGCCAACATCGCGCTGCGCGAAGGCGCGGCGGCCAACGTCCGGGAGGTCGTCATGGACGAATTTCATTACTACGCCGACCGCGAGCGCGGGGTGGCGTGGCAGGTGCCGTTGCTGACGCTGCCCCAGGCGCGGTTCCTGTTGATGTCCGCCACGCTCGGCGACACCGCGTTCTTCGAGGAGGAACTCACCCGGCTCAACGGCCGGCCGACGGTCACGGTCGCGTCCACGGACCGCCCCGTGCCGCTGGAGCACGCGTACTCGGAATTGCCGCTGGCCAAGACGCTCGAAAGTCTCGTGGCGGACGGCAAGGCGCCGGTTTATGTCGTCCACTTCACCCAACTCGAGGCGGCGCAGAGCGCGCAGGATTTCACCAGCATCAACGTCTGCACCCGCGACGAGAAGAACCTCATCGCCAGCACGCTCGAAGGTTTCAAATTTACCAGTCCGTACGGTCCGGACATCCGGAAATGGCTGAAGCACGGCATCGGGCTGCATCACGCCGGGCTGTTGCCGAAGTATCGTGTGCTGGTGGAGCAGCTCGCCCAGAAAGGCCTGCTCAAAATCATCTGCGGCACCGACACGCTGGGCGTGGGCATCAACGTGCCCATCCGCACCGTGCTGTTCACGCGGTTGTGCAAGTTCGACGGCCAGAAGACCGCCATCCTGACCGCGCGCGATTTTCACCAGATCGGCGGCCGGGCGGGGCGCAAGGGCTTTGACGACCGCGGCTGGGTGGTGGCGCAGGCGCCGGAACACGTCATCGAAAACCTCAAGCTGGCGGAAAAGTCGGCCCGGGATGGCAAGAAGACCGTGAAACGCCAGCCGCCGGAGAAAAATTTCGTCAACTGGGACAAGAACACGTTCAGCCGGCTGGTGGCGGCGCAACCGGAGCGATTGACCTCCCGGTTCCAGGTCTCGCACGGAATGCTGTTGAACGTGCTGAGCCGGAAAGGCGACGGCTGCACCGCGATGCAGCAGTTGATTGCACGCTGTCACGAATCGCCCCGGCAGAAACAGGCCCACATCAAGCGCGCGTGGCAGTTGTTCCGCTCGTTGCTGGACCGGAAGATTGTCGAAATCCTTGATTCCAGTAGGAGCCGAGGTAACGAGGCTATGAAATCAAACCCTCAGCCAGAAGGCCAAAGCCTCCTTACGTCGGCTCCTACGGGGCAAAAGATTCGCGTGAACATCGAGTTGCAGGACGATTTTTCCATGGACCAGGCATTGTCCCTGTATCTGCTCGACACCATCCCGCTCGTGGATCCGCAGCAGCCGGATTACGCGCTGGTCCTGCTGACGCTGGTGGAGTCCATCCTGGAAGACCCGGACATCGTCCTGCGCAAGCAGCTCGACCAGGTGAAGGACCGGAAGATGGCGGAAATGAAAATGGAGGGAATCGAATACGACCAGCGCATGGAAGAATTGGAAAAACTCGAATACCCCAAGCCCAACGGCGAATTCGTCTATTCCACCTTCAACGCCTTTGCGGACAAGCATCCGTGGGTGGGCCAGGAAAACATCCGCCCGAAATCCGTTGCCCGGGAAATGTTCGAGTCCTTCCGGTCGTTTTCCGATTACATCCGCGACTACGAATTGCAGCGGGCCGAGGGCGTCCTGTTGCGCTACCTGTCGCGCGTCCACAAGGTGCTGACCCAGACCGTTCCGGACGCCGCGAAGAACGACGCCGTGCGGGAGATGGAACTTTACCTGGGCACGATGATCCGCCAGATCGATTCCAGCCTGCTCGACGAATGGGAGAAGATGCGCGACCCGAATTATCAGCGCGCCGAAGAGAAGGAAGTCCGCCCGCCCGGCGCCGGGGAAGCCGACCAGGACCTCACCCGCGACACCAAGGCGTTCACCGCCGCGATCCGCAACCGCATCTTCAGCTTCCTGCGCGGACTGGTCATCGGCGATTTCGAATCCGCACTGAGCGGGCTGTCCGTTATTGAGGGTAGGGCTGACCTGCCGGTCAGCCAGGACGCGCACCAGTGCGGCCCAACCGATGCCGATGGCCAGCCTTGGACGGCGGAACGGTTGAAGCAAGTACTGGAGGCCTACCACGCCGACCACGAGCGCATCTGCCTGGAACCGAACGCGCGAAACATCCGTCACACCTACGTCATGCCGTCGGAAGATAAAAAGACCTGGCGGGTGCAACAAATGCTGGTGGACCCGGAAGAGCACAACGACTGGGTGGCCGAATTTGAAGTGGACCTGGGCGAGTCCCGGAAGGTGGGCGAACCGGTTTTGAGCCTGCGCAGAATGGGAAGCCTGACTTGATTTTGTTTAACCTTGCCAACAGTTCAAACGCAGGGTTTAATGTCCGGCCGCGCTGGCTGGGTAGCTCAGTTGGTAGAGCAGAGGACTGAAAATCCAAAATCGCGGTTTTGGCTATCTTTGGCTCTGGTGGGCAATCACTGATTCGCTCAATGTTCACAGTGGTTTTATTTGTTTCAGCTTTTACTACCATTGGCTGCTTTTGACTTTGAAAATTGGTTCCGGGATACAATACGGGATACAATGGACAAAATTGGCTTTAACTCAACTGTTGCGTGTTTCCTTTTGATTCCGTCAAAATTTTCCGCTCAAATCCGCATTCCGCGACTGTGATTCTGTTCGTGCGCTTGGATGTGCTGTTGGGAGACCGCGCGAGTGAATCGTCGCATGACGGCATCGGCCACGCGGCTCATATCCTGGCCGGGATATTTCTCCACCAGAAATTCCTTCACCTGCACGGTCATGTCTTCCGTCCAAATCTGCAACGCTTGCCGTTGCTCTTGTGCAAACGCCTTCAACACTTCTACCGCATTCCAGCCCCGGTTCCAGATTTCGTTCGTGCCGCGTGTCAGGAAATGCTCCACCACCGCATATTCCGCCCCGCCCGTGATAGGACGGTGGCAAAGGCAAATGTTGTCCATCAGATTAACGCTTTTGTGCCATTGCCCGTCACCGTCAACTTGGATGATATTCTCTTTGGGTGTTGGTTT
>JBKQOA010000010.1:0-104171 GCA_052145735.1 Limisphaerales bacterium
TAAAAGCCAAAAATTGTTCACACCCGCTCAACGGTTGTGGACAAAGATGGAAATGACGCCAAGCAGAATCAAAAAAAGCACAACCACCAACAAGATGAAGCGATTGCGGGCGACGCGTTTTTCGTAACGCAACGGCCGCAATCCCTGGACACCGCCGGCGGCGAGATAGGTGACCAGCCGGGGATTCGAGGTGGTCGGGCGGCGGAAACACTGGCGAAGCCGGCCAAAAAATCCGGGCAAATCATACTTGCGAACGCCGAATTCGTTGAACT
This sequence comes from Limisphaerales bacterium, assembly GCA_052145735.1. GTDB lineage: Bacteria > Verrucomicrobiota > Verrucomicrobiia > Limisphaerales > UBA11358 > UBA11358. The sequence continues at coordinate 273 of JBKQOA010000010.1, forward strand.
GGTCGGGCGTGGTGGTTTCGTCGGTGGGTTGCAAAGGTTTTACTTCTTCAAAAACCGGCTCATGCGCGAGATGAGCGGGAACCGGCGGTTCGGGCGCACGGGCAACGGTCGCGCCATGCGGCACGGCGGTGGAACGGAGCCGGGGCACAGGCGTATGCTGCAACTGGTTGTCGAGCCGCTTGATTTCGGCTTCCAGCGAGGCAATCTGGTCGTTCAAGGCACAGGCGCGCTCGGAAATCGGATCATTTTTTTTTGCCTTTTTCTTCGCGGACGCCATACGACGGATTTCAGTGGTGCATCGGCGCCGGCGTCGTCACCCAGATCGCCACCGCCACGCCGACGGCACTCAGAATAATTACCAATATCAGCGGCCACGTCATCGCCAGGCCGAATTTGCAGAGTTGGCCGAAACTGGCGTCGGCCAATGACGACGCAGTTGGCGCTGGCGCAGTTTGGGTTGGCGGTTTTTCCGGCGCCGGGCCGGAAAGAACCGGCACTTTCAGCCGCGCGGTGTTCCATTCCATGCGCGCATTTTCGATGGTGGTCAGGGCACGTGTGAGTTCGATGCTGAAATTTTCCTTGGTCCAGGTTTCGTCGTGGATAGCCTGGACCTTGCTTAGCGCGTCGCGGAAATCACCGATGGTCTTGACCATTTGTTCGGCGTCGCGGCGGGTGTTGAACTCGGCTTCCTCCAACAGGCCCAGCCCGCGCGTCAGGCTGTGAATCATTTCCTGCCGGCCGGTCTGGAATTCGGTCTGGCGGCGGCGCAATTCCTCCAGCGAGGCGCGTTCGCGCTCCAAATCCTCCTGCGCGCGCTTCAGTTCGGCGAGTTTTTGCTGCGCCTCGACGACCTTGCGGTCCACCTCGTCGCGGGTGGGCGCGCGGAGCGGGTCGCCGGGGGCCGGGGGCGTGCCGTAGGGCGATTTGTGCGCCTGGAAATCCGTGTCCACAAACTCCGTTGCATCGTAATCAGAAGCCATGTGGCGACTTTAGTCCCGGAAGGCGAAAGTGTAAAGCGCGTTGGCGGGGAAATTTCAGAAACGGAATTGTAACCTTATTTCGGCTTGTCACCGCGCGGTTCACGTTCTAAAGTTCGGTTGTCGCTTACGCGATGTATTTTTTACATGATTGAGTTGATTCAGTTTCCGTGGAGCCCGTTTTGCATCGTTCAACGGCGCATCTTGGAGTTTGCCAAAGTCCGCTTCAAAATCACCAACATCCCCAGCCAGGACCGTACGCTGGTTTGGAAACTCACCAGGCAGCGTTACTATGGCGTGCCCATCATCAAGGATGGCAGGAATGTGGTTTTTGAAATCAACGATGATTCACAGGTCATTGCCAAATACCTGGACGAGGAACTCGAACTGGGCTTGTTTCCCTCCCAGTGGCGTGGCGTCCAGTCCGTCCTCTGGCGGTTCATTGAAAACGAAATCGAGGGCATGACCTTCCGGCTGAATGACATCTATTGGAAGGAAACCGTCCCTTCCGCCGACCAGCTGCAATATCTGCGGTTCAAGGAGCGCAAGTTTGGCCGCGGTTGCCTCGACCAGTGGCGCAAGGAGCAGAAAACCCTGCTTAAACAGCTGGAAGAACGATTGATCCCGTTCGAAATCATATTAACGCACCAGGCGTATCTGCTGGATGACCGGCCGCGCTTTGTGGATTTTGATCTGTTCGGCATGCTTGAAAATTTCCTTTATTCGGGCCACCACCATCTCCCCCAGCGGCACCGTCAAATCCACGAATGGCACGGCCGGATGAAGACCGCCAAACACACTGATTTTAGCGCGTGAAAAATTACATCATCGACACGAATGTCCTCCTTCACGATCCCAATTCCCTGCTGAGCTTCGCGGACAACCATGTTCTGATCCCCATCGAAGTCATCGAGGAAATCGACCGCTTCAAGCGCGAGTCCACCGAATTGGGCCAGAACGCGCGCACGGTCTCACGGATGCTCGACGGCTTCCGCGGCGAAGGCAGCCTGAGTGAAGGGGTGCAGCTGCCCAACGGCGGCAAATTGAAAATCGCCTTTTACAAAAATGGCCACTCGGGCAACGGCGATGGCGGGTTTAACGGGAACACCGTGGACAACCGGATCCTTTCGCTCGCCGCCAGCATCCAAAAGGCGCAACCCAAAAATGCCACGGTGCTCGTCAGCAAGGACATCAACCTCCGCATCAAAGCCGACGCGCTGGGATTGCAGGCCGAGGATTACGAGACCGACCGCGTGTTCATCACCGACTTGTACACCGGCATGGCGGAGATGTCCGTCAGCACCGACCGGATGGCGTCCTTCCGCGCCAACGGCGAACTGGACCTGGAAAACGGAAAACAATATTTCCCGAACGAATACACCACGCTCACCGACGAGACGAACCCCAAGCGCACCGCGCTGACCAAGGTGGACGCCACCGGCACGAAGCTGATTCCCATCATCGACTGCCGCGAAGGCATCTGGGGCATCAAGCCGCGCAACCGCGAGCAGCATTTTGCCTTCGACGCCCTGCTCGACGACCGGGTCAAGCTGGTCACACTCATGGGCAAGGCCGGCACCGGCAAAACGCTGCTGGCCATGGCCGCCGGCCTGAAACGCACCGTGCTCGACCGCGAATTCCGCCGGCTGGTCGTCGCGCGCCCGACCATTTCCATGGGCAAGGAGCTTGGTTTCCTGCCCGGGTCGCTGGAGGAAAAGCTCGCGCCGTGGATGCAGCCGATTCACGACGCCCTGGAGATGTTGAGCGACCTGAACATGGGCCATGACCATCGCCGCAGCGGCGACCTGATGCGTTCCGGCAGCATCGTGGTGGAGGCGCTGAGCTACATCCGCGGGCGCAGCATCGCCAACCAGTTCATGATCATTGACGAGGCGCAAAACCTGACGCCGCTCGAGGCCAAGACCATCATTACCCGCGTCGGCAGCGGCACCAAGATCATCTTCACCGGCGACCCATACCAGATTGACAATCCCTACGTGGACTCCTCGTCCAACGGTTTCAATTACGTCGTCAGCCGGTTTCGCGACCAGGCCATCTCCGCGCACATCGAGTTGCAGAAGGGCGAACGCTCCGAACTCGCCGAGCTGGCGGCCAACATTTTGTAGGCTTGAAAAAGCAAACAACGGGCTCAGAATCCGGGCGCAATCATGCGCCTTGAACTAATCGTAAAAAGACCTTCTGTTGGCATTTGGTTGGTTGTTTTGTTTTTGGGAGCAGCCCGGATGTGTCTGGCAAATGACGAAACCATTTTGTTAAGAAAGGGTGCCAATGCGGTAAAACAGCAAGATTACGACAAGGCAATTGACTATTTTAATCAGGCCATACAAGTCAACACCAACAATGCCAAGCTCTATTGTGCCAGAGGCATAGCCTACACTGGAAAGTTGGACTACGACAGGGCTATCGCTGATTTTAACGAAGCCATCCGGCTTGGAACAAACGAACAATATTTTCTATTCAGGGCTAATGCCTATAACGAAAAGCACGAATATGACAAGGCCATCGCAGACTGCGACAAAGTCCTTCAACTTGATCCGACAAACATCACCGCTCATGTTTATAGGGGTGATGCATACAGTTCAAAGGGTGATTATGAGAAAGCGATTGCCAACTGTGATGAAGTAATCAGGTTAAGGCCCACAACTGATCAAAAACTTGTTTTGGAATACTGCGTGAGAGGTGAGGCTTACGTTCACAACGGTGAACTGGACAAGGCAATTATTGATTACAGCAAAGCCATTCAGCTTAATCCCAAAGAATATTCCGCATATCAACTTAGGGGGCGGGCATATTCATTGAGAGGAGACTACACCAACGCAATTGCTGATTTTGGTGAAGCGATTCAACTCGACACGAGAAACTTTGATGCCTACGCAGGTCGAGTGGACGCTTATTTTCACAATGGCGACTTCGATAAGGCAATTGAAGATTGCGACGACATGATTCGCCGGCATCCAAAGTATGCCCCAATCTATTTGAGCAGGGGATTAACATATGCCGCCAAGGCGGATGATCCCCGGGCGATGGCAGATTACAGCAAGGCAATTGAAATCGATCCAACCTTTGCTGAGGCTTACAGGTGGCGGGGTTGGGCCTATCACCTTGCGGGAGACAACGACAAAGCCATCGCAGATTACAATGAAGTTATCAGCCTCAATCCATCAAATGCTACGGCCTATGCAGTCAGGGGAGAGATATATTCCCACAAAGGTGACTATCGCAAAGGAATTGACGATTGCGCCAAAGCCATTCAAATCGGGCCAACCAACGCCCTGGCCTTCAATAACCTCGCCTGGCTGCTGGCAGTTTGTCCGGATCCGAAACTTCGCAACGGCCCCAAAGCGCTGGAGTACGCCCAAAAGGCGTGTGAGTTGTATGCGTGGAAAGAGCCGCATGGGCTTGGGACTCTGGCGGCGGCTTATGCCGCGACTGGCAACTTTAAAGAGGCTGTAAAGTGGCAGAAGAAGTGCATGGAATCCGGGTTGCCCAACAATGAAATGGATCGAGCCCGAACATCACTCAGTCTGTACGAGCGGAAAGAACCCTATCAAGAGGGGAACTGATTCCGCGTCTCGGCAGTCCGGTCCGGTTGCGATTTCAGTGTTTGCGCCTGACGTTGCTCATACAGGGGGTGCGGGTTAGACTGGCAAACATAGGACAGGAAACAATATGTCAAACTCATCCTTTCGAGTTTTGTTTATCGGCGACCAGCCGGAATGTCTGCGGCTGCTGCGCGAGCAACAGTTTGAGGTGGTTTGCGCCGACCGGCTGGCGAGCGGACTGGACCAACTGAAGACCACATTCGCGGGCCTGGTACTCATGACGTTGTCTCTGCCGGACGCTCAAGGCACGGAAGCGTTCGTCAGGCTTCACGAAGCAGCGTCGCATCTACCGATCATTGTATTGGCCACCCCGATCCAGGAGAGACTGGCGGCCGGCCTGATGCCGCTGGGGGCGCAGGATTATCTGCTCGTGCCAGAGTTGACCGGCGCCATGCTGGCCCGGGCCATCCGCAATGCCAGTGAACGCCACCTGATCCGGGAGGAACACAGTCGGGCCGGCCATCTGCTGGAGCTGCTCATGGAGAACATCCCGGACTCGATCTATTTCAAGGACAAGGCCAGCCGGTTTATGATGATCAACCGGTCCCACGCGAAGCGGTTCGGTTTGGCGGACACCCATCTGGCGATGGGCAAATCGGACGCGGACTTTTTCACCGCCGAACACGCCAGGCAGGCGCTGGCCGACGAACAGCGCGTGATCGAAACCGGCCAACCGCTGGTGGGCATCGAGGAAAAGGAAACCTGGCCGGACGGCCGGGTGACCTGGGCATCTTCGACCAAAATGCCGCTGCGCGACCGGGCCGGGCGGATCTTCGGCACCTTCGGCATTTCCCGGGACATCACCGAGCACCGGCGGATGGAGCAGGCGCTGGCCGAACGCTCGGCCGAGCTGTTGAAGGAACGCCTCCTGTTGCGCACGCTGATTGACAACCTGCCCGACGCCATCTACGCCAAGGACCTCGCCGGCCGGAAAACCATGGCCAATCCGGCCGACCTGCGTAACCTCCGCTGCAAGTCCGAGGCTGAGGCCGTCGGCAAGACCGATTTCGATTTCTTCCCGCCAGACGTGGCGCAAAAGTTTCACGACGATGACCAGAAAGTGTTCCAGGGCCAGCCGGTCATCAACCGGGAGGAGCATTTCTTCGACGCCGCCGGCCGGAAACTCTGGCTTTTGACGAGCAAACTGCCGCTGCGTGACAAGGACGGCAAGATCATCGGCCTGGTGGGCATCGGCCGGGACATCACCAAACGAAAGGAAGCCGAGGAGACACTGGACCGGGAACGCCGCCTCCTGCGCACCCTGATCGACAACCTGCCGGACGCCATCTACGCCAAGGATACCGCCGGCCGGAAGACGCTGGCCAACCTCGCTGACCTGAAGAATCTTCACTTAAAAAGCGAGGCTGAAGCCATTGGGAAAACCGATTTCGACCTCTTTCCGCGCGAACATGCCGAAAGACTTCACGCTGACGACCAGAAGGTGATCCAGGGCCAGTCAGTCATCAACCGGGAGGAATATTTCCTGGACACCGACGGCCGGGAGCACTGGCTGTTGACCAGCAAGCTGCCGCTGCACGATCAGGACAGAAAGATCATCGGCCTGGTGGGCATCAACCGGGACATTACGGAACGCAAACTGGCGGAAGACAAACTGGCCTACGAGCGGGGCTTGTTCCGCACCCTCATGGAATACCTGCCCGAGTCGATTTATTTCAAAGATCTTCAGTCTCATTTCGTGCGCGTCAGTCAGGCGAAAATCAAAAGAAATTTGCATCTGGTTCGGGAGCGTTATCACGAGGCGAACCCGTCAGTGCGGTTGGACGACCGGCCGGCTTATCTTCAAAGCGAGGAACAGTTTGCCGCCTACCTTGCGGGCAAGACCGATTTCGACGTTTTCCCCGAAGAGCGCGCCCGCTCAGCTTTCGAGGACGAACAAAAAATTCTGCAAACCGGCCAGGCTTTGCTTGACAAGCTGGAATGCATGAAAACCCCCGATGGGAAAACCTATTGGGTGCTGTCAACCAAAGTGCCGTGGCGTGACGAAGCCGGGAATATCATCGGCACTTTCGGCGTTTCCCACGATATCACCGCCCTCAAGGAGACGGAGGAGAAACTGGCCGAGTACACGCGGCAACTGGAGCACAAGAACCGGCAGGCCGAGGAGGAATTGAAGATGGCGCGCGAGCTGCAACTGGCCATGCTGCCGCACGAATTCCCCTGCGTGCCGCGCAACCGGCCGCGCGGGGAAAGCGACCTGGAGTTCTTCAGCTTCTTCTTCCCCGCCGGCGCGGTCAGCGGGGATTTCTTCGACGTCATCCCGCTGTCAGACACGACGGTGGGGTTGTTCATTTGCGACGTCATGGGGCATGACGTGCGCGCCGCCCTGGTCACGGCCATGATGCGCGCCCTGGTGGTGGACCTGAGCACGCCGACGACCGAGCCGGGCGACCTCTTGGCCCAGATCAACCGCGAGGTGGCGGGGATTTTCAAGCAAACCAACTCCACGATGTACGCCACCGCTTTTTACCTGATTGCCGACGTGGCCCGCGCGGAGGTGCGCTTCGCCAGCGCGGCGCATCCCGAGCCGATCCTCCTGCACCGGGAGCGGGGCACGGTCGAATGGTTGGGACACAGCCCGGAACAAAAGAAAGGGCCGGCCCTGGGGCTTTTTGCCGAAGCAGAGTTTCCCACCCACCGGTGCCCCATGGAGAAGGGCGACGTGATCGCACTGTTCACGGACGGACTGATCGATGCCGAAGGGGCGAACCACGAGCTGTTCAATACCGACCGCCTGTTGGCGGCCGTCCGCGCACGCACCCAACTGCCGGTCAATGAACTGTTCACCGGCTTGCTTGACGAAATCAAGCGGTTCTCCGTCAGTGCTGAATTCGAAGACGACGTTTGTGTCGTGGGCATGGAAGTCAAACGATTGGAACCGCCGCCGGCCGGCGGGAAGATTTGACCCGGGCCACATCGTTGTGGCCGGAGGTGGCGCCGGCAACCAAACCGTTCCACGGGCAAGCTGCGGTCACACCGGACATCGCGCTTGCCCCGCGGCCGAAATCCATGTCCAATCAAATCATGAAACATCCCGGCCGATGCAGCTTCGCTTGCGCGCTCCTGCTGGCGTTGGGGAGCGGGCCGGGATTGTCAGCCCCGGCGGCCGGTGACGCGCCGGCCTGGCCGGCAATTACCTCGCCAACACGTCCGTGGGCCTATTGGTGGTGGCCGGGCAGCGCGGTGGACCGGACGAACCTTACCCGGGAATTGCAGCGCTACCATGACGCCGGCCTGGGCGGCGTCCACATCATTCCCATTTACGGCGCCAAAGGGTGGGAATCCCATTACGTCCGCTACCTCAGCCCGGAATGGATGGACCTGATGGGTTACACGGTCGCCGAGGCGCACCGGCTGGGTCTGGGGATGGACATGACGACCGGCACGGGCTGGTGTTTTGGCGGGCCGAACGTTTCCGACCGCGACGCCAATGCCAGCGTCGTCGTGAAAACTTACGACCTGGGTGTGGGCGAAAGGCTCCCGGGAAAATTTGATCACCAAGCCACGCAGGCGCTGGTTGCCTTCGGGCCGGATGGCAAAGCCGTTGACCTGACCGGCTTCATCAATACCGCCGGCGAAGTGTTTTTTTCTCCCCCGGGAAATTGGATCGGAACAAACACCACGCCGCCCAAGATCTGGCGGGTCTATGCCCTTTCCCGGAAACCGTCCGGCCAAAGGGTCAAACGCGCCGCGCCGGGCGGTGAGGGCTGGATGTTGAACCCGTTTTATCCGCCGGCGATGAGCGATTATCTCCGCCGCTTCACCGAAGCTTTCACCCGTTACGACGGCCCGAAACCACGGGCGCAGTACCAGGATTCCTATGAATACAAATCCGACTGGGCGCCGGATTTGTTCGCGGAATTTGAGAAGCGGCGTGGATACAAGTTGCAAACCGAGCTGCCCGCGCTCTTCGGCACGAACCAGGACGACCGCGCCGCGCGCGTCAAGTCCGACTATCGCGAAACCGTTTCCGACATCATGGTGGAGGAGACGGAACCGCTCTGGGTCCAGTGGTCGCATGAGCACGGTTTCATCACCCGCTATGAAGCGCACGGTTCGCCCGGCAACCTGCTCGACCTCTACGCCGTGGCCGACATCCCCGAGACGGAATTTTTCCGCACCAACCGAAGTCCGCTCGTCTCGAAATTCGCCTCGTCCGCCGCGCACGTGAAAGGCAGCAATCTGGTCGCGGCGGAAACCGGCACGTGGCTGGCGGAACATTTCACCGAGACCCTGGGCGAAATGAAATCGGTCGTGGACGACCTGTTTCTGGCCGGCGTGAACCATGTCTTCTATCACGGCACCTGTTATTCGCCGGACGAGGCCGGCTGGCCGGGCTGGCTGTTTTACGCCGCCACGCAGATGAATCCGCGCAATTCCATCTGGCGGGACGCGCCCGCGCTCAACGACTACGTGACGCGGTGCCAGTCCGTTTTACAGTCCGGCAGACCGGACAACGACGTGCTGCTCTACTGGCCGATTTATGATTTCTGGAACGATCCGGCGGGCGGGCTGTCACAATTGCAGGTCGAGACGCAACAAATCTGGTTTGAAAACCAGCCCATCGGCAAAACGGCACGGGTACTCTGGGCCGGCGGCTATGCCTTCGATTACGTTTCCGACCGGCAGTTGCAGACGGCCAAAGTCAAAGACGGACAAATCCAGATGCCCGGCGGAAATTATCGCGCCGTGGTCGTGCCGCCGTGCGGGCACCTGCCGTTGGGGACCCTGAAAAAACTGCTCGCCCTCGCGAAGTCCGGCGCCACCGTGATTTTTCAGGAGAAGTTGCCGGAAGAGGTTCCAGGCTGGGGCCGGCTGGAAAAACGGCAGGCGGAATTCAACGCGGCGATGGCCGACATCAAGTGGACCTTTCCCGCCAGCCTGCTGGAACAAACAAAAGTTGGCCGCGGGCAGATTTTTGTGGGCAACGTCCGGATGGCTTTGGCCTTTGGCGGAGTCGAGCGTGAAGCCATGACTGACGACGGCCTGTTTTTTGTCCGCCGCAAGACTGACGACGGCTGCTGGTATTTCATTGTCAATCGCGGTGGAAAGGCTTTTGCCGGCCCGGTCGCCTTCGCCCGCACTGGCGAGTCCGCCGCCGTTTTTGACCCGATGACCGGCCGCACCGGGGTGGCTGCCCTCGACCAGACCAACGGCCTGCCCCGGGTTTTTCTGCAGTTGCAGCCGGGTGAGTCGGTGATTTTGCGCGTGTGGAAAGATCAAAAAATCAGCGGGCCGGCCTGGAACTGCTGGCGTCCGAACGGCGAGCCGGTTCAGGTCGCCGGAACGTGGAACGTGAAATTCATCGCCGGCGGACCGGTGCTGCCGGCCGACTGCGCCACGCCCCGGCTGGCTTCCTGGACGGAGTTCGGCGACACCAACGCGCAGAGTTTCGCGGGCACGGCGGTTTATTCCATCACGTTCGACGCGCCTTCCATCGGCAACGGAAGCTGCCAGCTCGATCTGGGCAAGGTTTGCCAGAGCGCGCGCGTCCGGCTGAACGGCAGGGATTACGGAACGCTCATCCAGCCGCCGTTCCGCGTGGTGGTGGACAACTTGCAACCGACGAACAACGTACTGGAAGTGGAAGTTACCGGTGTTGCGGCCAACCGCATCCGGGACCTGGACCGGCGACAAGTGCCTTGGAAGAATTTTCACGACATCAATTTCGTGAACATCGATTACCATCCGTTTGACGCCTCCGGCTGGCCGCTCGCGGATTGCGGCCTGCTGGGCCCGGTCACGTTGACCGCGCTGGCCCCGGTTCCGGTCAAATGACAGGATGGGCGGGCGGCCAGGTGGAACTACTCGTGCCCGGAAGCCGGGCTCGGTTGTTCCTTGTCAAACCACGCCTTCACCCCGGCGTCGAGCAGCTTCAAATCCGGCACGGTGCTGGCAGCCGTCGCGGCCTCATCCCATTCCCGGTTCAAATCGCCGAGAACGACGTCCGCGCCGGCGCGGACGAAGATCGGCAGTTGATGCAGCGTGGCTTCGACGGGGATGGTCTGGCCGCCCGGGTAGGTTTTGCCGGGATGCCATGCGTCGCGCCATTGACTGCCGGACGGCAGATACACTTCCTGTGTCCGCTGGCCCTTCCGCCAGACGGGTGAGACCAGGATGTCCGGGCCGTAGAGATACGTCCACCAGTTCGACCACGCGGCCGGCGCCTTCGGCTCGACCAGGAACAGCGGGCGGACAATCGGCATGCCGGTTTCGTAAGCCACTTTGGCCTGCGTGTAACTGTAATCAGCCAGCCGGGTGTGCAGGCGCGCGTAAAGCCGCCAGATGGCAATCAACTCCGGATCGTAACGCGGCGGCGTGTGAAAATCCCAGAAGGCGCGGTTTTGCGTCGGGCCGACCTCCATGATGGGCGTGAAACAACTGAACGCGAGCCAGCGGCTGCAGACCTCCGTGTCCGCGGATTGCTGGTTGTAACCGCAGGTGTCCGAACCCCAGTTGGGATAACCCATAACCGCCGCGCGCTGCACGGCGATAATTTCGGCCCGCAGGCCGTATTCCGTCCCGCTGATGTCGCCGCCCCAGAAAACGCCATGCGCCGCGCTGCCGGTATAACCCGCCCGCGGCATGCAGACGAAATCGTTGCTGCGATATTCCCGGGCGACGTCATAAGCCGCCTGCAAATACATGACCGGATAAGCATTGCGGTTTTCGCGGAGGGAACGGCCGTCAAAAACCCGGTTGGTTCCGCTCTCGGGAATTTCCTCCTCGCTGCGGTCCAGCTTGAAACCCGCCACGCCGAGCTTCAGCAATCTGGCCACGCCGTCCTGCCAGTATTTTTTCGCATCGGGATTGGTAAAGTCGGCCAGCGGGTAATTGTTATTCGATGGCTTCTGGCCGGCACGGGCGAGGGTCCAGCCCCGGGCGAGTGCGTTCGTGGCCATTTGCCCGTTGAAAAACGGGCCGATCCACAAAAACATCCGGACGTTTTGGCGGTTGAGCCATTGCGCCGACTCGGCAAAATGCGGCAGCCGGTTCGTGTCGATCTCAAAATCGTCGTAGCCGTTTTCGCCCGGACCCCAGGGGCGGTCCACCCAGTAAACGCCCAGCGGAATGCCGTAGGCCTTCATCAGCAGGACGTCCTCCATGAACTCGGAATTGAACGGCCCGGTCACCGGCGTGCCGTCGTAATAGTTGGTCCGTTGCGTGATCTCGTCGCGCCAGCGCCACGTGCCGTACATCCATGGCGGTGGCAGGAATGGCGGACCCGCCTCGAGCGCGTGCGCGCGCACCAGCGCGGCAGGCTCGTCGGCGGTGTAGATTTTCGCCTCGAACGACGGGCCTTCAAACTCAATCTGCACCCGGTTGGAAACGCTGGCGCAAAAATCAAACCTCCCGGGCCAGGTGCCCTTCACAAAAACCGCGTAGCCGCGCGACGACAGGTAAAACGGCGCGTAGAGCGACAGCGTTGGTTTGATGATCATGTCCACCGCCTGCCCCCGGAGGTTCAGCGCGGCGGTGAGGTTCGTGGCCCACGAATTCTGTTGCGGCCCGTCCACGACGCGTTCCATCAGGCCGGTGAAGTATTCGTCCGGCGCGGTGGCCACGGCCAGTCCCCACTTGAGAATGTCGTTGTCCGGCGCGGCGGAAAACCGGAGGGCAAAATCGTTTCCGTCCGGTTTCACGGCGATGGTCACCACGCGGCCATCGGGCATCTTGGTTACCGCCTGCTGGCCCAAACCATTGGTCGTCTGGGCGAACGGAGTGACCGGAAGCGGGGTCCGTCCGGCGGCGGTTTCGTAAAACAACCCGTCCAGTTTGATCGGGCAAATCCGGGCGGTCGTTGCGGTCGGGGTGGAAGCGCAACCGGTGAGCAACAGGGCTGACAACAAACCCGAGGATAGTTGCAGGACGAATTTTCCGTTCATGGGCACGTTTTAATTACGGTGAAACCTGCAGTGGCGCAATGCCGAAGGCAGAATGGGAGGCGCTGCCCTCGGAGCGCGGCTGTGTTCCGCCGGGCGGAACCGGCCGCAGCAGCTTCGCAAAAGCAGCCGACTGGAATGCGCTGATGCCCCAGAGCATTTCCACGCGCTGCGGCTGGTGCTTTGCACACAGCCACACTCCAATCCAGCCGACCCCGGTGCCGATTGTGAACAACTAATTTTTGAGCTTCGCCGGCCAGACGCTACGATGAGTCCCATGGCCGACCCCTACGGACAACTGCTCGACGCAACGATTCAACACTTGGAAGACTTGAAATCGCGCGGCGTGCGTCACGTGGCTGTGGCACCTGAAACCCTCCGTGCCCTGGCGCAGCCACCCGCCGTAAAATTTCAAATGGACAAGGCCGCCGCACCGCTACCGGAAATTCGAAGCAGCCGACGTGAGGAGGCTATGCCTTTAAAATCCGCCATCCGTCGTCCGCCATCCGCAATTTCCGAGTCTGTGGCCGAGCAGGCCACCCTGCTCACCCTGCCCGGTGAAACTCAATCCACAATCACCAATCCACAATCACCAATCGAAAAGGCCGCCGCCTTTGCCGCATTGCGTGAACGCGCGCTGGCGTGCGTCAAATGCCCGCACCTCGCGTCGTCGCGCAGGAATGTCGTGTTCGGCGTGGGCAGCATCGACGCGCAACTGATGTTCGTGGGCGAAGCGCCGGGGGCGGACGAAGATGAGCAGGGCGAACCGTTTGTCGGCAAGGCCGGCCAGTTGCTCACCAAAATCATCCAGGCGACCGGATTGCAGCGGGCGGATGTTTACATCGGCAACATTTTGAAATGCCGGCCCGACACCCCCGGCCAGAGCGCCGGCAATCGCAAGCCGACCGCCGACGAAATGGCCACGTGCATTCCCTTTTTGCACGAGCAGATTGATTTGATCCAGCCGAAGGTCATCGTGGCGCTCGGCGCGACGGCGGTGGAAGGGTTGCTGGGCAAGACCCTCGGCATCACGAAACTGCGCGGGACGTGGAAGACATATCGCGGCATCCCGCTCATGCCGACGTATCATCCGGCATACCTGCTGCGCAACCAGGCCATGAGCGAAAAGCGCAAGGTCTGGGAAGACATGCTGGCCGTGATGGAAAAGCTCAGCCTGCCCATCAGCGCCAAGCAGCGGAATTATTTTTTGCGGGGATAAGACCGAAATCTTGACACGAATTTCACGGATTGACGCGGATTTCCCGCCTTGGTTTCGTGGGTTACAAACGGCGGTTGGTTTTATAGTTTCTTCCGAGCCGGAGTGCTAGGTAAATTGAAACCCGAATTTACATGAGCCGTCGCAGGACAATTCTGGTTGCCGCAGCCGCCGTCGTGATGGCCGGGATGCTCATTTCCATCATTCATCACTATCAACTGCGCGCCGCCGTAAACGCTTACATTGCCGAACTCAAAGCTAGGGGCGAGCCGATGGAATTGGTGCAGGTCATCACGCCGCCCGTGCCGCCGGAGCAAAATGGCACCGAAACTTTTCGCAAAACTGCCGCCTTGCTTGACGCGGACAAGACATTTCTTGAAACCAATTCAATTCATGCGATGGATATGGCTGCGCCGGGCAAGGCCGTGATTTGTTCGCAACAACCGGTTGTCCTGCAAACTTATTCGACCAATTCATGGGAAACCCTGACTGCGGCGGTTGGCCAAAACAAGGAAGCTCTAAATCTATTACATCAAATCATCGAGCACCCAGCGCTGGATTTTGGGATTCATTATGAGCGTGGATTTGGAGAAGGTTTTGAGTTCACAAACCTGAATCTGGTTCAGTTAAGAAAGTCAGCCGAGTATCTGTCGGCCAATGCAATCTGTGATTTGCATCATGGCGATGTGGCGGCGGCAGTAAAAAATGAACAGGCGATGCTGGCGTTAGCAAACGCGATGCAAAGCCAGCGGCTGGTGATTTCCGAATTGGTGCGTATGGCCATCACCCGGATGGCGGTAAATCTGAATTGGGAAATCTTGCAATCGCCAGAGGTGACCGAGGAACAGTTGACTGCACTGCAAAATGACTGGGACCGACTGAATTTTCTCCAAGGGTGCAAGGATGCTTTGATCATGGAGCGGTTGTGTGGGGAAAATACGCTTTCTATGTGGCGAAATTCTGATTACGGACTCAATAATTTTTTTGGGTGGGAAAGAAAGGCGCGTGAAAACATAGGCTTCCCTGTCGAAGAAGAAACCTGGTTGAAAAAGGCGAAGTCAGAATTCCAAATATTTTTATGGCGATACTGGTGGTCATATCCTGATGAACTGCGTTGTTTGCGCGGGCACGAGGTGTTGATGGAGACGCTGCGCTACGCCGAGACAAATGGCGCATTTTTAAAGGCATTTCAACAGCAGCAAGCCAGGCTGGACACACTGGGGATAAATAAGCTTGAGAGTGAATTTGGCAGCATGTTTTCCGGCAAAACAGATTTTCATTCCATGCTGTCGGAATCCATTGCGACGCTAGGTTACGCCTTCAAGAAAGTAATGGCAGTGGAAACAGCGAAGCGAGTTATCGTAACGGCCATTGCCTTGAAACGTTTTCAATTGAAGCATGGAAATTACCCCGAAAAACTTTCGGATCTAACACCGGAATTCTTGCCATCGATTCCGCTAGATCCTGTTGATGGCCAGCCGTTGCGCTATCGGCTAAAAGCGGATGGGATATTCCTGCTTTATTCCCTCGGAGAAAACGGCAAAGACGATGGTGGCGATCCCTCGCTGGAACAGGGTGTCGAGAGTTCAAGTTTTAACTGGCAAAACCCTCACGCTCTTGATTGGGTCTGGCCGCAGCCGGCGACGGCGGAAGAAGTTCAAAAGCATTACGACGAACTGGCCAAGAAACCTCAGTGACGGAGAGTGCCGCCAAAATTTAATTCTGAAAATTCTGTCCATTCCGTCCGGTTTTCCGCTATAACCAGCGCCCGATGTTCAAATCCATTTTTCAACCGCTCATCGCGTGGTATCTGGCCGCGCTCAAAACCGCCGGGTATCCCGTCATCGTGCTGCTGATGACCATGGAAAGCTCCGTGCTGCCGCTGCCGAGTGAGGTCATCATCCCGCCCGCCGCGCATCTGGCCAACACGGGACAAATCCCGCTGGGCTTCGCCGGCATTATCCTTGCGGGCATGCTCGGCTCGTGGCTCGGCGCGACCATCGTGTATTGGCTGGCGCGGGTCGCCGGACGTCCGCTCGTCGTCCGTTACGGCCGGCTGGTGCTGTTTCCGCCGGAAAAGCTGGAGAAGGCCGAACGCTGGTCGGCGCATTACGGCGCGATGGGCGTGTTCGTTGCGCGCCTGCTGCCCGGCGCCCGGCAACTGGTCGGCATCCCCGCCGGCATCGCGCGGATGGGTTACCTGAAATTTTCCATCTTCACACTGCTCGGCTCGGGCATCTGGTGCGCGGTGCTGTGCTGGCTCGGGGTCAAGATCGGGGCCGACATCAGCAAAGGCGAAATGCATCGCGTCATGGCCTGGGTCGGCGGCGCGGCGCTCGTGCTCGGCGGGCTGTATTATTTCTTCGTCCACCGGCACATGATGAAGAAGCCGGAAGTCAGAAGTCAGAAACCGGAATAAACATTCCAGCGGCGAGTCTGCGACCGCAAATCCTCCGCGCCCGCAGGAACGCTGCTACAACCGAATCCTCAGGGCCGTTTATCAGTCAAAGGTGGTGCCGAACCATTTCTGATAGAGTGGCCCGACCACCGGCATGGGCTTCATCTGGCCGTTGATGGCGGCAATCAGCCCCACGATCCAGAGTACGAGCATGCAGATGTAAAACACCGGAATCAGGAGCCAGCCGATGATGGGTATGACAACGAGGACAATGACGGCAAAGCTTGTCAGGATAAAGCCGAGCATTTGCCGGAGATGAAATGCGCCCAATTTCGTCTTCTTATTGCTGTGAATGATGATGGCCACAAGGAAGCCAATCAAGGTGAGATACGCGACGATGGCAACGGTTTTGTCTTCACCGCCGGCTGCCGGGGCTGAAGGTGGCGGCGGCTGAAGGGGTGGTGGAGGCTGGACCGGAGGCGGGGCTTGGTTCTGGTTTTCAGACATAGATTCCCTTTCTTTGGTTTGCCGCTGAATACGCCGAATTGATTCACCAGACAAGCAGGAATTTTCCCTTTGCACCCGGGCGCCTTTGCGTTGAAATTCCATCGTGCCTGCGACGGAAGCCATCCGCAAAAAAACCGGCGAGCTGCCGCACAAGCCGGGCGTGTACCTGATGCGCGACCGGTTCGGCACGGTCATCTACGTCGGCAAGGCGCGCGACCTGCGCAAACGCGTCAGCCAGTATTTCCATCCGTCGCGGCGGATGGGCTGGGACCTGAAATTCAACGCGCTGGTCGAGGCGATCCACGATTTCGACGTGCATGTCGTCCGCAGCGAGCCGGAGGCGTTCCTGCTCGAAGGCAAGCTCATCAAGGAATTCAAGCCGCGCTACAACATCAGCTTCCGCGACGACAAACGGTTCCTGATGCTCAAGGTGAATTTGAACGACCCGATCCCGAACTTCGCCTTCACCCGGCTGCGGAAGGATGACGGGGCGCGCTACTTCGGGCCGTTCTCGAATTCGGGCGCCTTGCGCAACACGCTGGCGCTCGTGCGGCGGCAGTTCAATCTGCGCGGCTGCCGCGTGTTCACGCCGGGCGAGGCCGATTACAAGCATTGCCTCTACGCGCACCTCAAATACTGCACCGCGCCGTGCATCGGCAATGTCACCCGCGAGCAGTACCTGGAACAGGTGAAGGCCGCCTGCGATTTCCTCCAAGGCCAGTGCGCGGAAATGAAGGAGCAACTGGAGGTGGAAATGAAAAAAGCCGCCGTGGCGCAGGATTATGAAAAGGCCGCCAGCCTGCGCGATCTCATCCGCGACCTGAAGGAAACGACCAGGAAGGAACGAAAATTCGAGCGCACGATGTACACTTTGCCGCTGGCAATTGACCCGCAACGCGACCTGATTGAGCTGGCGAAGGCGCTGGGTTTGGCCGCACCGCCACAGCGCATCGAAGGTTTCGACATTTCGAACATCAGCGGCACGTTCGCCGTGGCGTCGTTGGTGAGTTTCAAGCACGGCCGGACGGACCGGGCAAACTATCGCCGGTTCAAGATCAAAACGGTGGAAGGCCAGGATGATTTTGCCGGCATGGGGGAGGTGGTACAGCGGAGGTATTCCAGGCTGTTGCGCGAGTCGGGTGGCCGCGTTCGTGAAAACGTGGATGGTTCCCCCGCGCTTTCACAAGCGCGGCTACGGGGCCTGCCGTTGCCGGATTTGATCCTGATTGACGGCGGCAAGGGCCAGTTGAATGCCGCGTGCGCGGAATTGAAAAAGCTCGGGCTTGAAAGCGTTCCCGTCATCGGGCTGGCGAAGGAATTCGAGGAGATTTACCGGCCGGGCGAAAACAAACCGCTTCGGCTGGGACTGAACCATCCGGCGGTGAAATTACTCCAGCGTATTCGCGACGAATGCCATCGCGTGGCGAACAGCTACAATGCCCAGCTGCGCATCAAACGGATTTCCGAGAGCGTACTGGACGAATTTCCCGGCATCGGCGACCGGCGCAAGCAGGCGTTGCTGAAAAAATTCGGTTCGGTACAACGGCTCAAAACCGCGACGCTGGAACAAATCGCCGCGGTGCCTGGATTCGGCGGCAAGGCAGCGGAAGAATTGAAAAAATTCCTGGAGGCGCGGTCAACGACGACGGGTTGAAAAATCTGTCGGTTCCGTCTCTTTTTGCGCGGTGGCGGAGAAACCCCAGCACCAGCCAATCAGGATGCCAAACGGGGCGAACACCCACAGGGAAACCGCGGCTCTCCGGGCTTCGGTAAAGTCGCAACGCGGCAGGATGAGGATGCCGGCTATCACCAGGAGCAGCACCGGGACAAAGATGGCATCGCGGACCCGGTTAGTGCGGAGGTAGGGAGAACTTCCGAATCCGAGTCGCATGCCCCAGGCGAGCAGGGAAAATGTGACGGCGGCGGCCAGAATGGCCGTTTGCTGCCCGAACGTCATGTCTGAGAAACCTCCATCCTTGAAGCAGAAGGCCTGGCTGGCCGTCACCAAGGGAATCAAGAGCAGACCGGCCATAAAAATGATTTCCAGGAAAAAATATTGCCGCCGGGTTGCCCGGGCCGGTTCAACTTTCCCGAATTCATTCCGGAGCATGTGCCCCGATCCGATTTTCTGAACCGCCGCGGCGAAAGCAGTTTGCTCATCCAGTCCCGATTTCACCAGCCATTCGATCTCTTCGCGCAAATGGCTTTCCAGTTCCTCCAGCGGCACGGGGGTCTTGATTCCCGCCGCGAGCATCTGCCGCCGCCATTCTACGATTGCCTGTTCGAGGTTGAACATATGAAGTTTGACAAGGCTTCCGGTCGTTGCTCACGCATCCGCAGTTGCCGTTTCTTTCGAAGCGGCCTTTTCCAGTCCGCCGATGAAGCCGAACAGAAGGCCGGCTGGCGGCAGCATAAGCCAAAGAGGTCCCCCATCGAATTTGGGAAGAATGAATAAAAATCCAGCCGGTTCGGCGATGTAGCAAAAAAACCACACCCACAAAAGCGCCAACAGCCTGCCCCTTGAAATGCAAATCAGATCCCTCAATCGCCGGCTCAAGCTGACCGGTCCGTGGCCGGATAGACCTATACCCGCAAGCAAAATCATCACGGCAACAGATGCCAGCCCGGACATTTGCTGCGCGGCGGTTATTACCGAAAGATTTCCAACCTTCAAAAGAAGGCCGGCGGTCCAGAACAGTGATACCACCCCCAGGCAGGCAACCATTATGGTTCGGTATTGTTTCAACGTGAGCGCCCTCTTCGTTGTGTCAATTTTCTCAAATTCGGTTTTCAGCATATTGGCCTTTCCGATCTCTTGAACCGCGGCTTCAAAAGCCAGCGGCGCGTTTGTTCCTGATTTCAGCTGTTGCTCGATTTCGTCGCGCAGGTGATTTTCCAGCTCCTCCAACGGCACGGGCGTGTTGATTCCGGCGGCCAGCATTTGGCTTCGCCAGCCGGCGATTGACTTTTCGAGGTCAAACATATTGCTCCTTTTGCAGGCCGGCCAAAACGCCATGAACCAGCGACCATTGTTCGTGGTGTCTGGCCATCGCCGTCTTGCCATCTTTTTTTAGCGAGTAATATTTCCGCTTCCGACCGGTCTCGCTTTCGCCCCAGCGCGATTTGATCAAGCCCCGGCTTTCCATCCGGTGCAACACCGGGTACAGCATGCCGTCCGTCCATTGCAGTTTGCCGTCGGAACGGGCCCTGACCTCCTGGATGATGGCGTAGCCATAGCTCTCACCCTTGGAAAGCAGTGACAAAATCAGCGGTTCGGCCGATGCCGCCACGAGTTCTTTTCGAATCATAGAGATACGATACATAGAAACTATATGTATGTCAAGGGCAAAACCTTCCCGAAAGAAATTCGTGCCAATCCTTGAAATTCGTGGCTTAATTGTCCCAATGAACATTCAAGTGGCCGTCCTCTGCGACGCCGCGACCAGCGACAATGAAAAAATGAGCCTGCTCGGCGCGTTCGACACGATTTATGCGCTCCAATTGCCCGCCGTGCACCCGCAGTGCGCCGTGGCGCTTCGCATCACCTTCTTCGCCGGCGACGAGGGCAGACACAACCTGCAGCTTAATTTCATGGATGCAGATGGACGGCCCATCATGGCCAATTTCCCGCCGGTGCCCGTGGACGTTGTGCTGCCCGAGGACATCCACTTTGTCACGCGCAATTTCATCGTGAACATCCAGCAGTTGAAATTCGCCGAGGTTGGTTTGTATTCCGTGGACGTGCGGATGGACGGCCAGTCGCAGGCCAGCATTCCGCTGTCAGTGAAAAACCTTCCCCCACGCCCCGGGGTGTAAACTCATTTTGTAGGAGTCGAGGTAACGAGACTCAAAATGAACCGCGGATTTCAGCTGGAAAGTCAGGGACTCCTTGCGCCGTCTCCCCAAGACCACAATCAGAGGCGACTTTGGGCTTTGAACTTTTGGGTTGAGTCTTAATAATTCGCCGCATGGCAAATTCCAATATCGAACCGATTCTCCAGCTCGAGCTGCCGGGCATCAAAAAACTCCGCAGCGGCAAGGTGCGCGACATTTTTGACCTCGGCGACGCCCTGCTGCTGGTGGCCAGCGACCGCATCTCGGCGTTCGACGTCATCATGCCCAACGGCATCCCGCGCAAAGGCGAGGTGCTCACCCAAATCTCGTATTTCTGGTTCGAAAAAATTTCCTCCCTCGTGCCCAATCATCTGCTCGCCAGGGCGAATGATCCGTTGCCGCAGAATTTACAGCCGTTTGCGGACAAACTGGCGCGTCGCTCGACGATCGTCAAAAAGGCGAAGCCGCTGGCCATCGAATGCATCGTCCGCGGCTACCTGTCCGGCTCCGGCTGGAAGGAATACAAAAAGTCCCGGACCGTCTGCGGCATCAAGTTGCCCGCCGGTTTGACGGAATCCGCCGAACTGCCGGAACCGATTTTCACGCCGTCCACCAAGGCCGAGGCCGGCCACGACGAAAACATCTCGTTCGAGCAGGCGCAGAAGACCGTCGGCACAGACCTCGCCACGCAGGCGCGGGAATTGAGCCTGAAGATCTACCAGGCCGGACGCGATTACGCCCGCCAGCGCGGCATCATCATCGCCGACACGAAATTCGAGTTTGGCCTGAGCGACGGCAAACTCATCCTGATTGACGAGGTGATGACGCCGGATTCGTCGCGTTTCTGGCCCGCCGACCAGTATCAGCCGGGCCGCGGCCAGCCGAGCTTTGACAAGCAATTCGTCCGCGATTACCTGGAAACGCTTGATTGGAACAAAACTCCGCCCGGGCCGAAGTTACCGGATGACGTCGTCGCCAAGACCAGCGCGAAATACTTGGAGGCGTACGAACGACTGACGGGGAAGAAGCTGTAGGCCAAAGTAGGCGCCGACGTGAGGAGGCGGTTAGGAATCGTCCGCCTCGTTACCTCGGCGCTTACTTGTAGGGCCCCTTAAAATTCTTGTTTCCCTTCGTGACTTTGTGTCTTCGTGTTAAAATCCCATCAGGCGGACGGAGCGCCAGGTTTCAACACCTCCGGGCGCGGCCGCATTTCGTCGTCCCCCTGGCGCACAACTTGCGTTATTCTCCCGGCGTGCAGGACCTCGTCGAAGATTTTTTGCAGTATTTGCGCCATGAACGCGGGCAGGCGGAGCACACACAGAAGACCTACTCCGCGTTGCTGACGCGGTTCACCCGCTGGGCCCAAAAGCACGGGTTGAACGACTGGAAAGCCATCGAATTGAAGCATCTGATGTCGTTTTTGCAGCATGAGCGCGAACGGCCGCTGGCCGACGAGCCGCCGGAATCCACCAAACGTCTCAGCAGCGAAAGCGTCTATCTCGAAATCGCCGCGCTGCGGGCATTTTACCGCTTCGCCGAGAATGAAAAACTGGTGCCGGTCAATGTGGCGGAAAATCTGTCACTGCCGCGGCGGTGGCAGCGCCTGCCAAAGGCTTTGACCGATTCAGAAATCAACCAACTGCTCGCGCCCGAATTGCCGGAAGCGCCGGAAAGGTTGTGCGACCAGGCGATTTTGGAGCTGGCTTACGCGTCCGGTTTGCGGCTCGCCGAACTCCGCAACCTGCGCCTGGAACAACTGCATCTCGAAGCCGGGTTCATCAATGTCATCGGCAAGGGCAATAAGGAGCGGGTCGTGCCGGTCGGAAAAAAAGCCATCGCCGCCCTGAACCGCTATTTCGAAGCCGGCCGGCCGAAGCTGGTCACGCCGAAGTCGCCGGCGAATGTTTTTTTGACGAAGCGCGGCACGCCGTTTGCCGCGGTGACGCTCTGGCTGCGCATCAAAAATCGGGTCCGCCGCGCCGAGGTTTCCCGCAACATCACGCCGCACATGCTGCGGCACAGTTTCGCGACGCATCTGCTGGAGCACGGCGCGGACCTGCGGGTGATCCAGGAATTGCTCGGCCACGCGAACATCAGCACCACGGAGATTTACACGCACGTCACGGGCAGCCGGCTGCGGGACACGCACCGGAAGTTTCACCCGCGGGCGTAAAAGCAGGAGACGACGCAAGGAATCCGGGATTTTCCCGGGTCCCGGGTCCGGGCTCAAATTGACTGGATTTGGGTCTCGTTACCTCGACTCCTACAAAAAATGATTCTCACTCAAAATCGTAAACCACTACCTGTTTGACCAGCCGTTGCACGTATTTATCGACGAACTCGGTGTGCCGGGGATGCGCCTGGTACGCCTGTTCCGCCTGCTTGTCCGCGAAGGTAAGATTCAACGCGATCTGATAGCTCTGTTCCACCACCGGCCGGGGGCTCGGCACCATTTTGCCGGCGTGAAACTGCAGCACGCCGGGGATGTCCTTGAGCAGTTGGTTCGCGCCGGCGAGCAGGTCATCCACCGCGCCCAGATATGCCGGGTTGGTCCAAAAAATGACGATGTGCGAAAGCATGGTTGGCATTGTTGTCAACGCACCGGCAGGGGCAAGTGAAATTTCCACTTGCGTTCCGGCGCAACGGAGTAAAATCGCGTCATGAACGCACGGATGAACGTGTTGTTTGCCGCCGCGTTGCTCGGCGGGCTGATCCCGGCCGGCGGCGCGGACGAACCTCAACCCCCGAAAACCATGAACCTCTCCCTCACCAGCACCGCCTTTGCCGAAGGCCAGCCGATTCCCCAGAAATACACCTGCCAGGGCAGCGACATTTCGCCGCCATTGATCTGGACGCACGCGCCGGCGAACACCAAAAGCTTCACGCTCATCGTCGATGATCCCGACGCGCCGATGGGCACCTGGGTGCATTGGGTGCTGTACGATTTGCCCGCCGGGACGAACGCGCTCCGCGAAGACGTGGCCAAAACGCAAACCCTTGCCGGCAATGCAAAGCAGGGCATCAACGATTTTCACCAGCTCGGTTACGGCGGACCCTGTCCGCCGCCCGGCAAACCGCATCGCTACTTTTTCAAAATTTACGCGCTCGACGCCATGCTCGACCTGAAACCCGGCCTGACGAAGAAAGATTTGCTCCAGGCAATGGAAGGCCACGTTCTCGCCGAAGGCCAGTTGATGGGAAGGTATCAGAGGAAATGAGTTGAAAGTTTTCAGTTTGAAGTTTTCAGCTGCGCCCCTTTCTGCGACTTTTCAAAAACTGAACACTGAAAACCCGAAACTTTCATGAGCAAAACCGCATTGTTGTTTGCCGGGCAGGGTGCTCAAAACGTCGGCATGGGCAAGGACCTGGCCGAAAAATTTCCATCGGCCCGGGCGTGGTTCGACCGCGGCAACGCCGCGCTCGGCTATGACCTCGCCGCCATCTGCTTCAACGGCCCGGAACCGGAACTGACGAAGACCGGGAACGCCCAGCCGGGCATTTTTCTGGTGAGCTGGGTTGCGTTCCAATTGCTCAAGGAACAGGCACCGGCGCTCAAGTTTGACGCCACCGCCGGATTGTCGCTCGGCGAATTCACTGCGTTGACGGCGGCGGGCGCGATGAGTTTCGAAGACGGCCTGTGGGTGGTGCGCCAGCGCGGCCGGTTCATGCAGGAAGCCTGCGACGTCACCCGGGGCGGCATGGCGGCGGTCATCGGGTTGGACGAGACGCCCACGCGCGAGGTCTGCGCCGAAGCCGGCGTGACCCTGGCCAATCTCAATTGCCCGGGCCAAATCGTCATTTCCGGCGAGGCGGATAAAATTACCAAAGCGGTTGAACTGGCCAAGGCGAAGGGCGCCAAGCGTGCCATCGCCTTGCCGGTGGCCGGCGCGTATCACTCGCCGCTCATGGCCAGTGCCCAGCCGAAATTGCAGGCCGAACTGGCGAGAATCAAAATTTCACCGTCGGCCGTGCCGGTGATTTCCAACGTCACCGCCCAGGCCCACGGTGCGCCGGCGGAAATTGCCTCCCGGCTCGTCGAGCAGGTCAATGCCTCTGTCCTTTGGGAAAAATCCATGCGCCAGCTGCTGGCCCAGGGATTTACCCGGTTCATCGAACTCGGTCCCGGCGCGGCCTTGAGCGGCTTCCTGAAGCGCATTGATAAAAGCGCACAGATGCTCAACGTGGCGGACGTGGCGAGCCTGGAGGCGACGGTGAAAGCGCTTTAAATTTGTAGGAGACGACGTGAGGAGTCCCTGCTTTGATTGAATAAGGTAGATTCGTTACCTCGTCTCCTACAATTTTTTCGTGTGCATTCGTGTGCATTCGTGGTTAAACATTCGCCGTCATGAAACAACTTGAGAACCAAATCGCCGTGGTCACCGGCGCGGGCCGGGGCATCGGCCGTGCCATCGCCTTGAAATTTGCCGCCGAGGGCGCGGACATCGCCTGCGTCTCGCGCACGGCTGAAAATTCGGAAAAGGTCGCCAACGAGGTCCGCAGTCTGGGCCGCAAAGCCTGGGCGCATGCCGTGGACGTGGCGGACGCCGCCGCTGTCGGCGCCGCCGCCGAAAAAATCATGGCCGAAGCCGGCAAGGTGGACATTCTGGTGAACAACGCGGGGGTGACGCGCGACGGCCTGCTGATGCGCATGAGCGACGCGGACTGGGACACGGTGCTGGACACGAATTTGAAGGGCGCATTCCTGGTTACCAAGGCCTTCAGCCGGGCAATGATCAAAGCGCGTACCGGCCGCATCATCAACCTTTCGTCGGTCATCGGCCTGATTGGCAACGCGGGCCAGTGCAATTACGCGGCGAGCAAGGCCGGATTGATCGGATTCACGCAATCGGCCGCGAAGGAACTGGCCGGGCGCGGCATTACGGTCAATGCCATCGCCCCGGGTTTCATTGAGACGGACATGACGTCGGAGCTGAAGCCGGAAATGCGCGACGCGATTTTGAGGCAGATTCCGCTCGGAATGTTCGGGCAGGCGGAGGACATTGCGGGCGCGGCATTGTTTCTGGCCGGAGCGTCGGGGCGCTACGTCACCGGGCAGGTTTTGACGGTGGACGGCGGGATGGTCATGTAAACCGCCATCTTGGCCGCAAACCCCGCCGGATTGCCATTAAAAAAAAAGAGATTCGGGGCTTGACGATTTTGGGGTTCATGGCATAGAGACAGGTCAAAATTAACTTATGGCTGACAAACCTATAGACCAACGGGTAAAGGACATCATTGTCGAACAACTCGGCGTAAAGCCGGAACAGGTGACGCCGGAGGCGAAGTTCATCGAAGACCTCGGGGCGGATTCGCTCGACACGGTCGAGTTGATCATGGCGCTGGAGGAGGAATTCGGCATTGAGGTGCCGGACGAACAGGCGGAAAAGCTCCTCACCGTCGGCGATGTCATCAAATACATCGAGGAACACCAGAAGTAGTTGCGGGTTTTACCACCTCGGGGCAGTTTCGACTGAACTCAGCGAGCTGCCCCTTTTAATTTATGGCCAGCAATTGGACAGACCGGCGCGTGGTTGTCACCGGGCTCGGCGTGGTGACTCCGCTCGGGCATCAACTTGATGTTTTCTGGAACCACCTCGTTTCCGGACAGTGCGGCATCGACCGCATCACCGCCTTTGACGCGACGGCGTTCGACACGCAGATCGCCGGCCAGGTCAAGGATTTCGATCCGACCCCGGCGTTTCCGTCAGCCAAGGAGGTCCGGCGGACGGACCGCTATTCGTTGTTCGGCATTTACGCCGGGCATCAGGCGCTGCTCGATTCCGGCCTCGACCTCGACCGGGAAAACCGCGACGAAATCGGCGTCATCATCGGCTCCGGCATCGGCGGCCTGTCCACCACCACGGAGCAACTCAAAATCCTGCTCGAACGCGGGCCGGGCCGGCTCTCGCCTTTCATGATCCCGATGCTCATCGGCAACATGGCCTCGGGCACCTTCTCAATGTACAAAAATTTGCGCGGTCCGAATTTCGCCACCTGCTCCGCCTGCGCCACGGCCAATCACGCCATCGGCGAATCCTGGCGCTCCATCAAAATGGGTGACGCGCAGGTGATGTTCGCCGGCGGCGCCGAGGCCACGATCGTTCCCATCGGCATCGGCGGTTTTTGCGCGATGCGGGCCATGAGCACGCGCAACAACGATCCCAAGCGCGCCTCGCGCCCGTTCGACAAGGAACGCGACGGCTTCGTCATGGGCGAAGGCGCCGGCGTCATCGTGCTCGAAGAACTGGAACACGCGAAGCAGCGCGGGGCGAAGATTTATTGCGAAATCGTCGGTTACGGCAACACCGCCGACGCGCACCATCTCACCGCCCCATCCCCCGGCGGCGAGGGCGCGGCCCGGTGCATGAAGATGGCCTTACGCCAGGCCGGCCTGAATCCCGAGGATATTTCCTACATCAATGCCCACGGCACCTCCACGCCGCAAGGCGACGTCTGCGAAACGCAGGCCATCAAGAACGTTTTTGGCAGCCACGCAAAAAAGGTCGCTGTGAGTTCCACCAAAGGCGCGACCGGCCACATGCTGGGCGCCGCCGGAGCGGTGGAAATGACGGCCTGCGCGCTGGCCATCAAACACGGCGTCGTCCCGCCGACCATCAATTTGCAGGTGCCCGATCCGGAATGCGATCTGGACTACGTGCCGAACACCGCGCGGGAGATGAAGGTGAACGCCATCGTCAACAACTCGTTCGGGTTCGGCGGCCACAACTCCAGCATCGCGGCAAGAAAGTTTGCCGGGTAGCCTCCCCCGAAAGTTTTCAAGGATGGCTTTCTGCGTCCCGCTGAAAACCAAAAGGTTGAAATGAATTTTCTCGCGTTAATCGAATCCAAGCGCGAGGGCAAATCTCTCGCCCGCGCTGAAATTCAGGCATTCATCGGCGAATTCGTCGCCGGCAAAATTCCCGACTACCAGATGGCCGCGATGCTCATGGCTATTTATTTTCGCGGACTGACCACCGCCGAGACCACGGCGCTTACGCTGGCCATGCGCGATTCCGGCGACGTGCTGAAATTTCCCAAGGACCAGCGCCCGCTCGTGGACAAGCATTCCACCGGAGGCATCGGCGACAAGGTGTCGCTCCCGCTCGCGCCGCTGCTCGCCTGCCTCGGCTTCCGCGTGCCGATGATTTCCGGACGCGGCCTGGGCATCACCGGCGGCACGCTCGACAAGCTCGATTCCATTCCCGGCTTCAAAACCCTCTTGCCGGCGAAGCGCATCACAGAAATCGTGCAAGACATCGGCTGTGTCATCTGCGGCCAAACCGACCGCATGGTCCCGGCGGACCGGAAAATATACGCGCTCCGCGACGTTTCCGGCACCGTGCCGAGCATCCCGCTCATCACCGCGTCCATTCTTTCCAAGAAACTCGCCGAAAGCCTGGACGCGCTGGTGCTCGACGTGAAGTTTGGCTGTGCCGCGTTCATGCAGACCAAAACCGACGCGCGCAAGCTCGCGCAGGCGATGGTGTCGCTCGGCAACGAATGCGGCGTGAACACGCGAGCGATTCTGACAGACATGAACACGCCGCTGGGCCGCGCCGCCGGCAACTGGCTGGAAGTGAAGGAAAGTGTGGTGTGCCTTGAACCCTCAAATGGTAGGGCTGATCCCGCATTGCGGGACCAGGCCGCGCAGCAGTGCGGCCCTACCGATTTACTTGAACTCGTCATCACCTTTGCCGCGCATTTGCTGATGCAGACCGGCAAAGCCAAATCATTGGCTGCCGCCCGCCGGCAGACTGAAAATTGTTTGAACTCCGGCGCGCCACGCAAAAAGTGGGATGACATGCTGGTTGCTCAAGGCGCAGACTTGGTTGCGTTCAACAAAAAGCTGGCACTCGACCGTACTGCGCCGGTGGTTGTCGAAGTGAAGGCGGAAAAGTCTGGTTATGTTTCCCGGGGCGATGCACGGCTAATCGGGGAGATAATTCGCGATCTGGGTGGCGGCCGGCTGACGAAAGAATCCGTTATCAATTACGACGTAGGCGTGGATCAAATCGCCAAGCCAGGCGAGAGGGTGGAAGCCGGCTCAACCCTTTGCCGCGTCCACGCCGCCGATTCAGCCTCCGCCAAAGCCACTATCATCCGGCTGAAAACCGCATTTCAAATGTCCGCGAAGCGACCAGTCCCAAGCCCGCTGGTCGTCGAAATCATTTGATTAAGCCGACAAGCCGTTCTCTCCATGAACGTGGGAGCGCCGGCGTGACGCCAGCGTTCCCGGGAAACAAGCTCAGGCAATTCTCTCGCCGCCCGGCCAATTCATGTTCATTCGTGTCGATTCTTGGTCAATTCAACGATTCCAGAATTTTCTCCGCCGCGTCGCGCGGATTTTCGGCGGCATAAATCGGCCGCCCGATCACCAGCCAGTTGGCGCCGGCGGCCATGGCCTCGCGCGGCGAGAGCGTGCGCTTCTGGTCGTCGGCCTTTTCCGCGCCGGTGCGGATGCCGGGCGTTACCAGCTGGACCTGGGCCGGCAGGATTTTTCGCAGGGCAACAATTTCCAGCGGCGAGCAAACCAGCCCGCGCAGACCCGCCTTCATCGCCAGTTGTGCGAGGCGGGCCACCTGCCTTTCCGTGTCCGGCTCGCATCCGATTTCCGCGAGGGTCGCGTTGTTGGCGCTGGTGAGGACGGTGACTCCGAGGACGAGCGGGGCTTGCCGGCCGAGCAACTTTGCCGTGTCCTGCGCGGATTTTTCCGCCGCACGCATCATCTCGCCGCCGCCGCTCGCGTGGATCGTGAGCATCTGGACGTCGAGCCGCGTGGCGGCAGCGATGGCCCTGGCTGCGGTGTTGGGGATGTCGTGAAATTTCAAATCGAGGAAAACCGCCGTTCCGGTGTCGCGAACGCGCCGCACGATGTCCGGCCCGGCGGAAACAAACAGCTCCTTGCCAATCTTGAACGCGCCAACGGCGGGCGCGACTTGTTCCGCGAGCTTCAAGGCCTGTTCCGCCGAAGGCACGTCCAGCGCGGCGATGATGGGATTACGCATGCCCAGATTCAGCCACAGATCGAACACAGATTAAACATAGAAAACCAAAATTTTTAGCGGGGTTTGTCCATGGCTGGTTTCAGCCTTCTTCATTCTTCCTTCCGCCCTTGTCTTCGGCTAACCTGCCAGCATGAAAGTCATCCGCCACACCGACGCGAACTTCGCGGGAAGAGTCCGCGAAATGGCCGCGGCCTCCAGCCTGTTTGACCCGGAAATCGAACAGCGCACCCGGGCCATACTCGACGAAGTTAAGGCACGAGGCGACGACGCGCTGCTGGAGTTCACCGAAAAGTTCGACGGGGCAAAAATGAACGTGGAGTTCCTCCGGGTGACCCAGGCGGAATTGATGGCCGCCGCGCTCAAGGCCGCCGGATCACTGCGCGCCGCGGTGGCCGAAGCAGAGAAAAACATCGCCGACTTCGCCCGGAAATCGCTGCTCAAGAACTGGCAGATGAAAAACTCGCACGGCGCGATCGTCGGCGAAAAATTCGACCCGTTTCAGCGCGTGGGCGTGTACATCCCCGGCGGCGCGGCGCCACTCGTTTCAACCGCGCTGATGACCGTTACGCTGGCAAAGGCGGCGGGTTGCCGGGAAATTGTTGTCTGCACGCCGTGCGGCCGGGATTGTGCGATCAATGCCGCGCTGCTGTTCGCGGCACGGGCGGCGGGGTCAACGGAAATTTACCGCGTGGGCGGGGCGCAGGCAATTGCGGCGATGGCGTTCGGCACCAATACAATCCGCCGAGTGCAAAAGATTTTTGGTCCGGGCAACGCTTACGTGGTCACGGCCAAGCGGCTGCTGGTCGGGCACGTCGCAATTGACCTGCTGCCCGGCCCCAGCGAAGTGCTGGTGCTGGCCGACGAAACGACCAATCCGAGCTTCGCCGCCGCCGATCTGCTGGCCCAGGCCGAGCACGGCTCCGGCCACGAACGCGTCTGGCTGGTGACGCCCTCGGCGAAAGTTTTAAAGGCCGTTCAGGGCGAAATCGCGAAGCAACTGCACAAACTGGCGCGACGCGAATTCATCCAGCGTGTACTCAATGATAATGCCTGGTTGATTCAGGTGAAGACACTCGCAGACGGCGTGGCGCTGGCGAACCGGCTGGCGCCGGAACATTGCGAGGTGCTGACGCGCAATCCACGCCAGGTCTCCGCCGGCATCCTGACGGCAGGCGCGATTTTCCTTGGCCCGTGGTCGCCGACGGTGTTGGGCGATTACGTGGCCGGGCCGAGCCACACGCTGCCGACCGGCGGCGCAGGCGCATCGTTTGCCGGGCTGACCGTGGACCAGTTCCAGCGCCGCACCAGCCTGGTGGAATACAACCGCGCCTCGCTGAAGAAAGCGCTGCCAGCGGTGAAAAAATTCGCGGAACTTGAGGGCTTGGGCGCACATGGGAAAAGTGCGGAGATAAGAAAATAAATATTTAACGCAGAGACGCAGAGACGCAAAGAGCCGGATTTCTGACACGAAATTCGCGAATTCAAACAAAAGCCAATTCAAGGGCTTAAAGCTCGAAAGAAAATAGCCCAGGGCAACGCCCTGGGTCAGCCGCGCCAAAAAGTTCCAAGCCCTGAAAGGGCGGCAGAATTCCTGAATTTGGTTCAAAACAGGGCTTGACATCCAGCAACAGATGGTCGAGAAATGATTTTGTTGAGTTCGGATAAAAGCCGTGTGAGCGATGTTCGCTCTGAAGCGGCAATAACAAACCAGAACTCTAGAAAGACAAAATGAAAGTAAAATTCCCGGCCATGCAGGCCACAATCGGGCAGCGTATCTACTACGTCTGCGTAATGAAACTCAGCGCAATCCCCAAAATGTTCACCTTCACGGATTGGATTGAGTTTACAGCCGAGGATCGCGAGCAGCGCGTCCTTAACAAGAAGCGGATACCGGATATTGCCAGATATATTTTGGACAATGAGGACGGCTATCTCTTCTCGTCAATCACAGCCTCATACAAATGCCCGGTTCGTTTTGAACCGGTCAATTCCGACAGCCTCGGCTTTTTGGAAATGGATTTGGAGGAGGCTAATTTTATCATCAATGACGGGCAACACCGATGCGCGGCAATTGCGCAGGCAATCAAGGAAAACCCCGCGCTCCGCGAAGAAGCCATTTCGGTGCTGCTTTTTCCATACGAAAACAAACAGCGTGTTCAGCAGATGTTTTCTGACCTGAATCGCTATGTGGTCAAAACGGCCAAGTCACTCGACATTCTTTTTGACCAGCGCGACCTGCTGGCCAAAGTGACGCTGGAAGTCTGTGAACGCGTCCCAGCGTTTCAAGGCATGGTGGACAAGGACAATGTCTCTCTGCCTGCTCGCTCGGAAAAAATGTTTACGCTGTCATCGCTTTACGACGCCAACCAAGAACTGCTGGCGGAAAAACGGAACAGCGATGATGCGTTTTTTAATGAGTTGGTCACGACGGGCATTGATTATTGGATAACGGTTTCCAAGTTCATGCCCGATTGGCAGCGGGTGAGAAACGGACTTCGCCCGATTGAATTGCGCCAAGAAAACATCTCGACTCATTCCGTTGTCCTTCGCGCGCTCGGCGGTTTGGGTGCTGAAGTCGTGAAACAGTTTCCAACAGACTGGAAAAACCGATTGGCTGACCTTACTGCAGTCGATTGGAGCAAAAAAAATCGAGAGTGGGAAAATGTTTGCATGGTTGCGAACTCCGTGGTCTCAAACCGGCAAGCACGGCTGGCTACAAAGGCATACTTGAAACGCAAGCTCGGTCTCCCACTGACGGAGTCAGAGGAAAAGTCCATAGCCCATCTAACGGCGCGTGACAATCCGCCCAAAGCCGAAACGCCGTTTGCCGCAGCAGGGGATTCTACTGGCCCGCTAAACACACATGACTGGGACGTGCTTCTCATTGAAGTGCTCCGGGCACTCGGTGGCAGAGCTCGCAAACCTGATGCCGAAGCTGAAGCGTATCGAAGGATGAAACCCGTCTTCGATCAGCACTACAAGCATCTTGTTGGTGAAGGAATACCCGCATGGAAAAAACAATTCCAATGGGCGTGGGATCGGGCGAAAAGGCAAGGAAATGGTGAACTGCCTGAAAAAGTCGGACAGGGGATTTGGCAACTCACTTCCGTTGGTTTGACAACGAACGCGATAGCACAAAATTGACACTGAAAAAGACTCAACGGCGGGAATGCCCGAAACCGGCATTCCCGCCGACTATCTTTCGCCCTTTCAGGGCTTGGATTTTTTTGGGACGTGAACCCAGGGCGGCGCTCGTTTCACTGCGCTTGCCCTGGGCTATTTTCTTTCGGGCTTTCAGCCCTTCCAATCGGCATGTCGGCGTTTTTCCCGACTTGAGCAGCCGGCGGGATGGGTTAGAATGAAGTGTATGAAAGACTGGATTGTGGCCGATCCTGAGCATCTGGGCGGAAGCCCGCGGGTGCGCGGCACGCGCATTTCCGTGGCGCTCATTCTGGAGTCACTCGCCGCCGGCATGTCGGTGGCCGAAATCGTGGACGCTTATCCCAGCCTGACCGAGAAATCGGTGCGCGGCGTTCTGGCGGAACTGGCGCATCAACAAGAACCGCAACACGCGTGAAGATTCTGCTCGACGAGAATCTGCCGCGAAAGCTTGTCGCCGCGTTGCGCGCCGAAGGTCACGAGGTAGAATCAGTGCATACGCTGCGGATGCAGGGTTTGGACAACGGCAAGCTTTACCAATTCGCGGTCGAAAAATTTGACCTTTGTTTCACTCGCGATTTTGGCTTCGTCAACAACGTCCGTCAGGGAAAAATTCCCGCCCGATTCAAATTGCTCCGGGTGACGCTGCCGCAGAAACCACAGGATGAGTTTATCAAAGATTTTATCAGTGCGTTTTGCGCGATGGACTTGAAACAATTTCAACACGGCGATGATTGGCCGTAATTGAATTTCATCATGGTCTTGAAAAATTCGCAATTAATCCGCCCGCTGGTGCGCGGGTTGCATCCTTACGTTTATGGCGAGCAGCCGAAGATCAAGGGATTGATCAAGCTCAACACCAACGAGAACCCGTATCCGCCGTCGCCAAAGGTGCTGGCGGCGGTCCGGGCGGCGGCGGACGGGCGGTTGCGGCTGTATCCGAACCCGACGGCGCAGGCGCTGCGCGAAAAGCTGGCGAAACTACATGGCTGTCACGCGGACAACATCATCGTCGGGAACGGTTCGGATGAATTGCTGGCGTTGGCCACGCGATGCTTCGTGGAGCCCGTAGCCGCCGATGTGAATCGGCGGACAATCCGCGCTTTCACAAGCGCGGCCACGGTTCAGTATTTCACGCCGAGTTATTCGCTGTACCCGGTGCTGGCGGATATTCATGGTGCACGAAAAAATCCGGTGCCGCTCCACCCGGATTTCAGCCTGCCCGGCCTGCCGGAGTTGAATCGCGGCCGGCAATGGGATTTCGCTGCGGCATTGACGTTTGTGACCACGCCCAACGCGCCGAGCGGTCGCGGTTACAAAACTTCTGAGTTGGAAAAACTTTGCCGGGTGCAAAAGGGCGTCGTGGTGCTGGACGAAGCCTACGTGGATTTCGCGGAGGAAGACGCCCTGAAGCTGGCGCTGAAAGATCCGCACATCCTCGTGGCGCGGACCTTTTCCAAGGCGTATTCGCTGTGCTTCCAGCGGGTCGGTTATTTTGTCGGGCATCGCGACCTGATCGCGGCGCTGCACAAGATACGCGACAGCTACAATGTGAACGGCCTGGGGCAGGTGGCGGCCGTGGCGACGCTGGGCGATTTGCCCCATTACCGCGCGAATTTCAAAAAAATCATCGCCACCCGCGACCGGCTGGGCCGGGCCCTTACGAAATCCGGTTTCCGGGTTTTGCCGAGCCAGACCAACTTCATCCTCGCCCGTCCGCCGCGGTTCACCGCCCAGGAATGGCAGCAACAATTGCGCGCCCGGAAGGTTCTGGTGCGCTGGTTCAACTTTCCCGGGGTGAAGGATTATTTGCGCATCACCGTGGGGACGGCGGCGGAGGCGAAGGCGTTGGTACAGGCGGTGCGGAAAACCTTGTTGTAGCGGCCGGCCGGCATCCAACCCCGTTGGTTTAACGCGGTTTCCGCACCTTTTTGTTTGCCGTGATGCCGGTTTTTTTGCTAAGAGGCTGGTGTGTATCTCGAATTCTACCGGTTGACGCTGCCGCCATTCGACATCACGCCGAATCCGCGCTTTCTTTTTCTCACCGAAAAGCATCGCGAGGCCATCAATCATCTGCTCTACGGCATTCGTGAGCGGAAGGGCTATGTGCAGCTCACCGGCGAAGTGGGCGCGGGCAAGACCACGGTCTGCCGCGCCATGCTGCGACAACTCGACAGTCATTTTTCCACCGCCCTGATTACCAACCCCGTGCTGAGCGCAAACGAATTGATGCGGGCCATCGCCACGGAATTCGGTTTGGAGGCCAAGACCCTGGACCGGCACGACACGGTCGCGGCCATCAACAATTTCCTGGTCCAGCAGGTCCAGCAGTGCGGCGACGCGGTGCTGATCATTGACGAGGCCCAAAACCTCACCGAGGAATTGCTCGAACAGGTGCGGCTGTTGTCGAATCTGGAGATGGAGAACCGCAAGCTGCTGCAGATCATTTTGCTCGGTCAGCCGGAGTTGCGCGACCGGCTCAACAGCCCGCGCCTGCGCCAACTGCGCCAGCGCATCACCGTGCGTTATCACCTCCGGCCGCTGACGCGCAGCGAGGTCGCCGAATACATCCAGCACCGGCTCGGATTGGCCGGCGCGAAGGGCCGGCCGACTTTCACGAAGCCGGCGCTCTGGCGCATTTGCAACTACAGCGGCGGCATTCCCCGCCTCGTCAACGCCGTCTGCGACAAGGCAATGCTGGCCGGTTTTGTCGAACATAGCGACGTCATCACCTTTCGCATGGTGGGCCGCGCCATCCGCGAACTCGAAGGCAACATCCGCCTATGAACCAGGCCAACGATCCTTCCAAACAGGATCAACCCGCGCCGTCCAAAGCATCATCCGGCGGGACGCCCGCATCGCCGGCGGAATCCGGTTCCGGCGCCAACCGCGGCTGGCTTTTGCCGTTGGTGGTGGTTTTGGTTGTTGTCGCCGTCTGCATTTCAATCGGTCTGGCCATGACCCGGCACACGGCAAAGCCAGGAACGGAAACCGCCCCGGCGGCGCCGGCGGAATCCTTTTCCACGCCGGCAACCAACGCGCCGCCGGAGGCGCCCGCAACCAACGCCACATCCGGGTCCAATTCCCCTGCCCTAGTTCCGCCGCCGTTGAAGCTGCAAGGCATCGTTTATGACCAGGCGCGGCCCTGGGCGATCGTGAACGGCACAACGGTTTATTCCGGCGACCGCGTGGGCGACTTCCGCGTCAAAGAAATCTCACAGAACACCATTACGCTGGAGGACACGAACGGCGCCCTGAAAACGCTGTTCCTGGGCCGCTGACCCGATGTTCCTGCGCCGACCATTCGCGGCGTCGCCGCTGCCTGCCCGCATCGCGCCGTTTTTCATCTTACTGGCGCTGACCTTTTGCCAGGGACAATTTGGCGAAGCGTCGCGCTACTGGTTTTACCTGGCTAAAACACTGGTGGGCGCCTGGCTGATCCTGGAGATGCGCCCGTTCGTTCCGGAAATGCGCTGGGCGTTGAGCTGGGAGGCGGTGGTCGTGGGGATTGGCGTGTTCGCGGTTTGGGCGGGTATTTCCGGAGAGTGGACGACGCAAAATTCGCTCTGGATCAAGCTGGGAATATCGCATCCGCCGGCGGTGCCGCCGAAAATGTGGAACCCCAATGAACAGTTCGGCGCCGGTTCCGCGCTGGCGTGGCTGATGGTTGGGATAAGAATCGTCGGCTCCACCCTCGTCGTCCCGCCGCTGGAGGAGGTGTTTTACCGCTCGTTTTTGTATCGCTACGTCACCCGACCGGACTTTTTGTCCGTGCCGCTGAATTGGTTCTCCTGGAAGCCCTTTCTGGCCACGGCAGCCGTCTTTGGTTTTTCCCACAACGAATGGCTGGCGGGCATCCTGTGCGGCGCGGCGTATCAATGGCTGGTGATTCGCAAGAACCGGCTGGGCGATGCGATGACGGCGCACGCCATCACAAACTTTCTGCTCGGCGCGTGGGTGGTCTGGCGCGGCGCGTGGAACTTTTGGTAGGGACATCGCGCTGCAATGTCCGGACACCTCGGCGCGGCGTCTCTGCCTTTACCTCACCTCGACGTCGATATGGAGGCGGTTGAGCGTGCTGCCTTCCTTTTGGGCCAGGGTGGCGAGCGCTTCGTAGTAATTGGCGAGCGCGCGGATTTCCTGTCCGCGGTCGGCGGTGAGCGTGTTCTGGAGTTGCAACACGGTGAAGGTGGTGCTCTTGCCGACGGCGTATTTTTTCTGCTCGGCGTCGAGGGCGGCTTCGGCGTAGATGCGCGCCTGCCTAGTGGCACTCACGCTTTCATAAGTGGATTGGGCATTCTTGACGGCGTTGTCAATCTCCACCATGACGTTCTGCTCAAATTGCTTCATCTTCAGCAACAGTTGCTGCAACGTGATTTTATTGGCCTTGTACGTGTTGCGCGCGCCGGCGTTGCTCAATGGCATTTTCAGTTCGCCACCATAGGAATAAAAGGGATGGTCCTGATTGCCGACCATGTTGAACACATCATTATAATTGGCCCCCCCGCCGACGAAACCGTAGCTGCCTTTCAAATTGAGCTCGGGATAAAGCTGATTGTAGTCGAATTTCAACTGGATGCCCTGCGCTTCCACTTGCAACCGGGATTGGATCAAGTCGGGGCGTCCGGTCAGACCCCTGCTCCAACTGTCCTGCAGGTCAAACAGTTGCAGCGGGGCGTTGGTAATCACGTCAGTGGGTCGAATGTCCGTGTCATGCCAGCTTGCGTAATTTGTGTCGGCCAGCAGGTTCTTCAAGGTGTTTTGGTCCTGGGCCAGCGTGTATTGCGCGGCGATCAAATTGGCCTGACTCGTGGCCACCTGCGCCTCGTCCTGCTGTACGTCCAACTGGGCCAACGTGCCGATTTGCACCCGCTGCTGGTCCTGGTCAAGCTGCGTCTGGGCGAGGATGAGCGCCTCCTGCTGCACCTTCAGATTTTCCTGGGCATAAATGAGTTCGTAATAGGCATTCTCCACGGCGGTGACCGACGTGATGATTTGCAGGCGCAATCCCTGTTCGTCGGACTTGAGCTGGTTTTTGGCGAGCTTGATGGTCAGCCGTGTGTTATCAATCCAGAAATTCTTCAACAACGGCTGCGTAAGCGTTGCACTTGCCGAACCGCTGGCACTTTCCGGAGAGGCGTTCGTGGTGTTCAAAAAGGAGAGGTTGCGAGTATCCGTGACTGTGCCGTTGAGGTCGTAGGTCATGCCCCAAGGCAAGGTGCCGCTCAGGTCCGGAGTGAAAGTGTTTTGGTCAGAGGATGAACCCGCCACGATCACACCATTTTGAATTGTCGGGGCGGTGACATTGTGCAGGTGCGTGCCGACAAGATCAAGGGTTGGATCCCAGCCGCCATAATCAGAGCGC
The DNA here is from genome assembly GCA_052145735.1 of Limisphaerales bacterium. Classification (GTDB taxonomy): domain Bacteria; phylum Verrucomicrobiota; class Verrucomicrobiia; order Limisphaerales; family UBA11358; genus UBA11358. Next base: position 38,258 of record JBKQOA010000010.1, read on the forward strand.
AAGGTAAAAAGCTGGATTTGTGGATTATAGCGCGAAATCTGCACGTCCAGATTATGCTGCAAAACCTCCCGGATACAGTCTTCCAATGACATCGGCCGGGTCGCCCCGGCAACCACCAGATTAGTCAGGGTGGCGACTGGGTTAATGCCTAGGGGAGTGGTGACCATGTTTGTCTCCGACGGAGTGGCGGGCGCATTGGTGGCCGGTTGAACGGCTGGAGCGTTGGTGCCGGCTGCCGGAGTGGCCGGCGCATTGGTATCCGTCTGGGCCGCGGCTGACACGGCCACCAGAATCAAGGCCAAAAGAAAGCTGAACCATTTCATGCTGCTGCCATTTTGCGATATTTGCCGAAATTTTTCAAATTCAAGACGCACCGGCGCCCGTCACAGGTAACCGTTTGGTTAATTAGACCACACCGGTAAAAAAGTCACGCACTACCTTCAAATTTGCGGCGGCCCCACTTCAACCAGCTTTCGCGCCGGCCGCGGGCACTTGCTCGATTTTGGCGTTTTGTTCGAGGAACGCGAGCACTTTTTCGTGCGCGATCTGGTCGTACAGTTCCGCCACGCCGTTGCGCTTCTGGAGGTCCTTGAGGAATTTTTCCAGCGGAATCTGGTACGCCACGGCCAGCGACTGCACCCGCTTCAAGACCTCGTCCTGCGAGACCTGGATGCCTTCCTTTTCGGCGATGCGCTGGACCAGGAACGACAATTTCACACGCTCCTTGGCGCTCTGGGCCGCGGCGGAGTAGATTTCGTCCTTTTGCTTTTCGATCAAATCGCGCGCCACGCCGCGCTGGGTGTTTTCGCGGACGATGTCATAGACCACGTTGCGCGTCTCGTGCGCCACGGCGGTTTCCGGCAGGTCAAAGTTGGTGGCCTGGAGCAGCGCCCGGATGATCTGGCTGCGCACGGCCTTGGCCTGCGAATATTTCAATTCATTTTCCAGGTCGCGCTGCACGCCCTCGCGAAGCTTCGCCAGGGTTTCCGCGTCGAATTTTTTGGCAAAGGCATCGTCCAGCGCCGGCAGAATTTTTTCCTTCACCTCGACGACTTCGACCTCGTAAACGCCCTTTTTGCCCGCGAGCTGTTTGGTCACGAAGTCGGCGGGGAAATCCACGTTGACCGTGCGTTTGTCGCCCGCCTTGGCGCCGATGAGTTGGTCGGCAAAACCGGGAAGGAATGAACCCGGAGCGGCGTCCACCCAGAAATTCTTCTGCCCGGTCAGGCCCTTGGCCGTCGGCGCGGTGTCGGTGATGGGTTTGCCGTCGCACGTGCCGGTGTAATTGACCACCGCGATGTCGCCCGTTTTCAGTTCGCGCGCGACCGTCTCAAATTTCGTATGCTGCTGCGCCAGCAGCCCGATGGCGCGGTCCACGTCCTCCGGCGCGACCGATTTTGCCTCGCGCCTGGCCGGCAGCCCCTTGTATTCCGGCAGTTGGAATTCCGGCTCGGTCTCGAGGGTGGCGGCGAATTGCAGCGCCTGCCCGCGGCCAAACTGGATTTCCTCGATGTCCGGGTAGCCGACCGCGGCGATCTTCTTTTCGTCCAGCGCTTTCCGATAATGGTCCCCGATGAGCTTGCGTTTGACCTCGACCTTGATGTCGGCTTCGTATTTTTTGAGCACGAGGTTGCGCGGCGCCTTGCCGGGACGGAACCCGGGCAGGGCCGCCTGCTTTTGAAAGTCCTTGGTGACGGTCTCGAACGCTTCGTCCACGGCCTGCGCGTCCACTTCCACCCGCAGCAATTTCTTGCACGGGGCCAGATTTTCGACGGTGATGTTCACAATAATACCCGCGGTCAGCGGGTCGGGCAGAGTAGCCGACCCGCGCGGATTTCGTCAATGGTTTTGATGGCTTGCTCGTGTCGTTTCCGCTTTGATGGTGCGGCATGAAGCGAACGTTTTTCATCACCGGCACGGACACCGGTGTCGGCAAAACCGTGCTGGCCGCGCTGCTGGCGCGCCATTTGCGCCGGCAAGGGATCAACGCGGTGGCGCTCAAACCGGTCAGTTCCGGCGGGCGCGATGACGCCCGCGCACTCCACGCCGCCTTGGACGGCGTGCTCACGCTGAAGGAAATCAACCCGTGGTACTTTCGCGCGTCCGTCGCTCCGTTGCTCGCCGCCCGTCGCGAGCGCCGGCGGGTCCGGCTGGCTGAGGTGCTCGCGCACGTCCGCATCATGCAAAAACGTTTTGAGATGGTGCTGGTTGAAGGCGCCGGCGGTTTGTTGGGTCCGCTCGGGAAAAATTTCGATTCACGCGATTTGATCGCCGCCTTGCGCGCGATACCCGTCATCCTTGTGCCAAACCGGCTGGGTGCGGTGAACCACGTCCGGCTGACATTGGAATCGCTGCCGAAAACTTTCCGCGCGCAGGCAAGAATCGTTTTGGTGTCGCCGGCAAAACCGGATTCCGCCACCGCCTCGAATGCAAAATTGCTGGAGCACTTTGTTCCGTCGGCAAAAATCTTCGGGCTGCCGTGGTTCAAAGAAAATTTGTCTCCCGCACGACTGTTGGAGACACCACAGGTCAAACGAACGCTGGCCGGATTGGTTGATTAAAAAACAGCCAGGTTGCCACGGTACAAAACCTCAAGGTGATTTTGGCGGAACCCCGCCCGCCGGCGGGAACACGGAGTGAAGAATATCGGTGTCCCACTGGCGCGTTTCCCGTTTGTAAATCCACATGTCGCCGCCGTCGTCCCAGATGGCCTGGGCAAAACCGCGGGCGGCGGCCTGGCTGGAAACGAAACCGTAATAGTTTGACCGCGAAGCCGGGTCGCACTTCCGGCTCGTTCCATATTCGCCCAGATAAATTGGAACCCGGTGGGCATCGGACCACTGCTTGATGGGATTCATGGTGTGGAGGCAGGCCGCTTTTTGGGTCTCGGAGCCCCATTTGGCTTCGGCGGGATTGCGCGGTTCGCCACAGACAAAAAACCACGGATCGTAGCAATGGTAGGTCGCGATGACGCGGTCATCCGGCGGCATTTTCAGCTCCTTCACGAGGCGGCGGCCGTTGTCGCCGATGGCCCCGATGATCACACAACGCGTCGGGTTGGTTTCGCGGATGATTTTGAGAATGCGCTCGTTCATTTCGGTTGTCAGCGCCGGCGTGATGGTTTTTTCGTCGGATTCGTTCAGGATTTCAAGCACCAGAAGCTCGTCCGGCACGTCCTTGAACCGGGTCGCAATCTGGCGCCACAACTCTTCGAACCGTTTCATCTGTCCGGCAGGATCCTTTTTGAACCAATCCTCGTGATGCGCGTTCAGTACCACGATCAGCTGGCGATCGACCGCCCAGCCGACGACTTCCGCGATACGGTCCATGAATCCGGCATCCACGGAAACCGGCCCGTTGGTCGTCATATGCTTCCCCCAGGTCACCGGCAGGCGCACGTGCTTGAACCCGGCCGCCTTGAAATCGTCGAAGAACGCGGGTTGCGCCGGCGCCTTACACCACGTTCCCTCGCCGTCCGGCGCGTCAAAGGTGTTGCCCAAATTGATGCCATAACCCATTCGGGCCACTTCCTCCACGGCGGTCGGTGAACTGGCGAAACCGCGGCTGGGAAACAAGCCCATCAGCAACAGGAGAGCCGGACACACAAGACAATATTTTTTATTCTTCATGGCAACAGGATTTCGGAGAACTTATCCAGCCGTGGAACACCATGGCAAATCAATTAATTTGACGGGTAGTGTTCTGATTTGCCGTAGCGTCGAGGCTGTGGCTCGATATCGGCGCACAGCGCCGACACTACAACAACCGAATTAGGACATTACCATTTAAAGCAAAGGCCAGGTGACAGCGAAGCACCGAATCAGGGGGAAAGGTCAATTTTTAACGGGTGCGTTGGTGGCCCGGAATGATTCACGCCAGGGCTGGTGATTTTTGTAGAGCTCCAATCGTTGTTGCAGGGGCTCAAGTTTGTTCATTTTCGCGGCGGCGGCCAGGTCAATGGCCTGTTGGGCGGCTTGTTGCGCCTCGTCAAAACGGCCGACTTCCGCGCAAGCCATGCCCAGCACATCGAGCACGAACGGTTGCGTGCCGCCGCTCAGGATGTTGGCCTTGATGGCGAATACCAGCGCGGCTTTCCCGTCACGAACCTCCGGATTTTGTTCAGCCGCCAGCACGTGGGCGGTATAAGCGAGGGTTTGAAAATTGTCCGGTTCAATCCGCAGCGCCTGGCGAAATTCTTCAATCGCCTCGGCGTCGCGTCCTTCTTTTAGCAGCACGCTGCCGAGAACGTTGTGCGCGTGCGCCTGGTTCGGATCGAGCTGGACGGCTTTGCGCAGTTCCGGCAGGGCCTCGGCCGGCTGGCCCATTTTATCGAGCAGGTTGCCAATGTTAAAATGGGCCGCGACGCTGTCGGGATCAATGCGCGCCGCTTCGTGGTATTGGACGAGAGCCCCGGCAAACTGTCCTTCCTGCTCGAGGGCCACGCCGTAATCAATATGGGCGTTGATATTGTCATCCGTTACCGCGAGGGCGTGGGCAAAGAGCGATTTGCTGTCATGCCAGTAACGCAACTGGTTTTCGGTGAGCACCAGGCACGCGGCCAGCGCCAGGGCGGCGGCGGCGATGACGGCGGGTTTCGGCAATTGAAACCGGCCGGTCAGATCGCGGACGCCGAACGTTACCGCAATAAAAATGCCAACCAGGGGAAAATAGGTGTAGCGATCCGCCAGCGCCGCGCTGCCGACCTGTACTAGGCCGATGACGGGCACCAGTGTTCCCAAAAACCAGAGCCAGCCGATCAGCAAGAAGGGATATGGCCGTCGCGTCCGCCAGACGAGCCAGGAAATCGTGCCCAGCACGGCGACGGCCATTGCTGTCATGGCCCGGATCCAGGACAAATGCTTGGGCAACGGGTAGAAAATGGCCAGTGGCCAGGGCCAGATCATTTTGGCCAGGTACCGTTCATAGGAAATCAGCGCGTTGGCGGCCCGCAATTTCAGCGGAAATTGTTCGAGTGTCATGACCGCCGCATCGTGGCGTTGGGCCCAAAAGGTGACGACGCACGAAATCACGACCAGCAGAAAGAACGGCCATTTTTCCAGCGCCAGGCGCACCAAATCCGGAAACCGGAATCCGGAAACCGGAATCCGGCGCAGCGGCCACCAGTCCAACAGCAGCATGACGAACGGGAGGGTGACCAGCATCGGCTTGGCCATGAGCCCGAGGGCAAAGAAAAACAAAGCGAGCCAGTAGAAACGTGACGTGTGACAGGTGACACGTGACAGGGCAGAAGCCGGGTCGGCTGTTTCTGTTCTTGTCACTTGCCACTTGCCACCTGTCACACGTTGCGCGTAGCGCACGTAGGCCAGCAGGGTCAGCAGCGCGAAGAACGTGCTCAAGACGTCCTTGCGCTCGGCAATCCAGGCGACGGATTCCACGTGGAGCGGATGCCAGGCAAACAGGGCGGCGACGAACGCCGCCGGCCACAATGCGCCGGTCAGGCGGAACAGCAAACCGAAAAGCAGGGCTGCGTTCATGGCGTGCAGCAATACGTTGACCGAGTGATGCGCCCCGGCATTGAGACCGAAGAGTTCGCAGTCGGTCATGTGCGAGAGCCAGGTGAGCGGATGCCAGTTGCCGCCATGCCCGGTGGTGAAGGCCCATTGGACTCCGGGCCACGAAAGGCCGTTTTGAACGACAGGATTTTCCGTCACGTAGGTGTTATCGTCATAAACCACAAACCCGCTATGCGTCACCGGCAGGTAAACCAGCAACGTGACCAAGGCGAGCAGCAGACCGATGAGGCGCGGCCGGGACATCGGGCTCCTTTGTAGGCGATTTTTCCGGCGCGGCAAGGACGGAAATGGCCGCTTTTAATGTTTTGGCAATCCGGACGGCGGGGTGTTGGTGGCCAAAAATGATTCACGCCAGGGCTGATGGTTCCGGTAAAGTTCCAGCCGTTGTTGCAACGGCGCGAGATTTTTCATCCCGGCCGTGGCGGCGAGGTTGATGGCTCTTTGCGTTGCTTCCCGGGCCTCGTCGTAACGGCCGGCCTCCGCGCAGGCCATGCCCAGCGCATCGAGCACGAACGGTTGGGCGCCGCCGCTCAATACATCCGCCCGAATCGCATATCCCCGGGCGGCTTCGCCGTCGCGGACCTCCGGCTTTTCGTCGTCGGCCAGCACACAAGCCAGGCGGGCGAGGATCTGGAAATTGTCCGGATCGAGGCGCACCGCCTCGCGGAACTCGTCAATGGCCCCGGCATCCCGGCCTTGTTTGAGCAGCGCGTTGCCCATTTGGAAATGCGGCCACGGGGAAGCGGGATCGAGTTGCGCGGCGTTGATGAATTCGTTCATGGCCTCGGCGAACCGGCCGAGTTCCACGAACACAATCCCGACACCATCGTGCAGGGTGGGAGAATTTGGTTTGAGTTGCAGGGCCAGTCGGTATTCAGCCAGCGCCGCCTCCGGCTGGCCCAGGTCGTCCAGCACACTGCCCAGGTTGCCATGCGCGCGGGAGTAACCGGGCAACAGCCGGGCAGCTGCACGATATTCGGCCAGCGCCTCATCCAATCTGCCTTCATCTTGGAATTCCGTGCCCAGGTTGAGTTGCGCCATGCCGTTGTCTTTCGTCACCGCGAGCGCATGGCGGAACAACGATCCGCTGTCCTGCCAGCAACCCAGCTGGCGTTCGGTGAGAACCAAACAACCGGCGAGCGCCAAAACGGCTGCTGCGGTGACGACGACCTTTGGAACTCGAAATCGGGCCGCCAGATCGCGGACACCGAACACTACCGCAATGAAAATGCCAACCAAGGGAAGATAAGTGTAACGATCCGCCAAAGCCGCAATCCCGACTGGCACCAGGCCAATCACCGGCACGAGCGTGCCCAAAAACCAGAGCCAGCCGACCAGCCAGCAGGGGCTGTGCCCGCGCACCCGCCAGGCGGCGGCCGAAAGGAGGATCAAAACCGCTGCGGCGGACAGGACGGCAAACCAGGAAATGGCCGGGCGCAGCGGGTAGATGACCGCCAGATTCACCGGCCAGATCGTTTTCAGCAGATACTCTGCATAAGCCGTCAGCGAGTTTTCAAGGCGGAGACCCGCCGGATAATTTTCCAGCGGGACAATCGCTTCACCGTTCCGTTGCGCGACAAAAGTCACCATACACGAAAGGCCTGCGAGCAAAAAAAAAGGCCATTTTTCCAAAACCAAACGCAAAACGAACCCCGGCCGCCGGTCCCCGGTCATGAGCCGCAGCGGCCAGTAATCCAGCAGCAACATCACGAATGGCAACGTGACCAGCATGGGTTTGGCCATGAGGCCGAAGGCAAAGAAAACCAGGGCGAGCCAGTAGAAACGTGACGTGTGACAGGTGACGTGTGACAGGGCAGAAGCCGGGTCGGCTGTTTCTGTTCTTGTCACCTGCCACTGGCCACCTGTCACACGTTGCGCGTAGCGCACGTAGGCCAGCAGGGCCAGCCAGGCGAAGAACGTGCTCAAGACATCCTTGCGTTCGGAAATCCAGGCGACGGACTCCACGTGGAGGGGATGCCAGGCGAACAGCGCGGCGACAAAGGCGCTGGGCCACAAGGCCCCCGTCAACCGGAAGAGCAGTGCGAAAAGCAGTGCCGCGTTCAGGGCGTGGAAGAGGGTGTTAACCACATGATGCGCGCCGGCATTCAGGCCGAACAGGGAACAGTCGGTCATGTGTGAGAGCCAGGTGAGCGGATGCCAGTTGCTGGCGTGCCCGGTGGTGAAGGCCCATTCGACCCCGGCCCAGGTCAGGCCGTTCTGGACGACACGGTTTTCCGTGACATAGTCGTTGTCGTCATAATTCACAAAGCCGTGATGCGCCACCGGCAGGTAAACCAGCAGTGTGCCAAGTGCGAGGAGCAGGGCGGTGAGTTTCGGACGGGACATGGCGCGTTGGAACCGGTTTTTCGCACCACCAGAGTGGAGACAATTCCCGGTTTTTTCCAATAAAAAGGCATTGCATTTTTCCACCGGGCAGGCAGTATGGGCGCGGCAGGAAACAGCTCGACTACCTGCCGCTTGGCCGCAACATCGGTTCCTCACGACCAGGAAAATTGTCAGCATGATTAACGGATACGTGTGCACTGTCGTGGGGGCCGCTTCCAATCAAGCGGAACTCATCTATGTCTGGGAGCAGGCGAGGCCGGAAGCGAAGGCCATCATCTTCCTGCTCATTGCCTTTTCCATCATCGCCTGGTCCACGATGTTCTACAAGGCCGCGCAGATGCGGCGCGCGCGGAGGCTGAACCACTATTTCAACGAGGAATTCCGTGCGCAAAAAGCCGTGCTCGATATTTTCGACCGCAAACTGCAGGTCGAGGGCTGCCCGCTCTATTCGGTCTATCAAACCGGCTGCGTGCAGCTCGACGCGCGGTTGCGCGGCCCCGGCGGCGAACGGCGCAAACAGAGCGTCACGCTCAAGAACATGGAGCACGTCAAACGCGCCATTGAAAATGTCGTCGCGCAGGAATCGTTGAAGCTGGAGTCGGGTTTGATCCTGCTCGCCATCGCGGTGAGCGGGGCGCCCTTCATGGGATTGCTCGGCACGGTCTGGGGGGTGATGAGCACGTTCGCCGGCATCGCGCAACAAGGTTCGGCGACCATGGCGGCGATGGCTCCCGGTGTGGCCGCGGCGCTGATTACGACGGTGGCCGGCCTGCTGGTGGCGATACCCTCGATGTTTGCTTACAATTGGCTGGTACACAACCTGCGGGTGTTTACCGTCAATCTGGACAATTTCGCGCAGGAACTCGTCTCCAAAATGGAGGCGGAATATCTGGCGGAGGAATAAATTTTGCGGCTATGCGACGGTTTTCACAACGCGGCGGGCTCGTGACGTTGAGTGAGATCAACATCACGCCGTTGCTCGACCTTGCGTTCGTGCTGCTCATCATCTTCGTCATCACCACGCCGCTGCTCGAGCAAAGCATCAACCTCAAACTGCCGCATGGCGGCCAGCCGGACCAGCGGATTGACAAACGTAACATCCGTACTGTGGAAATTAGCGGCACCGGCGTTTACGCACTCGACAAGCAACGCATGAGCCTGGAGCAATTGATCGCGCGGCTGGCGGGGGAGTTCCGTTCGAACCCGAACGTCATCGTTTACATCCGCGCCGACCAGGACGGTCCCTATAAAAACGTTGCGGCGTTGATTGACGGCTGCCAGCGCGGCGGCATCACGCGCTATTCGTTGCGGACCGAACCGACCAAATGAACCGCCTGCAAAAAAAATGCGTCATTGTTACCGCGGGGTCCACCTGCTGTTGCTGACGATTTTGATCGTCGGCCCGGCATTTTTTTCGCCGAAGCCGAAGGAGGACGATCTCCAGGTGCTCGACGTGATTCCGGCCAATTTGATTGACGCGCCCTTCAACAGCGGTGTCGCCGATGCCACGCCTCCTCCGCCCGCGCCGGTCGCTCCGCCGACCCCGCCGCCGCCCGTTCCCATGGTCACCGCCCCGGAGCCGGTGACGCCGAAAGTGGAGCCACCCAAACCCGTCATCAAGGAAGCGGACAAGGCGCTGACCCCGCCGGAAAAACCGAAAGAGGCGCACAAGCCGCAAATCAATACCCAGCTCGTGACACGGACCGCACCCAAAGCGTCTCCCAATGCCAATGACGCCGCCCGGGCGCGGGCCATCCGCAACGCGGTCAGGAAGTTGAAAAACAATCTCACCTCGGCCACGACCATTGACATGCCCGGCAACAGCAGCGTGGCGTACGCGAACTATGCCACGGTGGTCAAAAATATTTACGACCAGGCCTGGACATTGCCGGCCACGGTTCTTGGTGGTGACGAAGTCACAAAAGTCAGCGTCACCATTGCCAGTGATGGCACCGTTATTTCTGCGCGCATCGTTACTCCATCTGGCGACGCGAATTTGGATGCTTCCGTGCAACAAACCTTGGAACGTGTCAAATTCATCGCGCCATTCCCGGAAGGTGCGACGGAAAAAGAGCGGATTTACCCAATTAGTTTCAATCCTGAAATCAAACGAATGCTCGAATGAAAAACTGCCTAAAAATATTACCGATTTTGATTGCGGTCCTTGCCGCCGGGCTTGCCCGCGGCCAGAACAATCAGGGCGAAATTGTTATCACGCGCCCGGTTTCTGTGCTTGGAAGCACCAAACCCATTCCTGTCTCACTCGACGGGTTCAGCGGCGAGGTCGCGGACGTTTTAAAATTTGACCTTTACGTCCAGGGTTTCTCGTTCGTCGCTCCGGATGCGGCACAATATCAAATCAGCGGCACCGGCGCCGGTAGCGTGCAGGGACGGGTCGTGGACCGGCTGGCCAAGAGCCCCATCCTGACGCGCAGCTACACCGGCGCGTCGTTGCGGCGGCAGGCACACGCGTTCGCCGACGACATCGTGCAGGCCATCACGCACAAGAACGGCATCGGGCAGACCAAGATCGCGTTCAAGGCGCAGGCGCCGGGCGGCAACGGCGAAATTTTCGTGGCCGATTTTGACGGGCACAATGCCCAAGCCGTCACCCATGACAACACGATTGTCGCCGCGCCCGCGTGGGTGCCGGACCGGCTGGCCCTCTATTACGATTCCTACAAACTCGACAACCCCGACATCTGGTACCACAACCTGACCACCGGACAGCGTCACGTCATCGCCCATTATTCCGGTTCAAACATCAGCCCCGCGGTTTCACCGAATAGCGCGCGGGTGGCGATGATTTTGAGCAAAAGCGGCAGCCCGGATGTGTGGGTGAGTGATGCTGACGGCTCGAATTTAAAACAATTAACCCGCACCCCCGAGGACTCCTCGCCATGCTGGTCGCCGGACGGACAATGGATTTGCTTCGCGACGAAGTTGAATGAACGGCGCATGCTCGCCAAGGTGCCCGCGGGCGGCGGCGAGGTGCAGCGCATCCCGACTCCCGGTGCGCCGAACCCAACCGAACCCAACTGGTCGCCGGACGGCAAATGGATCGCGTTCACCTCGCAGGCGGGCGAGTTCGACATCTGCGTGATGCCCGCCGACGGGAGCGCGCCGCCCACGGTGCTGGTGGCGGGCGAAGGTCCGTCGTGGTCGCCGAATTCGCGGACGCTGATTTTTACGCGGCGCGCCGGAGGCCGCTACTCGCTATCTGTGCTTGACGTGTTCACCAAACAAGTCAAGGATATTGCCCGGATTTCAGGCAACGATTCTCAGCCGGCTTGGGCAAGATGATTTTGACTTTTTAACAAACTTTTAACCGAAGGAAAAAAATGAAAATGATGAAACTGACATGTTTACTGATATTCGCGGTGGCCGTCACGCTGGCCGTGACCGGTTGCAAAAACCACCGCCCCGTCGGAGTCACGAAGTTACCACCGGGGGCGGGAAGCACACTCCCTGAATCTTCTCCGGGCGGCACTTTGCCGGGAGGTGAACAGCCGACTGCTGGCGGTGGTCCTTTGCCGCCGATTGAAGAAATTGACAACATGAACGCGGACCGCGCGGCACTGGCCGCTTACACGGTGCATTTTGCCTACGACAGCGCCGCCGTGAGAAAGAGCGAGAAAGCGAATATCCAGGCTGTGGCCGACGCGTTGGGCCGGGATGCGAGCGCCAAACTGCTCATCGAGGGAAATTGCGACGAACGCGGCACGGAGGAGTACAACCGCTCGCTCGGCGAGCGCCGCGCGCTGGCCGTTCGCCAGGCGCTGGTCAAACTCGGCATTGATTCCATGCGCGTCGTCACCAAGAGTTACGGCAAGGACAAGCCGGTAGATGACGGTCACAACGAAGCGGCCTGGGCAAAAAACCGCCGCGATGATTTCGTCATGCTCCACCCCAAGAGCGGGTCCTGAACCCGGGCAAATTTAAGGTTGTCCCATGGCCGCGCGGGTCGCGCGGCCATTGTTTTTGGCAGTGTCTCAATCTGGTGGCGGCGGTGCCGCCGTGGCGCACCCCCAGGTTCAAATCCGGACATTGCCTTGTTTTTTTGGCGCTTTACTATCGGTGGAAGCGGGCGTAGGCTTGGCAAGGCTCGACAAAACTTATGAATATCATGTTTGCGGCATTTCTCGGCGGATGGGAGTGGGTGATCGTCATATTGGCCGTATTGCTGCTGTTTGGCTCCAAGAAAATCCCCGAGTTGGCCCGGGGCTTGGGCCAGGGCATCAAGGAATTCAAAAAGGCAACGCGTGAAGTGACGGACGAAATCCAGAATACGACGATTGACGCGCCGCCGCCCGCTAAGCCAGCCGGCAACGGCCAGCCGCCGTCCGCGCCCGCGGTTTCGCAATCCTCCACACCGCCCAAAGCCTGAGGGGGGACGTTTCTGGCATGGCCGGTGACCACGAAGCGGAGCGCCCCGACGAGGCCGAAGGTGGTCCCATCAAGACCTTTCTCGAGCACCTCGAGGATTTCCGATGGGTGCTCATCAAGAGCATTGTGGCGCTGTTCCTGGGGATGCTGATCTGCCTCTTCGCGGCCAACCACGTCATCCAGATCATCAAGTGGCCGCTGATGCGCGCTCCCATTGGCTACCCCGGCACGAACCAGGTGGCCGTCGTCAGCTTCGGCACCAATCACGTCGGCAATTTTCAGCTCACGCCGGAACAGCAAAAGGAGTTGAACCTCGGCACAAACCGCTTCGTGTCCGTCCGGGTGGAACCCCTGTTCGTCGGCACCAACCAGGTGCTGGGCTGGCGGGTGACGCATGACCCCGGTGCGATCACCGAGGCGCAGCGGATGAAAATCGACCTGATCAATCTCAGTCCGGCCGGTGGATTTGTCGTCGCGTTTCAGGTGGCGATTTACGGCGGGGTGGTGCTGGCCTCGCCGTTTATTTTCTATTTCATCGCCGCGTTTGTTTTCCCGGCCTTGAAAATCCGCGAACGCAAACACGTTTACCGCGGGTTGCTGGTCGGGGTCGGGTTGTTCCTGCTCGGCGTGGCCTTTTGTTATTTCATCCTGATGCCGGTGGCGCTGGCGGCGGCGCAGATGTATTCGCGCTGGCTCGGCCTCGGCGCGTTCCAGTGGCGCGCGGAGGAGTACATCAGTTTCGTCTGCAAGTTCCTGCTCGGCATGGGGCTGGGTTTTGAACTGCCGGTGGTGGTGCTCACGCTCGTGAAAATCGGGGTGGTCGATTATCACATGTTGTCCCGGGCACGCCGTTACATGATCATCATCAACCTGGTGCTCGGCGCGGTGTTGACGACGCCGGAGGTCATCACGCAACTGGTCATGTTCGTGCCGCTGCAACTGTTGTACGAAATCACCGTCTGGATTGCCTGGTATTGGGACCGGCGGGACCGGAAGCGCGCCGGGGGCGGGCCATAAACCACGACTGCAAAACACGCTTTACAACCGGCGATTTCGGCGTAAGCTCAACTCGTCAACTTGAATAACGTATGCGAAACGCCATTTCCCTTCTCGCTTTGACCGCGGTGGCCGCCCTGTTCACGTCCGGATGCGCGGGTCCGGAACAAAAACTCGGTCGCGGCATCAGCAACACCATGGAAATCACCCGCTTTGGCGACATGCGCCGGTCCATCGAGCAGGAGGGCGTTTTTGATTCGCCCAGCGCCGGCTACACCGTCGGTGCGGTTCAAGGCCTTACCCAAACAGTGACCCGGACCGGAGTTGGCCTCTTTGAAGTCGTGACGTTTCCGATTCCGATGCCGGGATCCGGATACGGCCCGATATTCCCCCATTACCTTCCGCCCGGGCCCGTCTATCCCGACAGCTACAAGCCGGGTTTGATTTCCGGTTCGACGTTCGACACGGACACGTATGTCGGCATGAGTGGCGGCGACATTGCCCCGTTCGTTCCCGGCAGCCGGTTCAAGGTATTCGACAATTGACCGTGACCCGATCCGCTTTCAGCCACGCGCCAACCTTTCCCCGTTGGCGCGTTTTGTTTTTGTGAAGGCCATGGCGCTCGAAAAACATTCACCCGCCAAGGTCAACCTGCTGCTGAACATCCTCGGCAAACGGCCCGACGGGTATCACGAACTCGAAACCGTGATGCAGCCGGTCAACTTTTGCGACCGGCTGACGTTTGAACGCCGCGGCGCCACGGTTGAACTTTCCTGCAACGACGCGACGCTGCCGGTGGATGCGCGCAACCTGGTTCACCGCGCGGCCACCGGATTCCTGTCCGCCGTAAAAACCGGCGACGGCGTGCGCGTGCATCTGGAAAAGAAAATTCCACTGGCGGCCGGGCTGGGCGGGGGCAGCGGCAATGCCGCCACGACCCTGCTCGCGTTGAACGAGCTGTTCGGCCGGCCGCTGGCCCCGGCCGAACTCGACGACCTGGCCGCGACGCTCGGTTCGGACGTGCCCTTTTTCCTGCAAAACCGGCCGGCGCTGGCCACCGGTCGCGGCGAAAAAATCCAGCCGCTGGATGATTTTCCCGCGTTGCAGGGCAAGGTGTTCCTGCTGATCCATCCCGGGTTCGGCATATCCACACCCTGGGCGTACCAGGCCCTGGCGCGTTTCCCGAAAGCGTTGAACGGCCGGCCGGGCCGCGCGGCGGAATTGATTGCGAAGCTTCAAGCCAATGATTGGCCCGCTGTCGCGGACAGCTTTTACAATTCACTCGAGGCCCCGGCACTGGAAAAGTATCCGGTGCTCGCGCTGTTCCAGGAATTCCTCCGCACCAACGGCGCGCTGGCCGCGTTGATGTCCGGCAGCGGTTCCACCACCTTTGCCATTGCTGAAAACTCCGGGGCCGCGGAATCACTGGTGGAGAAATTCAAATCGAAATTCGGACGAAACTGCTGGACCGCCGTGGTGGAGATTTGAACCGGAGGCAACGAAGGAAACCGGGTTTTTTACAAAAGGTCAGCCGCTGGAAAATCAAAATTCTATGTTTGCTTCGTTTGCTTCTGTTCAGCTCCGGGTTTTGAATTTCGCCAGCGCGAATTCCAGCATCTCCTTCGCCGCCGGAATTTTGAAGGCCAGCGCCAGCAGCCAATAAACCAGCCCGGCAACTCCCGCGGGCACAAACACCTCGCCAATCTTGAGCGCAAGCGTTTCGTGGCCGGATGATTTTTCCCAGAAATGCCAGCCAAACCACGCAATCAGCCCGGCCAGCACGCCGCCGGCTGCCAGCGGCAGCAGGGTTTTCCGGAGCAGTTCCATTTCCAACTTGCCCAATTTTTTTTGCAAGGTGAAAGCCAGCAGATAGACATTGCAGGCCGAGGTCAGGGTGTTTGCGATACCGAGGCCGCCCTGCTGCAATGGCACAACCAGCGCCGCGGCCAGAAGAAAATTCATCACCAGGCAGGCGATGCTGATTTGCATTGGCGTTTTGGTGTCGCCGAGCGCGAAAAACGCCCGGGCCAGGATGTTGACGGTTGAAAACGCCACCAACCCCGGGGCGAGGCACATCAAGGCAAAGGCCACGCGGTGGGTTGAATCCGCAGTGAACGCGCCGCGTTCGAACAACAACCGCACGATGGGTTCGGCCAGCACCACGAGCAGGACGGAGGCAATCAGGTTCAAAAAAAACAGCGTGCTCAGGCCATGCCGCAGCGTGGTGCGGAATTCGGAATAATTTTTTTCCGCCGCCAGTCCGGAAAGCGTCGGCAGAAGATATGTTGCCAGCGAGATGCCGAACATGCCTTGGGGCAGTTCCATGAGCCGGACAGCGCCGGTGAACGAGGAAACGATGCCATTGCCGACCAAAAACGCCATGCCTTGCACGAGCGCCACATTGATTTGAAAGGCCGCCACGCCGATCGTGCCGGGGATCATTTTGTAAATGACGCGATGCACGGTTTCATCGCGCCACGGAGAAACCCAACGGTAACGAAAGCCGTCGCGCCAGAGCGTCGGCAATTGAAAGGCCGCCTGCGCCACACCCGCCGCCAGCACGCCGATGGCCAGCGCGAAGATTTGAACCGGCAGTTTTTCTTCCTTCGGCAGGCCGTGGCCGAACTGCGGCGCCAGCCATAGCACGGAGGCGATCATCACGACGTTGAGCATGGTTGCGCCCATCGCCGGTATGAAAAAGTGGCCGCGCGCGTTCAGCATTCCCATCATCGCCGCCGCCAGGCATACGAGCAGCATGTAGGGAAACATCACCCGCAACAGGCGCAGCATCAGCTCGGTCTTCGCATCAAATTGATGCATGGCCAGGACGAGGGAAACCACCAGCAGCACCAGCACGATGACTCCGCTCGCAGCGACCACCAGCCCGGAAATGACCGCATTGGCCGCGCGCCACATTTCGGCCTCGCCGTGGATTTTTTCCTTTTCTTTGAAAACCGGGATAAACGCCGCGGTCAATGCGCCTTCGCCCAGCAGTCGCCGGAAAAGGTTCGGAATCATGAAAGCCAGCTGGAAGGCGTCGTTGACCCAGCCGGTGCCCATGAAATGGAAATAAACCATTTCGCGCACCATGCCGAGCACGCGGCTGACGAGCGTGGCGGCGGCCATGGAGCCCGATGACTTGAGCATTTGCGACATCGGGCGAAAGGCTAGAGTCGAATGCCCACAGGCTAAAGTCCAAAGTGCGCCGTAGTAGCGCTTTCGTCCTCGTTCTCGCAATCGAATCCGGCGAAGAATCGAGGACCCGCCTTCGCGCAGACGCTTCGGCACGGCAGGCGAGGACGAGAAGGAGGGCGAGGCGGATTGAGCCAATTGGAAATTGGCAATTGGAAATTGGCAATTTATCCTCTCCGCGTGAGCATTCTGGAAGAACTCAAATGGCGCGGGCTGGTGGCCGATTGTACCGACGCGGTGGAACTGGCCAAACGGCTCGCCTCGCCCGTAACGCTGTACTGCGGGTTTGACCCGACGGCCGACAGCCTGCACGTGGGCAACCTCGTACCGCTGCTGGCGCTGCGCCGGTTTCAGTTGCTCGGCCATCATCCCATCGCGGTCGCGGGCGGGGCGACCGGTTCCATCGGTGATCCGAGCGGCAGGACACAGGAGCGGCAATTGCTCACGAAAGAAGTTCTGGATCACAATATCGCCACGGTGAAGCTTCAGCTTGCGAAGCTGCTGGATTTTGAAACCAAACAAAATCCCGCGCGCCTGATGGACAATGCCGACTGGACGAAACTGACGTATCTCGATTTTCTGCGCGACATCGGCAAGCATTTTTCCGTCAACCAGATGGTGGCCAAGGAGAGCGTCCGCGCCCGGATGGAAGACCGCGAGGCGGGCATCAGCTACACCGAGTTCAGCTACATGCTGCTGCAGGCGTTTGACTTCATGGTTTTGTGCCGCGACCACAATTGCGAACTGCAAATTGGCGGCAGCGACCAATGGGGCAACATCACCGCGGGGATTGATCTGACGCGCAAAAAACTCGGCAAGGCGGTTTACGGCCTCACGCTGCCGCTCATCACCAACGCCGACGGTTCGAAGTTTGGCAAGACCGTCGCCGGCGCCATCTGGCTCGACCCGAAGCGCACGAGCGTTTATCGCTTCTACCAGTTCTGGATCAACACCGATGACCGCGACGTCATCCGTTACCTGAAATTTTTCACATTTTTATCGAAGGAAGAGATTGAGATGTTGGAGAAGAAGCACACGGAAAATCCCGGCCAGCGCGAAGCTCACCGGGCTTTGGCCAAAGCGGCGACCGATTTGATTCACGGCCCGAACGCAACGACGGAAGCCATCCGCGCCAGCGAAATTCTTTTTGGCGGCGAACTGAAAGGCATTGCCGAGAGCACGTTCAATGACATTGTCGGCGAAGTGCCGACGAAGGAAATCGAGAAGTCAAAACTGGAGGGCGCCGGTCTGCCGCTGGTGGAATTGCTCGTTCATGCCGGTTTGTGTCCATCCAAGGGCCAGGCGCGCAAAGACATCGAAGGCGGTGGCGTGAACGTGAACAACATCCGCGAATCAAACTTCCAACGCGCGGTGACGGCGAGCGACTTGCTTTTCGGCAAGCACCTGCTGTTGCGCAAAGGCAAAAAGAATTACGTGGTCGTGACGGCGAGGTGAGTCTTATTTCAGTTCTCCGCGGGCTTTGGCTTCTGCTTGTGCCCGGCGAAGGCTCTGTTCATACAGTTGTTCGCCCCTGGCTTCCTGCGATGTTTCATCCACCTGCCGCGGCAGCGATTGGATATGAAGGAACCGGCCGTCGAAGGCCGGGTCAATGGCCAGAATCCGTTTGGCCAGTGGCGGATGGGTGGCCTGAAAGTTGAACAGCGGATCGAAGGCCGAATTGACAAAGTACAAATGACTCGCGGATTCCGCGTGCGGCGTGTCGAGCCGGCCAGCTTTGTAAAGTCCGCCGATTTTTTTAAGCGCGCCCGCGATGCCCGCCGGGTTGCGCGTGAACTGCACCGCCGCCGCGTCAGCCAACCATTCACGCTCGCGGCAAATCAGACTCTTGATCAGGCGCACGAGCGGCGAACTGATGCCGCCGACGATCAAAAACAGAACGCCAATCGGCGCAGTCGGCAGGAAGGTGGGTTTTGCGTCTTCGTCGAAAATGGACGCGCCGATTTCCGGCGGTTGCGGCGAGCCGCGCAGCAAGACGCGCCCGACAATCGTCGGCCAGAAAAGTCCGTGCGCCAAGCCCATCAGTTTCAGGTTGAGCCGGGTGTCGCCGTTGAGCACGTGGCTGAACTCATGCGCGATGACGCCCTGCAGTTCGTCGCGCGTGAGCAATTTCAGCGCGCCGAAAGTGACGCCGATGACCACGTCTTCGCGGGTGTGGCCGGCGGCGAAGGTGTTGATGCCGCGCTCGCGGTCGAGCACATAAATTCCCGGCACGGACATTCCGGAGGCGACGGCCATTTCCTCGACCACATCGCGCAATGTTTTTTCGGTCAGGTCGGAGGGGCTGGCTTCCAGCCGCCGGCCGCCCAGCAATTCCGCCACCGCCGGTCCGCCGGCGGCGAGCAGCCGGATTTTATAAAGGCAGCCCGCCGCAATCAAAAGCAGCGTGCCGATCGTGGTCCAGCAGAAAAGATGAGGATTCCAAAACCTTTCCAGAACGTAGAGCGGATGAATCAATCCGTCCTGCCCCGGCGAAGCCGGGAAATCGTTGAAATAGCCGTAGAGACCGCTCTGCCATATGGGCTTGAGGAAAAACTGGAGGATGACGGCCAGAACGAGGTAGGTGAGGGCAACGACCACCAGCACGGCCGATCCAAAAAGCCAGATCAGCAGCCTGGTCTGCTTCCGCGCGTGTGCTTCCCGGTCAAAAAAGTCCATGGGCTGTTCTGGTTTGTAGCACAAGACCATCCGGCGCAAAACAATTTTGCGGAACGCTATTTCTTGCCGGCAAACTTCGCAAAAATCTGGTTGGCTTCTTCCAGAGTCTCCTTCGAGCCGATATCGAACCAAAGCCCCGGCACCCGCCAGGTGTAAACCGCCGTGCGCGGGTAAAGCCATTGCACCAGCCGGCCGGGCTGGTCGGGGTTGTTGCCCTCGGCGATGTATTGCTTGATGAGCGGAATGGTACCCTTCGGGTAAAAGTAAAGCGCGATGCCGGTGAGCGTGCTCGTCGGGTTTTTCGGTTTTTCCTCAAAGAAAGTGATGCGGCCGTCGGCGTCCGTGGAAATCGAGTTGTATTTTTTGATTTCCTCGAGGTTGCCCACGTCGTAGAGCGCCAGCACCGGCGCCTTCTTTTCGCGGCAGAATTTCCCGAATTCGCCGAGCTTCTCGCTGAACAGGTTGTCCCCGGCGACCACGATCAAATCGTCGTCCACGTTCTGGGTTTTGAGGACGTAATGGATGTCGCCGATGGCGCCGAGCTTGTTGGTGTCGTCGGTCGAGCCGTCGTTGACGACGGTGAAGTCAAACTTGGATTTGGTGGCGCGGTAATGGTCGGCCCATTTCTGGAAATGGCCGGCAAACTTGGCGTTGGTGACGACGTAAACGCGGTCAATGCCGCTGATGGGGGCGAGGTTGTCGAGCACGTGCTCCACCATCGGCTTGCCGGCGACGGGCAGGAGCGGTTTGGGTTGCGTGAGGGTGAGGGGATACAGGCGCGTGGCGTAACCGGCGGCGAGAATGATGATTTTCATTTTTTATTTAACCACGAATAAACACGAATGGACACGAATTAAAGAACAATTCTCTCCCACTCCAATTTGGGATGCTTGAAATTTAAAATGACGCCGACGCGCAGCTTGGTGATCCGCAGATAATTCAACATCTGGCCGCGCTCCACATCCGTGATACGGTCAATCGTTTTCGCGTCAACATTAACGGCGTCAAAGGCAATCAAGTCCGGAATGAATTCGCTGATCTTACAACCCTTGTAAGCCATCGTGAATGATTTTTGTTGCTGGCAGGGGATATGGCGCACGCCAAATTCCACAACCAGTGCGTTCTCGTAAGGCTTTTCGTGGAAACCGTGACCGACCTGGTTCAAGACCTGCGATGGCAGCGCCAACAATTTGGAACACTTCTTCTTTCAACAACAGTTTGGTATTTTCCTTGAAATCCATTCGTGTTGATTCGTGTCCATTCGTGGTTCAATTCACGTTTTGTTTTCAAACAGGCTGGGGGCGGTGGCGCGGGCCAGTTCCTGGCAGCGCTGGTAAATTTCCAATGGCGATTCGCATTGCAGCGCAAATTCCGCCAGTGCCCGGGCCTCGCTCATTTTGAGCCGGCGGACGATATACTTCACCTGCGGGACGACGGACGGCGCGGCGCTCAATTCGTCCACGCCCAGGCCGATCAACAATGGCGCGAGGACGGCGTCGCCCGCGATTTCGCCGCACACCCCGGTCCAGATGCCATGCTGATGCGAGGCGTCAACGGTTGTTTTGATCAGTTGCAGAATGGCCGGGTGTGTGGGCTCGTAGAGGTGGGAGACCCGTTCGTTCGTGCGGTCGGCGGCCAGCGTGTACTGGATCAAATCGTTGCTGCCGATGCTGAAAAATTTCACCCGCTGCGCCAGCGTGCCGGCAATCAGGGCGGCGGAGGGGATTTCAATCATCGCGCCGACGGCCATATTTTCGTCGAAGGGTTTGCCCTCGGCGCGCAACTCGCCCTTGCATTTTTCAACGATGGCGTTGGCCTGGTTCAATTCATCCAGGCCGGAAATCATCGGGTACATCATTTTCACATTGCCCTCGGCGCTGGCGCGGAGAATGGCGCGGAGTTGGGCGCGGAACAATTCGGGCTGGGCGAGGCAGAACCGGATCGCCCGCCAGCCGAGAAACGGGTTCATCTCCTGCGCCAATTGCAGGTGCGAGGCAAATTTATCGCCGCCCAGGTCGAGGGTGCGGATGATGATCGAATTCGGTTTGAGCGCGACGGCGACCTCGCGGTAGACCTTATATTGCTCCTCCTCGGTCGGCAGGCTGTCGCGGTTGATGAACAGGAATTCCGTGCGGAACAGGCCCACGCCCTCCGCGCCGTTCGCGATCACGGCCTCGATGTCGTTCTGATCCTCGATGTTGGCGGAGAGGTGGATGGGTTTGCCGTCCAGCGTGACCGCGGGTTGATTCTGGATTTCGCGGAGTTTCTCATCCAGGGACGCCTTGATTTTCGCCAGCTGACCGTATTCAAACAGCGTCTGATCGGTCGGGTTGACGATGACGGTGCCGTTGTAGCCGTCCAGCAGCGCGTAGTCGCCGCTGTCCAGTTCCTGGCTGGCCGTCTGCAGGCCGACGACGGCGGGGATGCCCAGCGACCGCGCCATGATGGCGGTATGCGAGGTTTTGCCGCCGATGTCCGTGGCAAAGCCCAGCACGAATTGCTTGTTCAATTGCGCGGTGGCGGACGGGCTGAGGTCGTGGCTGACGAGGATGCAGGGTTCGGTGAGATGATGCAGGTTCAGGGCGTCCTTCACCTCGAGCAGATTGTCCAGCACCCGCGACGTCAAATCGCGCATGTCGGCGGCGCGCTCGCGAAGATACTCATCGTTGGCCGCGAGGAGCGCCTGGGCGTAACGCTCGGCTATGGTGTGGAAGGCATGCTCGGCGTTGACCTTCTCCTCCTTGATCAGCCGGATGGCTTCGCCCACCAGGGCATGATCCTCCAGCATCAGCAGGTGCGCTTCAAAAATGTCCGCCTCCTTCGCGCCGAGGTTTTCCACGACCTTGCGCTGCACTTCCAGAATTTGCTGGCGGGTCTGGACGAGCGCCTTTTCAAAACGGCCGGCCTCTCCGTCCACTTCGCCGGCTGAAAGCTCGCGCCTGGCGATGACGTGGCGGGCGCGGTGAAGCACGAGGATTTTTCCGCGACAAACGCCGTCGGAAACGGCAATGCCCCGAAGAATTTGTTCTCCCTTTTGGATCCGCTCGGCCATGCGTGAGAAATAGACCAAATCGGCCGGTTTAGCAATTCCCTCTGCAAAATAAAAAAACCCGCGCCAGGCGGGCTTTTTCTCCCCATTCGAAATTCGGAATCCAATATTCCCGTCAGGCGCGTTCCATATACTTGCCGGTGCGCGTGTCCACCTTGATCTTCTCGCCGGTCTTGATAAACAACGGCACCTGCACGGTGATGCCGGTTTCGAGCGTCACCGGCTTTTGCACGTTGTTCGACGAGTCGCCCCGAATGCCTTCCGGCGCGTCGGACACCGTCAACACCACGCTGGACGGCAATTCGATGGACACGGCCTTTTCCTCGACGAAGGTCACGGTCATCGAGGCATTCTCCACCAGATAATTCTTTGCGTCACCGACCAGTTCTGCCGCGAGCGTGACCGTTTCGTAGGTTTCTCCGTCGGTGAAAACGTAATCGTCGCCGTCCTTGTAGCTGAATTCCATTTTTTTGGTGATCATGGGCACCGGCTCGATGCGCTCGGTGGAACTGAACCGCACGTCGGAGGATTTGCCGGTGCGGATGCTGCGGAGGGTGGCTTGCACGAAGGCGCGCAGGTTGCCTGGCGTGCGGTGCTGCATGTCCAGCACCACGGCAATATCGCCGTTGTAATTGATCGCCATGCCGCGGCGGAGGTCGTTTGCTGTTGCCATAGGTTCAAAAATAAGGTCCTACACTAAAATTCCCGGTCAACGGGAGCCGCAAAAAGTAACCTAAAACCGGGTGAACGCAAGCGCGGTTTTGGGGAAACGGCGGGGAAAGGAGTTATTAACAATTAGCATTTATTTAACAACTCCGCCTTGACACCACAAAATTTTGTATGTTACAAACGGGTGACCACAATAAGCTGTGGTGTTATGCGTTGCCCTAAATGTGGCTGTCAGGAAGATAAAGTCATTGATTCGCGCGCGTCACGCGAAGGGGCCACGATTCGGCGCCGCCGCGAGTGCACCAAATGCGGGCATCGGTTCACGACTTATGAGGAAGTGGAACGGGAAGGTTTGATGGTGCTCAAGCGCGATGGGCGGCATGAGGAATTGTCACGCGAGAAACTTCTGTCCGGAATCAAAAAAGCCTGCCAGAAGCGCCCCGTCAGTCCGAAAGCCATGGAAGATCTGGTAGATCACATTGTCGCTGCGGTGACCGGCAAATTCGAGGGCGAGGTGCCCGCCGAATTCATCGGCACAATGATCATGGACGGCCTGCGCGACATTGACGAGGTGGCCTACGTGCGCTTTGCGAGTGTTTACCGCCGGTTTCAGGAAGCCACCGACTTCGTTCATGAGGTCAAAAAGCTGGAGGCCAAGCAATGATTGCGCTTCAATCCGGCTGCCTGCTTTTCCAACTGGCCAGCGGCGAGAGCGTGCCGTGCTCGGCGGAAATGATCTCCGTTGAACTGACCGGCAACGCCGAGGGCCTGCTTGACCCGGAGGTGTTGCGTCATGCCACGGCGTCCGTTTTTCACTATTTCAAGACCGAGCTCGAACGCGAATCCGTCACCGTGGGCGAATTCGCCCAGGCCCTGGAAAAGGTCCTGCGCAATCTTGGGTTTGTCATCCGCACCGGGACGATGGAAAACTGTTCGCGGGAAATCATCGAGACCGACCTTTGCCTGTTCGCGCGCGAATCCGCCAACAGCCTCGAGCTGTTTTTCTTTCCCCGCCTGCGCAACGAGCTCCGGACCCAGCTCCGCCAGTCGCCGCGCCTCCTGCGTTTTCGCGGCCTGCGCGGCTGTGTCAAGCAGCTCGCCGGCGCGCGGCGCTGGAGTCTCCGCTGCGAAAAGCTCCAGGACTACATCGTCGAATACCTGCGCCGTTGTCTCACCGCCGAACCGGAGCAGGCCGAATGTTCGTTGGTGGTGGAATAGACAATTTCAGAGGGGTGAGTGCTGCGAGCCCCAAACTTTTTTGTGCAGGGCGGCGCGGAGGTCCGCCCTCCGGAAGAACAATTATGAGCAAAACCCTGTTTGAAAAAATCGCCGCCCGGGAAATTCCCGCGACCATTGTTTATGAAGATGACCTGGTGTTCGCAGTGCGCGACATCAATCCCCAGGCGCCCAAGCACGTCTTGCTGGTGCCCAAAAAGCCCATCCCGCGCCTGGCCGGGGCCAAACTGGAGGACGGCCCGTTGCTCGGGCATCTGTTGCTCAAAGCCGCCGAGGTCGCGGACAAGCTGGGGTTGAATGAGAACGGCTACCGGGTGGTCATCAACAACGGCGAAGACGGCGGCGAGAGTGTGCCGCACCTGCACGTCCATATTCTCGGCGGACGCCACATGGCCTGGCCGCCGGGATGATTCAACTCATCACACAACCGGGTTGCGCAACCCCTTCCCCAGCCGCCGGATGCCTTCGCGGATGTCGGCCTCGCTCGCGTTGCCGAAGCTGAGGCGCATTTCGTGGTCCGGCTTTTTCCGCGCCGGGTCGTCCGCGTAGCAAATTTCACCCGGCACGTAGAGCACGTCGTTTCTCAGCGCGTTCCGGAAAACTTTTGATTTCACTCCCGCCGGCACGTGGCGCGGCAGCCGGGCCCAGAAATAAAGTCCGCCGGCCGGCTCCCACCATTCGACGGCCGGGGGAAGGTATTTTTCAATCGCCTGTTTCATCACGCGGGCCTTGTGCGCGTAACGCGTTTGCAGCTGGGCAACGTGTTTCCCGTAGCTTCCCGAGGCCAGGGCTTGGATGAAGAGCTGTTGCAACAGGTTCGCCGTGCCGAAATCGTGGTTGCCCTTGATGTGCTTCACGGTGGAAAACACCGGCTCGGGCAGGATGCCGTAGCCGACGCGGGCGCCGGTCGCAAACGGCTTGCTGAACGTGCCCGCATAAATCACCCGCCCGGCCGCGCCGTGCAGCGTCAGCGCCGCCGGCACGTCCCGCCCGGCAAAACGCAATTCGCGGTACGCCGCGTCTTCGAGCAGGTAAATCGGGTGTCCCGCCGCGGGCTCGAATTGTTTCAGCAGCTTCAAAAGGCCGCGTTTTTTTTCGAAACCAGTTGTGACGCCGGTCGGGTTCTGAAAATAGCTGACGAGGTAGAGCATTTTGACACGGCGCAATTCACCACGGCGTTGGAGCGATTGCAAAACGCTTTCCAGGTGAGCGAGGTCAAGGCCGTCGCGTTCCAGACGGACGCCGCGCGCGCGCAGGCCCCGGCTTTGGAGAATGCCCAGAAAGACAAAGTAAGTCGGGTCTTCCACGAGCACGATATCGCCTTCGTCGCACAAGGCCTCGGTCGTCATGTAAAGCAATTGCTGCGAACCGCCGGTGATGAGCAGGCGCTCGGAGGAATAAATTTCGTCCTCGTTCTTCGTTCTCGTCCTCGATTTTTGTTCGGGGGACGAGGACGGGGAGGATTTCGCTGCTTGTGCATCCAGCTTCTGAAGATGCTCCGCCGTCAGTTTGCGCAGTGCCGGATCGCCGGCGGTGATGCCGTATTGCAACGCGGGCCGGCCGGTTTTGGACGAGCGCAAAACCCGGTTCAGCGCGGCCCGCGCCCCGGCCACGGGCAGGGAGGCGTTGTCGGTGAAGCCGGCGGCGAGCGAAATCAGCCGGGGCCGCGACAGGGCCGCGTGCATGAGCCACGAGATAGGCGGCTCAACAGTGCGTCGGCCCATTTGGGACAAACACGATTTCATCTGAAAAGGACGGAAAGGATAATCCAGGATCCGGAATTGAACAACAAAGGAACCAGGGAATACGTTCGGTAGCAACGGGCACGCCCGTCGCAACCATTTCAATGGCGGGGGCCGAAGACGCTGTCGAGGATGACTTCCTTGGCTTTCCAGAGGAGCGCCATGGTCATGGCCAGCGGCAGCAGGGCGAAAAAGGTCAAAGCCCAGAAACCGATGGATTGGAATTGAACAAAAAGCGCGCCGAGCGCCGGGGGCAGGCGTGGTTGGTGGAGCAGGACCACGTAGGCGATGCCGAGCAGCAGGATCGCGAAAAGCAGCCAGCAATTGAGCAGGGTGAACAAACGCGTTTCGTGGCGGAGGGTTTCATCCGGCAGCATGGCGCCCAGTTGTTTGAGCACGACATTCAAATTAAACAGGAAAAGCAGCGCCGACAGGGCGAGCACCGCAACCGCCGCGTTGAAGAAAGGTTGTTCGGGCATCTTGTTCTGCCAGTAAAGAAACGGACACAGGCCGAAATTGACGAGGCCAAGAAGTTTCGCGCGGTCGAGCGCATGGCGCCAGGGACGTTCCTGTTTTTGGAAATCACCCATCTGCCGGAGGCCGTAGAGCAGCAGCCCGGTGCCGGCCAGCGTGGGCACAACGCCCAGCGGCCGGAGCCAGTCGGCGCGCGCGGTTTCCGCACAAATGACCAGGGACGCGGGCAATCCCCAGAACAGGGCGGAGAGGCCGCGCGCCAGCCGCCCGAGCGAACGGAGCAGCGCGGCTTCGTTTCGGGTCCGGGCTTCGGGATTTTGGGTTTCGGTCAAAACGAGAGGTACGTATACGCCTTCAAACCGCGTTCGTAATCGTCGAGCAGCCGCATGGCCTCGGACGGTTTCATGCGGTCGGATTTGATGGCTTCGTCCATCTGCGCCTTCATCTGCCGCTTGAGTTCATTTTCGTCGTATTGCACCGCTGCGAGCGACTGGATGACGGTGTTGCCTTCGATGATTTCCTCGATGTAATAGCCGGTGGGTTCGTCGGGCTCGAGAAAGACGTGGACCTCGTTGACGCGGCCGAACAGGTTGTGCAGGTCGCCCATGATGTCCTGGTACGCGCCCATCAGGAAAAAGCCGAGGTAATACGGTTCGGGCAGGCCGTTGCCGTTGGTTTTAAGCTGGTGCAGCGGCAGCGTGTCGCGCACGTCCCGCAGATCGATGAACTTGCTGACCTGGCCGTCGGAATCGCACGTGATGTCCACGAGCGTGGCTTCGCGCGTGGGACGCTCGTTCAAACGGGCCACCGGCATGATGGGAAACAACTGGTCGAGCGCCCAGTGGTCGAGCAACGACTGGAAAACGGAAAAATTGCAAAGATACTGGTCGCCGAGGCTGTCCTCGAGCAGGCGGATCTCCTCCGGAGCATAAGCCTGGTCCTTGTAACTTTCCACCACGTCGCGGCTGATCTGCCAGTAAAGATTCTCGATTTTTGCCTTGTCGGGCAGATCCAGGACGCCCAGCGTGAACATGTGCTGCGCGTCTTCGCGGCGTTCCAGCGCATCATGATAGGCTTCGAGCCGGTTTGACTTGGAAAGATTCTTTTTGATGTCGACCAACTCCCTGACGAGCGGGTGCTCGTGGTCGCCGAATTTCAAAAATTCGCCGGGCCGGATTTTTTCAATCGCCCCGAACACCTCGACAATCAAAACGCTGTGGTACGCGACGATGGCGCGGCCGCTTTCGCTGACAATGTCCGGGTGCGGCACATTTTCGGCATTGCACACGTCGGCCACGTAATAGACCACGTCATTGGTGTATTCCTGCAGCGTGTAATTCGTCGAGCTGTCGAACGCCGACCGGCTGCCGTCGTAGTCCACCCCCAGCCCGCCGCCGACGTCGAGATACGAAATCGGGAAACCCATCTTGTGCAGTTTGGCGTAGAGCCGGGCGGCCTCCTGCACCGCCTTCTTCACCGTGAGAATGTCCGGCACCTGCGAACCGATGTGGAAATGCAGCAGCTTGAGGCAATGGCCGAGATTTTCCGCCTTCAGCAATTCCGTCGCCTCCAGCAGTTCCGCCGTGCTCAGGCCGAACTTGGCGTTTTCGCCGCCGCTGCCGGCCCAGCGCCCCGCGCCCTTGCTCAGCAGCCGGGCGCGGATGCCGAGGTGCGGTTCGACCCCCGCCGATTTTGAAATGGCGATGATCTGGCGCAACTCCTCGAGTTTTTCAACGACCAGGATGACCGTTTTGCCCAGCTTGATGCCGAGCAGGGCCATCTTGATGAACTCCGCATCCTTGTAGCCATTGCAAATGATGAGGCTGCCCGGCTGGTTTTGCAGCGCCAGACCGGCGAACAGTTCCGGCTTGCTGCCGACCTCCAGGCCGAACTCGAACGGCTTGCCTGCATCGAGGATTTCCTCCACGACCTCGCGCAGCTGGTTCACCTTGATGGGAAACACGCCGCGATACCGGCCTTTGTAGTTGTATTCCGTGATCGCGCCGCGAAACGCCAGGTTGATGGACTCGACCCGGTGGCGCAGAATGTCCTGGAACCGGATGAGCAGCGGAAATTTCAGCCCGCGGGCCTTGGCCTCCTCGATCACGTCCGTCAAATCCACCGCCACGCCGGCGTCCTGCAACGGGCGCGCCACGACGTGTCCGGCCTCGTTGATGTCGTAATACTTCGCGCCCCAGCGGGGAATGTTGTACAGGTTGCGCGCCGCTTCGATGTCCCACGGCGGCGCCCCATCGGTTGAATTGCTCATCTCAGTGAAATCAAATCAACCGAACTATAAAATCCCCAGCGCAGAAATCAACAAGGGGAATGATAAATTTTTGCGGCGAAATAATCGCCTTTGCAGAACTTACCAGTCCACGACGCAGGGTTGCCGGGTGAACTGCGAGCTTTGCGCGGTGTATTGGTGGAACTCGATATCCGTTCCGTCGGGATCCTGGAACCAACATTGCCAGGTCTGGTCGCAGCCCTTCTTTTTCGCGGTCACCTTCACCCCGCGCCGGATCAAGGCGTCCCGCATCGCGTCCAGGTCATCCACTTCCAGGCAGAGATGATGGATCCGCTGTGGGCCGGCGGTTTCCCCCGGGCCGGCCTTGAAGATTTCGATGAATTGATTCGGGTTGATCTGGAGATAAAATCCGAACAGCTCGCCGTTCTTCATGAAATCAAAGTGCCGGCGCAATCCGAGCGCCCCGCAATAGAAATCCAGGCTGCGATTCAGGTCCTTCGAAAAAATGCATGCATGAGCCAGGGTCTTGATCATAAATTTATACTTGAAACGGGGGCACTATAAAATCCTTGGCGCAGAAAGCAACCAGCGGAACGGACATTTTTTTGTAGGAGCCGAGGTGACGAGGTTCAAAATTCCCAAACCCCAGACCCAAATCAGTGAGAGACTCCTCGCGTCGTCTCCTGCCAAAACACGAACGGTTTTGCGGGTGTCTGGTTCCGGGGCGTGAAAACCACTGCGCTTCCGCGCCGGCAAGGAGACGAACAGAAGGCAACGAAAGGGACGAAGAAAGAAATGCCCGGTCTTGGTTTGCTTCGTTTTCTTCTATAAAAGTTTTTGCCTTCGCAACAAGGATTTGCGCCTTGCGTCGGCGCACGCTTTTGTTTTCATTCCGCCATGCCGAAAGTTTCACTGAACGCCATCGTCCAATATTGCGATGTCCTGCTGCGCACCGACAAAATCGGCGACTACGACGGCGCGGTGAACGGGCTGCAGGTGGCCAATCGCGGCGGCGTCACGCGTATCGCCGCCGCCGTGGACGCCAGCCTGGCCACGGTAAGGCTGGCGATCGCCGCCGGGGCCGACTTGCTCATCGTCCATCACGGATTGTTCTGGGGGCCGATGCATCCGTGGACGGACAGAAAATACGAGCTGCTCCGGCTGTTGATTGAAAACGACCTGGCGGTTTACAGCTCGCACCTGCCGCTGGATGTGCATCCCAAATTCGGCAACAACGCGCAACTTTGCGCCGAGCTCGGCTTGAAACGGCTCAAGCCGTTCTTCCTGACGCACGGCCAGACCATCGGCTTCAAATCGCCGACCCGGATTTCCCGGGCCGGACTGGCCGCCAGACTCGCGCGCGCCACCGGCGTCAGGCCGCGGATCATTCCCGGCGGCCCGGAACTTTGCCGGCGCATCGGGGTCGTGACGGGCGGGGCGGGCGGCGATTTGAAACTGGCGGCGGCGGAGGGCGTGGACACCTTCGTCACCGGCGAAGGCCCGCACTGGACTTACGCGCTGGCGGAGGAATTGGGCATCAACGTGCTTTACGGCGGCCATTACGCGACGGAAACCTTCGGCGTGAAGGCGCTGGCGGCCGGGTTGTCGAAAAAATTCAGGGTGCCGTGGGATTTTCTCGATCACCCGACGGGGCTTTGACATCCGGCCTATGGCAGATCACAAAAACATTGGCACATGGGTCGTTGGAAGGGTTGGTAGGGCGGCGCTGCTGCGCCGCCAGGTTCGGCTGACCAGCAGGTCAGCCCTACCACTGCAATTTGTGCCAATGTTAATTGAAACTGCTATAGGGCTGCGACGGATGGACGGTGGTTCCGACGGTTACACGAATTAAACAATTTCCACCGGACACTTTGGCAGCGCATCGAGGAAGGTCTGCCCGTATTGCTTGGTGAGCACGCGATTGTCCAGCACGACAATGATGCCGGTGTCGGTGTTGGTCCGGATCAGCCGGCCGACGCCCTGGCGGAATTTCAAAACCGCCTCGGGCAGGGAGAATTCGCCGAAGGAGTTCCCGCCGCGCGCCTCGATGGCCTCGATGCGCGCCTCGATGAGCGGGTGATCCGGCACGGCAAACGGCAGCCGCGTGATGATGACGTTGCTCAACGCCTCGCCCGGCACGTCCACGCCCTGCCAGAAACTGTCCGTGCCGAACAACACCGAATCCACGTCGTCCTTGAATTTTTCCAGCATGGTCGAGCGCGGAGTGCCGGTGCCCTGCACGAAGCAGGCGACACCCAGTCGGTTGAAAAACGGCTCCATCCGTTCACCCAACTCCCGCATGAGCTTGTAGTTCGTGAACAGGACGAACGCCTTGCCGTGCGTCTGCTTCACAAAATGCGCGATCCAATGTTCGAGCGCGTCGGCATATCCGGCCTCACGCGGATCGGGCATCTTGCTGGCGACGAACAATTTCATCTGCCGCTCATAATCGAACGGCGTGCCGACCTGAAGCAGGGTGGCGGATTCAGCGCCAATGCGCCGGGCAAAATAATTCAACGGGGAGTTCGCAGTTTTCAGTTTCAGGTTTTCAGACCGTCCACGCAAGGTTCCGCCACTTGAAACTGAGGACTTGAAACTTGAAACTCCCAAGGTTGCGCTGGTCATGATGATGCTGGTATCGCTCTCGAACAGCCGCCGGCGCAGAAATTCCGCCACGTCAACCGGCGCGGCATTCAACGCAAGATTTTTATGCGCCTTGCCGCCGCGCTCCACCCAGTACACGTGGTCGCCCGCGCTTTGCTCGAGGAAGGCCTTCACCTCTTCACGCAGCTCGGCCAGGCGGCGGTTGCATTCCACCAGTTCCTGTCCGATGTCCTTGTCCTCGCTCAATTTGATCAGGTTGCTGACGGCCTCTCGCAGGCGCTGGAGCGGCAACGTGAGATTGTCCGGCACCAGTCCGGCGCGGCGGATGCGCAATTCCGTCCACGCGCGTCGGCGGCCGCCCGCTTCCCCGCCGCCAAAGCGGTCGCGCCCGGCATTTTTCTGGATTTCATCGCACGTGGCTTCGACGTTTTCGAAGAATTTATCCGCCGCTTCAAGCAAATCGGCCGCGAGCTTCACCGCGGCACCTTTGCGCAGGGTGGCCAGCAGGCCTTTTTCAGTGCGGGGATTCCACAGCCGGTTCAGTGCGTAATGCACCTGTCCGCTCGACACGCTCAAGCCGATGTGTTTCGAGGCAACCTGTTCCATCTGATGCGCCTCATCGAAAATCACGAAATCGTTTTTGAACAGGATGCCGCCTTCCTGCTCTTCTTCGATGCCGCCGAGCAGCGTGAAAAACAGGGTGTGATTCAGCACCAGCACGTCTGAGGAGAGGAACCGGTTCCGCGCCCGCTGGAAAAAGCAGACGCCATGGTCTTTGGCAAAGTCCGACGGGAAACCGCAGATTTTCGGCGAACAGAGTCCGCGCTCGGAACAAACCTGCGCCCAGACCTTCGGGTCCGGTTCGACGTCAAAATCCGAGAGGCTGCCGTCCGTGGTTTCCTTTGCCCATTCGGCGATACGACGCAATTCTTCAGACTCGGAAGAAGTAAAAAGGTTGCCGGACTGCTGCATCGCCTTGTGCAGCCGGCGGGTGCAAAGATAGTTCGCGCGCCCTTTGAGCATGGAGAAACTGAATTTGACCGGTTCGGGCAACGTGCCGAACAGGCCGGCCAACATCGGCAGGTCTTTTTCCGTGAGCTGCTCCTGCAGATTGATGGTGTGGGTGGCAATGACGGCCTTTTTCCGGTTCGCCACCGCGAACAAAATCGCCGGAATCAGGTAGGCCAACGATTTGCCGACGCCGGTGCCAGCCTCGACGGCGAGATGTCCGCGGTTTTGCAGCGCGCGCGCCACGGCCATGGCCATCTGCTGTTGTTGCGGGCGGAATTCAAAATTTTTCGCCCGCGAAAGCACCCCGGTCGGCGAAAAAATTGCCTCGACCTGGGTGACCAGGTCAACGCCCGCCCCGGCGGGCTGATGTTCAATGGCGGAAATCATCGGGTCATAGTGGCCGGCTGTTTAAAACCACCTGCAGGGTTGTCGTCTGGCCGGGCGGCAGCGAAAGCCGGTTTTGCTTCACGTTGCCGGATTCCACACAAACCATGCGCTGGTGTTCCGCCGGACCGAAGTCGGCGGGCATTTTCTGCGTCGTCCACGGATTCCAGATGACCGTCGAGCGGGAGTTGAATTTCTCCACGCGAATCGTCCGCCGGAGATTTTGGTCGCGGATTTCCACCGCGCCCGTCGCATCCGGGTAAACCCGGTTCGTTTCCTGCATGATGCGGAGGAGAGAATTGTTTTCCACCTTGCGCGCGCCGCCGGCACCCGCCGCGTGGTCCAGGAAGGGCGCGCCTTGCAACCCGGTGAGGGAAACCTCGCGAATATTGCCGACGGAAAAATACGTGTGCAGACAATTCTCAAATTCAAAATTCCGGTCCGGGGAGCGGTTGGTGACCACCAGGGCCATGGTCAGTTGGTCGGTGACGGTGACAATGAATTCCGCGTGGTACGGCGGCCATGATTCCGCGGCTTTGGTCCTTGGCAGATGGAACCTGACTTTCACGGCGCCGTCGGGGGCGACGGTCGTTTCGATCATTTCCCATTCCGTGATCCGTGCGAACCCGTGCGCCACATCGCCCGGGCGCAGGCCGAACCACGGAAAACAGATGGGCACGCCGCCGCGAATCGCCTTGCCGGCGGCGAAATGGCTGCGCCCGCTCAGGAACAACAGCGGCGGCTCGCTGTTTTTCTGGAAACCGGTGACGTGCGCGCCGTGCAGATAAATTTCCGCCGTGCTCCGGTCGGTCCTGGCGTTGATTTTGGTCAAGCCGCCGTGGCCCCTGGCAAACGCGACCCGGTTGGGAATTTCAAATTTTCGCAACCGTTCAGGAATGTCTTTGATTTCCATAAAAAGCGCGGACAGTGTATCACAAACAGCCGGTTGGAGCAGGCTTTTTGTCACTGCCGAAATCGGGCGGAAAAGCAAAAGGCACGTCCCGGATTGGGAACGTGCCCGATGAATTGGACGGGCTTGATTATGGCGTCGTGGGCTGGGCGGCGGTCGTATCCGATTGCTGCGGGGTCCCGGCCGGCGAGATCCGGTTCGCCACATTGACGCCGTTGATCTCGTCGTAGCTGAAGACCAGCTTGTCGTTCGGCTTGAGATCAGCCAGTTGCCCGCCGATTTTGCCATTGATGACAATGGCGCAGTTGTCGCCCAGGGTGAATTTCTTCGTATCAAACAGCGTCTTGGCCTTGACGGTCTTTGCTTCGAGATCTATCGCCGTCAGCGAACCGGTGAACGTCTCACTTGTTTGCGCGATCCTCCGCGCGATCAGCTTGTCGTTCGGGGTTTCATAAGTCACCGTGACGTAATTGCCGGTCTGGATGTCGGCCAGCGTGCCCGGCTTGTAATCGCGGAGCATTACTTTGCAGCCGTCGGCAATTTGAAACGTCCGGTCCATGCTCCGGCTGTGGAGGGTCAAGGTGCGTCCGACCGGGTCGAAGTCCTTTACAGTGCCTTCGTAAGCCATCGGTTGCTGGGCGACGCGGTTCGCCACCCGCACGTCGTGCGCTTCCTGGTAAACCACCTTGACCCGCTGGCCCGGGCGCAAATCACTGATGGCCCCCGTGCTTTTGTCCGCCAGCGTGTAGGTGCAGTCGTCGCCCAGATTGAACGACCTGGTCAGAAAAACTCCTTTCACACCCAGCGTGCGTTCTTTCGTGTCAACGGACATGACCATGCCGGTGTAGGATTTGTGTGGCAACGCCGCCGCCGCGTCGTCCGCCGATGACTTGAGTGCTCCCGCCATCGTCAGCAACGACACGCCAATAATTGTCCAGATGCGTATTGCGTTCGTTTTCATAATAATCATTGGAGAACTCTAACCGGGATGGCGTTCAACCTCCACCACCATCCTGTTGGCTGAACAAATCCATCTGTGGCGGCGGAGCGAGTTGCTTGAGTTTGTCGCGGTCCTGCTGGCGGCGCGGCTGGCGCACCGTGCCTTCGGGGGTAAGTTCGGATTCTTCGAGGTTGGCCAGAATCACCTTGGCGCGTTCCAGCACTTCCCGGGGCACGCCGGCCAGGCGCGCGACGTGGATGCCGTAACTCTTGTCCGTGCCGCCCTCGACGATTTTGCGGAGGAACACGATCTGATCGCGCCATTCGCGCACGGCCACGTTGAAATTTTTCAATCGCGGCAGGCGCTGGGCCAGTTCGGTCAGCTCGTGGTAATGCGTGGCGAACAGGGTTTTCGCGCCGACCTGGTTGTGCAGGTGCTCCACGATGCTCCACGCGAGGCTCAGGCCGTCAAACGTGCTGGTGCCGCGCCCGATTTCGTCCAGCACAATGAGACTGCGCGGTGTGGCGTTGTTCAGGATGTTCGCCGTCTCGGTCATCTCGACCATGAACGTGGACTGCCCGCGGGTGAGATCGTCGCTGGCGCCGATGCGGGTGAAGATGCGATCCACCAGGTCAATCCGCGCCCCGGCCGCCGGCACAAACGAACCGGTATGCGCCAGCAAGGTGATGAGCGCGACCTGCCGGATATAGGTGCTCTTGCCCGCCATGTTCGGCCCGGTGATAAGCCCGATTTGGGGAAACAAGAAAGTTGTTTCCCTCGCCCCGCCTGTAGCGGGGAGAGGGTCGGGGCGAGGGGTTTGTGACTGCGCCACCCCACCCCGGCCCTCTCCCCCGCTCTGCGGCGGAGAGGGAGAAGACAATCCGCTGCCCGAAAGCCCCGCGTCATTCGGCACAAAACGCTCGTCCTGCAGGCTTTGCTCCAGAACCGGATGACGCCCGTCGCGGATTTGCAGCACGCCTTCATCGCCGACCTGCGGCCGGCAATAATTATGCAGCCGCGCGGTTTCGGCAAACGACGCCAGCACGTCGAGTTGCGCCAGCGCGGCGGCGGTCTGCTGGATTTGCGGCAGGCGGCCAAGGACTTCTTCGCGCACGCGCTGGAACAATTCGTATTCCAATTTCACGCTGCGTTCCTCCGCGCCGAGGATTTTGCCTTCCATTTCCTTCAACTCGGGCGTGATGTAGCGCTCCCCGTTGGCGACGGTCTGTTTGCGGATGTAATGGGGCGGCACCTTGTCGAGGTTCGATTTCGTAACCTCGATGTAGTAACCGAACACGGAATTGAACCGGACCTTGAGCGAGCTGATGCCGGTGCGCCCGATTTCGTCCGCCTGCAGTTTGGCAATCCAATCCTTGCCCCCGCGCGTCGCCGCACGGAGTTCATCGAGCGCCGCATCGAAACCATCGCGGATCATGCCGCCTTCCTTCAACGCCAGCGGCGGGTCGTCCACGATGGCCCGGGAAATCAATTCCACGAGGTCGGGCAATTCGGTGAGTTGGCTGTTCAGTTCCGCAATCAAGCCGGTGGGGCGGGCGTCCACGCGAGCCGCCGGATCATCTTGCACCGACGATGCGGCTCGCCCGGAGTCTCGCCCCACCGTTTCAAGGATCCGCTTTATCGCCGGGATTTGTTCCAATGCCATCCGCAAGACGATGAGGTCGCGGGCGTTGCCGCTGCCGGTGCTCAATCGGCCGATGGTGCGCTCCAGATCGCGCACCCGGGAAAGCTGCGCGCGAAAATCATCCAAGCCCGGGGGGGTTTCTATGAAGGTCTGCACCGCTTCCTGCCGGCGGCGAATCGGGTCCACGGCGGCCAGCGGTTGGGAAAGCCAGTTGCGCAGCATTCGCGCTCCCATCGGCGTGGCCGTGCGATTGACCGCACCATAAAGCGATGCATTGCGCTGCGCGTCGTGGTGGAGTGGTTCCAGGATTTCCAGATGGCGCAAGGTGGTGAAATCCAGCGCCAGATAATCGCTGCGGCGATAAAATGAGAGCCGCGTGAGATGTTTCACATCGCGGCGCAAATGTTGCGTCAAATAGTGCAGCGCCGCTCCCGCCGCGCCGATGGCCGCCGTGCGGTCCTTCAGCCCGAAGCCGTCCAGCGAGGCCACCTTGAAATGGTCGCGCACGGTGAACAACGCGGTCTCGGGCGCAAACGTCCAGTCGTCGTAACCGTTGACAATCCAGCCCTGCCCCGTGGCCGCGCTGGTGAAAGCGCGAATGCCGGCGACCGGCGGGGATTCCGCCGATTCACATCGGCGGCTACCAAGCAACTCGCGCACGGGTGCCGACTCGCTTGGATAAATGATTTCCGCCGGGCGCAATCGTTCCAATTCTGTCAGGAGGGCGGCTCCAGTCTCCAGTTCCGTCGTCATGAAATCGCCGGTGGTCAGGTCCACCAGCGCGAGGCCGAAGGCTTTTCCGCTTGGATAAACCGCGGCAAGGAAGTTGTTCCGTTCCGCCACCAGCATCCGCTCATCGAAATGGGTGCCGGGGCTGAGGATTTGAGTCACCTCGCGTTTGACGAGTTTGCCGGGCCGGGCATCCTCCAGTTGATCGCAGATGGCGACCTTGCGGCCGGCCTTGAGCAACCGGCCGATGTAGGCAGGGGCGGCGTGATGCGGCAGGCCGCACATGGGCACGCCGTTGCGGGCCGTGAGGGCGAGGTTGAGGATCTGCGCGCCGGTCTGCGCGTCCTCGAAGAACATCTCGTAAAAATCCCCGAGCCGGAACAGCAACAACGCGTCCCTGGGCAGCTCGCCTTTGATCCGGCGATACTGCGTCATCATGGGCGTGAGTTGGGTTTCGGCGGCCATCGGTGGAAAGTTATGCCGGAACGCTCACCAGGTCGAAACGAATTTGCTCACAACCGGGACGGTCACCGTTCATCCGGCTCGATATGCAGCTGGCCGGCCCGTTCGAGCCGCAAAATCTCCGCGCTGTAACCCTTCCGAAAATTCGGATACTTGAACTGATAGCCGAGCTCCATTTTCAACCGGCGATTGGACACACGCTTGTTGGTAACGCCGCGTTTGCGGTTTCCGTCGGGATTTTCGGGTTCGGACGGCGGCGGATATTTGCCGACGGTGCCGGCCAGCCACTGGAAAAAGTTCGCCTGGGTCACCGGTTCATCGTCCACGGCGTTGTAAATTTCACCGGGCCGCCCGCTCTTCAACGCCGCGATGATGCCGCCGATCAAATCGTCGCGGTGAATCATGTTCAGGTAGCGCGAGCCGTCGCCTTCGATGAGCGCCTCGTTCTTCAGGAATTGCTTGAACCAGTGGCCGCGGTCGGGTCCGTAAATGCCGGCCACGCGCAAAATCACTGCCGGGAACTTTTTCTCCCGCGCCGCCGCCAACAAGACATTTTCCGTTTCGAGCAGGACCTTCGCCGTTTCCACGAGCGGCTCGGCGGGGCTGGATTCCTTGACCGGCGAACCATCGGTCTGGCCGTAAACGCTCGTGCTGCTGGTATAAACGAATTTTTTCGGCGGGCCGGCCCCCAGCCATTCAATCAGGTGGCAGGTGCCCTGGAGATAAACCTGCCGGTAATTTTCCGCGTCCCCGCCCGCCGCGACGCAATTCACCACCCAATCAAATTCGCGCGGCAGCCCGGCCAGCGTTTCCGGCCGGGTCACGTCGCCGAACAACGGCCGGATGCCGGCCGCTTTCAATTCGCCTTCCGCCGTGGAACTCCGGCGCAGGCCAAAAACTTCGTGGCCGAAACGGACAAGTTCCGCCCCGAGGGGCAATCCCACATAACCACAGCCGACAATCAAGACGCGCATCGGGATTTACGATATACGATTTACGATGGACGCGCTGCTCGAATTTTACCAAACGCGTAAATCCAATATCGCAAATCGCAAATGGCTCAGTCCATCACCGCCGCGAAACGCAGGCCGCGGGTGCTGATGCGAAGTTGTCCGAAACCAAATTCCTCCATGACCGCTTCGTAAATCGCGACGCCGGTGAGGATCACGTCCGCGCGCAATTTCGGCAGGCCAACGATTTCCTTGCGCTCCTCCAATGGCCGGCTCCACAGGCGCTTCCGGTGCGCGACCACCTGCTGGAAACCCAGGCGAGTGGCCTCGATGCGTTCGCGGTCAAAGCGATCCAGCCTGTTCTCAATCCGCGCGAGGATGGTGGCCGTGCCGCCGGTGCCGACCAGTTGAATTTCCCCGGATGAGCCGCGGGCTTCGCGCCGCAGGGCGGGATCAATCCGGGGCCGGACTTCGGTCTGCAGTAAATGTTTCAACCAGTCACGGCAGGCGGTGAATTCCCCGCGCGTGGGCGGATCGCTATGCGGAAACTTCTCCATGAGCCGCACTGTGCCCAGCGGGAAACTGCGCGCGAAATGCTTGTGCTCGCCCTGGCCGAGGATGAATTCCGTGCTGCCGCCGCCGACATCCAGCAACAGCAACGGCTCCCGCGCCAGTTCCGGGTCGGTCGTCACGCCCTGAAACACCCATTCGGCTTCCCGCTCGCCGGAGATGATTTCCACCTTGAGATCGGAGGCGCGTTCGATGGCCGAGGTCAGGTCGCCCGGGTTCACCGCGTCGCGCGCGGCGCTGGTGGCGATGACGCGGATGGACGCGGAATTTTTTTCGCGCGCCGTGTTGGCAAATTCCCAGACGGCTTCGGCGGTATGCGCAATGTTGTCGGGCTGGAGCCGGTGGGTTTCATAGAAGCCCCGGCCGAGCCGCGTCTGGCGG
Source organism: Limisphaerales bacterium (assembly GCA_052145735.1). Classification (GTDB taxonomy): domain Bacteria; phylum Verrucomicrobiota; class Verrucomicrobiia; order Limisphaerales; family UBA11358; genus UBA11358. The sequence goes on from JBKQOA010000010.1 coordinate 77,389, forward strand.
CTTTCCTCGTGAACGGGACGCACATCACGCCCCGACACGTCGGCCACCAACAGTTTGATCGAGTTGGTCCCGACATCGATGACGGCGCGGCGGACTGGTTGCATCATGGGCGCGCCCAGATTATGCGGCGCGGTCGGGCGTGCCCAAGCGAAAAAGACACGCCGGCCGGCGGACGATTTGACCGGCAACCGTGAAATTTGCTTGCCCGGCAGGATTTGTCACCGGATTGTAACCTTCGACCGGCAGGGACAAATCTATCCTGCGGATGTTTGCCTCCCTGCGGACGACGACATGAGCCGGTTCAAAGCAAAGCATCTTTTAAATCGTGACGGGCGCCGGCAAGGCCGGGCGGACGCCAGCCCGCCTCCGACCGGCGACGTGCTTCAGCATCTCGGTGATTCGTTGGCGGCGCGGTGGCGGCGTTATCGCAAGCGGTTGAAACGCTGCCAGCAGCACTTTTCCGAGGATGCCGTGCATGCCTCGCGTGTGGAAACCCGCCGGCTGCTCTCGACCCTCGAGTTGCTCGGCGCGTTCATCCCCGGGCGCAACCTCCGGAAGGCCCGCCGCGCGCTCAAGCGTCACCTTGACACGTTCGATCAACTCCGCGATACGCAGGTCCAATTGACCTACGTGGGGCGGATGGCGGGCACGTTCCCCGATGCCTGGCCTTTTCATGACTGGTTGCGGGACCGCAAAACGCACTTCACCCGCAAAACCCGCAAGGCCGTCAAGCATATCCAGACCAAACGCCTGGGTCGGCGTCTGGCGGTATTGGAAAAGGAAATCCGCCGCCAACGCAAACAGATTACGCGCGGACAGGCCTTCGCGATGGTCCAGCGCGCCATTAACCAGGCGTTTGTCCGGGTGGCGCGGCTTTGCCGGCAGGTGCGGGCCGGCGACACCAGGACCATTCACCGCACGCGGATTGCGTTCAAACGTTTCCGTTACATGGTTGAAGCCATGGCGCCCCTGTTGCCCGCCGTCACGCAGGAGCATCACCGCGCCATGCGCGGTTATCAATGCATGATGGGCGACATCCAGGACATGGAAGTCCTGCTGGCGGCGTTGGACAAATTCGTGCGCACGGAGGCGGTGAATCTCGCGTCGGCCCGGCGATTGAAACGGGAACTGATGCGCTGGCGCCAGATGCTGATCCAGATCTACCTGAATGCGGCCGGCCGGTTGCAACGCTTCTGGCCGCCGCCGGAATCCGGAAGACAAACACCCAGGCATAAATAATCATGAATCTTTACCTGTTCCGCCACGGCATCGCCGTCGAGCCCGGCATGGCCGCTTACGAATTGGATTCCGAGCGTCCCCTCACCGCCAGGGGCAAAAACCGTTTGCGCATCGCCGCCCGGGCCATGGAGGAATTGGGGCTGTCCTTTGACCTGATCCTCTCGAGCCCGTTTTTGCGGGCGAAGCAGACCGCCGAGATCATTGCCAAAGACCTCAAGTTGCGGAAAAAACTGGCCTTCTCCGACGACCTGACACCCGCCGGCAATCCGCGGTTGCTGATTCAACAGTTGAATCAATTCCGGCCCGAACCGGAGAGCGTTCTGCTGGTCGGCCACGAACCGTACCTGGGCAAGCTCCTTGCGCTGCTGGCTGCGGGCAACACCAGCCTGGAGATTGATTTCAAGAAGGGCGGTTTGTGCAAATTGGAGGCGGAATTCCTGCTGTATGGCCGCTGCGCGAAACTGGTGTGGCTGCTCACCCCGCGGCAGATGGAAATGATGGTGTGACGCAGTCAGCCGACGCGGAACGAAATCCGCCGGATCAAATCCCGCCCAAAACTGTATTGCAACCGGTCGAGGATTTCCTTCCGGCGATAACGGACAATTTCCGAAAGCCACACGCTGCTGTCCACGTTCACGAACAGCGTGCCGTTCCGGATGCCCGCCGGCTGCGCGTGCGCGACAATGTCCGGCTCAATCAGGGAATTCCACACCTTGGTGATTTCCGCCTCGGCCCGGCGCTGGTCCAGATGCAGGTCCTGCGCCACGCGCGGCAGCACGTCGGCAACGTGGCGCGCCCGCACCGCCTGTGCGCTTTCCAGCGGGGCAAGATCCACCCCGCGCCATTGCGCCAACACCCGCTGGCGGGAGGAAATTTTTCTGGACGGCGGCATGGCCCGGAAATCTTCGGTGGAACCGGCCGGGAAAGCAAGCCGGCAGGGCGCTGTTTACCTTTCCTCGCCGGGGTTCGGTGTCAGTGCCCCGGTATTTTACGCTTGCCAATTTAAGCTTTGTAATGCAAAGTAATTGACATGGACTCAAACTGGGCCGCCGAACATCTTCAAACCATCCGCACCTTGATGGAACGTTCCGCCGTGTACCGGCGGGCGCTCGCACCGATCATGCTGTTCGCCGGCGTCATGGGCGTTGCGGCCGCCTTCGTGGGTCTTTGGTTTCGGCTGGATTCGATGGCCGCCTTTGGAGCCTTGTGGCTGGGCACCGCCGCCCTCGTTGTCGCTGGCGCGTTTCTCATCGCCCGGCGGCAGGCGCTCAAGGATCATGAGCCATTTTGGTCCCTGCCGACGCGGCGGGTGACCCAGGCTTTGCTGCCGCCGTTGACGGCTGGAATGGTTCTGGGTCTGGCGTTCGTGTTCGTCGGGCTGGCCAATGCGGTTGCTTTGACGTTTATCTGGCTGCTGTTTTACGGTTGCGCTCTGCACGCGTCGGGTTTTTTCATGCCTCGCGGCATGAAATGGTTTGGATGGATATATATTGGACTAGCCTGCGTAACCTTGGTTGTTTTGGTCGTTATCCGACCGGCCAGGCTCAACGCTCACTGGCTCATGGGCCTCTTCTTCGGCGTGCTGCATCTGGCTTATGGCGCATACCTGTACCTGACCGAAAAAGGAAAGAATCCGGCGTGAATCCGGAACTGCTTCTACAGCTCGACCGCGTGATCCACGAGAAGGGCCGGCTGGCCATCATGTCGATGCTCGCCGCCTCGCCGGAACTGTCGTTCACCGAGTTGCGCGACGCGCTGGCCATGACCGACGGCAACCTCACCACCCACATCCGCGCGCTGCAACAGGAAGGCTACGTGGCCGTGGCCAAATCGTACCAGAAAAACCGGCCGCTCACGACCTGCTCGCTCACCCCCGCCGGCCGCAAGGCCTTCGCTGAATACATCAACCTGCTGGAACAGATTGTCCGGCAGAACAAAAAGTAAAAAATGTTTTGAACAGCTTAAAATCTTCACGGTCTTTTACTTTGTATCACAAAGTTAATTTGCCGGAGCCAATATGAAAATCATCCAGGCCGAACATCGGGGCATGTGTTTTGGGGTGAAGGACGCCATCGCGCTGGCGCTGGAGGCCGCCAAACACCGCCCGCTCACCATCCTGGGCGACCTCGTCCACAACGGAACCGTGCTGGCGGAATTGCGCGCCCAGGGCATCCGCATTGAGCAACGGCCGGCCGAAGTCGGAACCCGGACGGTAATGATCACGGCGCATGGTGCCTCGGAACGCGCGATGGCTGAAGCGCGCGGACGCGGCCTGAACGTGATTGAAGCCACCTGTCCGCTGGTCCGGCTCGCCCACCGCAGCCTGGCGAAACTTGTGCGCGAAGGCTGCCACCCGGTCGTCATTGGCAAGCGCGACCATGTGGAGGTGCGCGGTTTGACGGGCGACCTCGATGAATTTGACGTGGTGTTGGAGGCGGGGGACGTCGCCGCGCTGCGCGAACGGCCGCGATTTGGCGTCGTTACCCAGACCACCCAGCCGGTTGACAAGGTCCGGCAGCTCGTGCGGCTGATGCGCGAACGGTTTCCCAAATCGGAGGTCCGCCTGGTGGACACCGTCTGCCAGCCGACAAAACAGCGGCAGCATGCGGCTGTTGAACTTGCCCAAAAATGCGACGTGGTTGTCGTCATCGGCGGGGCCCATAGCAACAACACGCAGGAACTGGTCAAAACGTGCGCCCGTTTTTGCGCCCGGGTCCATCATGTCCAGACCGCTGCTGACCTGCGCGAAGAATGGTTTGACCCCGCCGACATCGTGGGGATTACGGCGGGCACCTCCACCCCGGACCCGATCATTGCCCGGGTGGAACAGGTGCTTCATGACCTGGCCGACCAGAGCGCCGAGGCCCGGCTGGAGACGGTTGGCAGTGCAATCCAAAAGTAAAAAGGGAACAACGATGAAAACAACCTGGTTCAAACGTTGGGGCTGGTTTTACCTCCCTGTTTCACTGCCGGGAATTATCATCACCCTGGCGGCACTGGCATTTTGTGCGCAGGTGTTCCGGGCCATTGACCGGCATTCACATTCGGTCAGCGACACGCTGTACGGGGTGTTTCCGTTCTTTGCCTGTTGCTTTTTACTGTTCGATTGGATTGCCCGGAGAACCAGCCGCCCACCGGATTAAGTCGCATGAATGAGATCGCTTCCATTCAACCGGCTTTGAGCACAGTTCCCGGCACGGCGGGCGCCCGGAAACGCATCCTGCTGATCACGCCGGAAAACCCGGAGATCAACCGGGTGCGCCGGCGACAATTCAACAATTTCACCCAAATCACCATGCCCTACCTCGCGGGATTCATTGACGAAGCCCGCTACCAGATTGAATTGGTGGACGAATACAACCAACGCATCCCTTACGAGCGGCCGGTTGATCTCGTGGCCATTACGGTGAACACGCCCAATGCTCCGCACTGTTATCGCATGGCGGCGCGTTTCCGGTCCGGCGGCGCCCGGGTGGTGATGGGTGGACCGCACGCCACGCTGCGGCCGGAGGAGGCGGCGCAGCACTGCGACCATCTGGTGGTGGGCGAAGCGGAGGAAACCTGGCCGCGATTTCTGGACGAATTTCATCGTGGCGGCGCCCGGCCGCGCTACACCAGCGATCATGCGCCTTCGTTGCAGGGTCTCCCGATTCCGCGCCGCGATCTGATCCGGCGCCGGCACTTCACGAAGGGGGCGGTGTTCGCCACGCGGGGCTGTCCCTTCGCTTGCAGCTATTGCAACCTCAAACAGATTTATCACGGCGGATTTCGCACCCGCCCGGCGCCTGAAGTGGTGGCGGACATTCAAAGCATGGGAAACCGGTACTTCGTTTTCTGGGATGACAACTTTTTCGGCGACCTGGACTATGCCGCCCGGCTGATGACCGCGCTCAAGCCGTTGCATCGGCGGTGGGCGGCACAGGTGAGCATTGACCGTTGTGCCGACGAACGATTGCTGCAACTCGCCCGCGAGGCCGGCTGTGTCTATTTGTTCATCGGCCTGGAATCTTTTTCGGCGGCAAGCCTCGCCAGCGTCAACAAGGGGTTCAACCAGGTGCCACGCTATGCAGAAATCATTCAACGCATCCATCGGCACGGCATCTGCGTGCAAGCGGGCGTGATTTTTGGTTTCGACACGGACGGCAAAGACGTTTTCGCCCGCACACTTGACGCCTGCGAATCTCTGGGCATTGATGGCGTGACGGTGAGCGTGCTGACCCCCCTGCCCGGCACGCGGCTTTATGATGAGATGCAGCGGGAGGGCCGGTTGGTCACCGGCGACTGGGCCTGGTTCAACGGCAAGACGCACGTGGCCTTTCAGCCGAAGCAACTGACCGCGGAAGAGTTGTTTTCCGGATACATGTGGTTCCGCCGGCGTTTCTTCTCCTTCCGATCCATGCTGAAACGGATGTCCGTGTCGCGGACGAATCTCGTCCACAACCTCCTCGTAAATCTGGGTTACAAATGGTCTCTCCGGGCCACGGCCAGGCCGGAGCTGATCCCCGGATCTGAACCCCGTCGCGGCGATTTTGTCGGGACAATTTTCAAGGCGGTGTGCAGATTGATGTTCGCATGCAGGCGCACCTGAAAAGAATCCTGGCCGGACTGACGGCTTTGACAATCGCGGGGCTGCGGGAGTTTACCAGCATGTTGAATGGAACGGTCGGTTCGGTGGCTGCGGGTTGGAAACTTTCCGGTTTTCTGGCGCTGATTTACATCCTGTTGTCTCTGGCGTTCGTTATTCTGGTCCCCGTGCTGGTTCTGGCGGCGATGATCCTGACGGCCTGGCAGCGCTGCGTTCGAACAGAAGGGAATTCCCCGGCACCCCCCGGAATGAAATCTTAAAAACATGATGCCACAAAATCAGCCGACATCCGCGCCTGTTTTGATGGGCATCTGCCGCCAGGCCAACGCCGCCCTTCTGGTCCTGATCGCGCTTTTCTTTTTTTTCCTCCCGGTAGTTGTCACCGTTCACGACCTGTCGGACCCAAACATCCGGTCCGCCGGCATTCCTCGGTCCGCCTGGAAGCTTCACCGGGTTTTATCGCCCCAGTTTGAGCGATGGGCCAGGAAACGTCTCGCCTCCACGCGTGCGGCAGAACTGCCCACCACCAATATTTCGGGAACGGAATGGCCGTTGTTCGGCGCGGTGTTTTATCTCTGGGCCACGGAATCGCTCCAGACGGAATGGGAAAAACGCCGCGCTCCTCAAATCGTGGCGCCGAACGTTTATGCCCGCGGCGCCATCGAGGCCGCGACACGCCTGGTCATTGATCCCACACAGGCGAACTGGGTTAAAATTCACTGGGGCAAAAACTATTTGAAAACTGAAAATGTGTTTTACCGGATGCTCGTCATTGCCGCGCTGACCAGCCACGCCCGACTTACCGGCGACAAGGAATACCTGCCCTGGTTGAGGGATCAGGTTGACAGTTTGTCCGTTGAGCTGGATGCCAGTCGCCATGGCCTGCTGGATGATTATCCGGGCGAATGCTATCCGGGCGACGTGCTGACGGCGATTGCGATGATACACCGGGCGGACAAGGTCCTGGGGACTGATCATTCGGCATTTGTTGCCCGTGCCCTGCGGGGTTTTCAAGACCAGACGCTGGATTCCCGGGGGTTGGTCCCCTACTTCGCCGTCGCGCCGCTGGGAGAACCCGTCGATTCAAGCCGTGGTTGTGGCAATTCTTACGTCTCACTCTTCTCGCCGGAAATCTGGCCCGAACAGGCCCGAAAATGGTATGACCTTTACACGCAATATTTCTGGCAGGAATCCTGGACCTGCGCAGGATTTCGGGAATTTCCGAATGACGAGCCAGACAACAACTGGCACTTCGATGTGGATTCCGGACCGGTACTCAAAGGTTTTGGTTGTGCTGCCTGCGCGTACGGCGTCGGAGCCGCCCGGGTCAACGGCCACTTCGAACACGCCTATCCGCTGACCGCAGAAATGTTGGTCACTTCGTGGCCGCTGCCGAACGGCACACGGCTCTTTCCGCGGCTGCTTTCCAACGCGGCTGATGCTCCTTGCCTTGGCGAGGCCGGGATCCTATTCAACCTCACCCGCCTGCCGGCTGAAGGGGTTCCCATCAAGACCGGCGGTTCGATGCCTGTGTTTGTCCTGATTTTTTTGGCGCTGCAATCCGGGATTGGCCTGATGCTGCTGACCGCTTCCATCCTGTCACTTCGTCGATGGCGAAAATATCATGCCGCAATGCTGCTTCATCGACCGGGCCTCCAATTTGGCATCTGGGCCGGACTATTGATTGCCTGTGCCCTCTGCCTGTTTCTTGGCCAAACGCTCCCCGCGTTGCTTTTCCTGGTCTGCGCTCAACTCTTTCCCCGGTATCAGCCAAAGGTGGTTGCTCCCGCGGAACCGCCCACCGGCAAGCCGGTTGAAACATGAAGGCAATTCGTATGCAAATGGGGTGTCATGCTTGGTGATGTGCCGCCGGGGGAAGTTATCTTTCAACTAGACAAATGCTGCCCCCGGGCGCGTCATACGGTTAAACCATGCGGCATGACCCGCCTTCGCCAGCTTCGGCGCGGCAAAAACCGGAACTCGAACGGCTCTATGACGAGCACGCCCAGGCACTTTATGCCTTTCTTCTGAACCTGACCCGCGACGAGGCTGACACCCGCGACCTGCTTCAGGACATCTTCGTCAAACTGGCCCGCGAGGAACAGATGCTCAACGGCGTGCGGGACGAACGCGCGTTTCTCATCCGGCTGGCCCACAACGCCGCGATTGACTTGATGCGCCGACGCGGGACGCGGGCGAAAACCTGCGACCAATTCGCCGCCGAAGTCATTTCACCGTTTGCCCCCGCCGGCAATCCGGACGACCGGACCTTTCGCGCCGTGCTGGCCGAAGCGCTGGCCGAGTTGCCGGCGGAGCAGCGCGCGGTGGTGCATTTGAAATTATGGGAGCGACTGACCTTTGAGCGGATCGCCGAGGCCTTGGACATTCCGCTGAACACCGCGGCCAGCCGGTATCGTTACGGCTTAGACAAATTGCGCGAGCGGCTGCGTCCCCTTTACGAAGAAATCAAATGAACATGGATGATTTTGAACATAAACTTCAACGCCAGCCGTTGCGGCAGGTCCCCGCCGGATGGCGCGAAGAAATTCTAGCAGCTGCCGATGTGAATCGGCGGCAAGTCATAAACCGGGAAGAAGTTGGCCGCGGATTCACATCCGCGGCTACGCGCTCTACTTGGCTCTCAACCGTCAACGCTCAACTCTCAGCCATCCTGTGGCCTCATCCCAAGGCCTGGGCCGGTCTGGCGGCGGTCTGGGTTTTGATTTTTGCCGTGAATTTTTCGATCCGCGACAAGTCACCGGTCATGGCGGGAAAATCCGCACCCACGTCGCCGGAAGTCATGGTGGAGTTAAGACAGCAACAGCGGATGCTGGTGGAATTGATCGGCCTGCGTGACACGCGCGCGGCTGACCGGGCCAAACCCCTTGTCCCGCAGCCGCGCAGCGAGCGGGCGGAGATTTTGATGACGTGAAATGGCAGGGACGACCTGGCGGTTGTCCGTAGGCCGCGCGGCCCTGCCAAAATGGATTTATGAACGAAGAGCCCAAAAGCATCTGGAAAAAGTCATGGAAAGGCCGGAGTGCGATTCTGATTTGGAGCGCGCTCATTGGCCTCGCAATTTTTCTGGCGATTCTCATTGCCGCCGCGGGAAAGCTGGACACGACGTTGGGCGGCAGTTTTGCGGCCGCCGCGTTTATCGGCATTGTCGTTGTCATCTGCGGTCTCTTTGCCATCTACGCCGTGGTTCCGTTTCTTCGCTGGTTGCTTTGGAAACACTGGCGGCGAACGCTTTTTGGCTTTGCCTGTTTCATCACCTTGATCGCACTATTTTATGCCGAGGAGGACTGGCGCGGGAAACGGGACTGGGAAAAATTCAAACACGAATGGGAGGCCAGGGGCGAAAAATTTGATCGGGCCAGCGTGGTTCCGCCGCCCGTGCCGCAGGATCAGAATTTTGCGCTGACGCCGGTTGTCGCCAGCAGTTATGAAACGTTTCTGGACAAAAGCGGGCAGGCTTTGTCGCCGCGAAACACCAACGTCGTAAACCGGCTGCAAATGAGCATTTATGGCGACCAGGCGTTGTGCAAAGGGCCCACCAATGGCACGGGCGACTGGCGAACCGCCAAAACCTGCTCCTTGGACGCCTGGCAACAATACTACCGCGCCTTGGCTGCCAAAACGAATGAGTTCCCCATTCCACCACAACCACAATCGCCCGCCGCCGATGTGTTGCTCGCGTTGAGCAAATACGATTCGACGATTGAGGAACTGCGCCAGGCGGCCCGGTTGCCTGAATCGCGTTTCCCGCTGGAATACGGCAAGGACTACCCGCCGGCCATGTTGCTGCCGCATCTGGCGCCAATTAAAGGATGCGCGCAAGTGCTTCAACTGCGCGCCCTCGCCGAATTGCAAAACGGCCAAAGTGAAAAGGCGACGGACGACGTGAAATTGTCGCTGCGACTGGCGGATGCCCTTCGCCCCGAGCCAATTTTGATTTCGCACCTGGTCCGGATTGCCTTGACGCAAATCGCGTTGCAGCCGGTTTGGGAGGGATTGGCGGAACACCAATGGTCGGAGGCACAGCTCGCCGGGCTTGAGCAGGAACTGGCCAGGTTGGATTTTCTGGCGGATTATAAACTGGCCATGCGTGGAGAGATGGTGCTGTGCCAGGGCGGCGCCATGGATTATCTACGCCATCACCCGGATCAGATTGTGAATCTGGGGAATGACAATAACTCTGACTATCCTCCGAGTTCATTCATGTTGCATTTGATTCCCGGCGGCTGGTTTTATCAAAATCAATTGCATTGCGCCCGTCCGATGGTGGAATTTTATCTGCCCGCGGCGGATGTAAATCAGGGGATTATTTCACCAACCGTCACCCGTCGGGCGGATGCAGCCGTTGCCGCTGACGCCAAAAAACTCAACCCTTACAACCTGGTTGAGAGACTATTGCTGCCGGCGCTGGGCATCGCCGCGAGGAAATTCGCCTTCGGGCAAAATGAGGTGAATCTGGCGCGCACGGCTTGTGCGCTGGAACGCTATCGCCTTGCGCACGGCAAATATCCCGAAGCACTCGACACGCTGGCGCCGCAGTACATTGCCAAAGTGCCGCACGATGTCATCAACGGCCAGCCGCTGCATTATCGCCGCGAGGCAAACGGACAATTTGTGCTCTATTCGGTCGGCTGGAACGAAACGGACGAGGGTGGAGAGATCAGCCTCACAAAGTATGGCGTGGATGTATCGACCGGTGACTGGGTCTGGCGGTATCCTTCGAAGTAAATTAACCGCCAAGATGCAAAGCGCGCCAAGTTTTTGGCAGAAATACCAGCATCTTCAAAATTAGATTTCAGGGATTTCTTTCCTTGGCGAACTGGACGGCTTGGTGGTTAAAACGCTTTTTGCTTCGCGCCTTTGTGTCTTTGTGGTGAAATTCATTTGTGAACATCACCAATCTGAATCCGGACACGGACATCGGCGCGAGCGCGTGGCTGGTGGAGGTGGACGATCACCGCATTCTGCTCGACGCGGGGATGCATCCGAAACGCGAGGGGCGCGCCGGCCTGCCGCTCTTCGGCAAGGCGGGGGACGCCGAGGTGGATGCCATCGCGATTTCGCACTGCCATCACGACCACGTCGGCGGGCTGCCGGTGGCGTGCCGGCATTTCCCCAAGGCGCACGTGCTGATGAGCGAACTCAGCTATTTCATCGTCGAGCGCGTGCTGCACAATTCGGTGAACGTGATGACGCGCCAGCGCGACGAACTGGGCATCCGGGAATATCCGCTCTACTCGCACGACGAGGTGGACGACCTCGCGCCGCTGTTTCAGGGTTTCAAATACAATCGCGAAGTCGAGTGGGCGGCATTTCACAAAACCCGCGCCGGATTGGTCTCGCCGACGCTGGAGTTTTTCGACGCCGGCCATACGCTGGGTTCGGCGGGCATTTTGATCCGCGGCAAAAAGGAGACGCTGTTTTACACCGGCGACGTGTGCTTCCACGACCAGACGATTTTGCGCGCCGCGCGCTTTGAAGACGTCAAGGCTGACGTGATGATCATGGAGACAACGCGCGGCAACCGCGCGCTGCCGGCGCAGGTTTCCCGCGAAAGCGAAATCGAGCGGCTCACCGCGGCCATCCAGCACGCGCTCAAACGCAAGGGCTGCGTGCTCATCCCGGCGTTTGCGCTGGGGCGCACCCAGGAAATTCTGGCGCTGCTGGCGCTGCTCATGCGCGCGGGAAAGTTGAAGCCGCAGCCGGTTTACATCGGCGGACTGGGCCGCGTATTCACGGAAATTTACGACCTGGAAGCGCACCGGACGCACCGGCAGCACACGAGTTTGCAGTTGCACGAGGCGCTGGAGCTCATCGTCCTCGAAAAAGGCCAGGCGGAAAAAATGAAGCTCAGCGGCGGCCGCATCTTCGTGATCACCGCCGGGATGATGAGCGAGAACACCGCCGCGCATGACCTCGCGGTCCGCATGGCGGGGGATGAACGGCAGTCCATCTTCTTTGTCGGTTATGCGGACCCGGACACCCCGGGCGGACGGCTGAAGGCGGCCCAACCGGGTGAAACGTTCGTTTTCAGCCCCGGCGCCGGGCGTGTCACCCGCCATTGTGAAGTGCTGGATTTTGATTTGACCGCGCACGCCAACCGGGGGGATTTGCTGGATTTTGTCGGGCAGGTCTCGCCCCGCGCGATTTTGCTCGGCCACGGCGGCGAGGAATCCCGCGGCTGGTTCGAGGAACAAATCCGCGCGCGCCATCCCAAAATCAAAATCCTCCAGCCGCAACCGGCCAGGACAGTCCCGGTGTGAAAAGCTGAACCGCCGGACGAAATGGCTTCGGCCGGCGGTCGGTTCGTTTTGCGCTCCAAGTTTAATGCCCGCCGTTGACGATGTTGGCGAGGTTGAAAATCGGCAGGAACATGCAAATGACCATGCCGCCGATGACCACCCCCAGGAAAACAATCAGCATGGGTTCAAGGAGCGACATGAGACCCGAGAGCGTGGTTTCGATTTCCTCGTCGAGAAATTTCGAGACCCGCTCGAGCATGTTGTCGATGTTGCCGGTTTGTTCACCGGCGCTCAACATGCGCACGATCATGCTCGGAAAGATCGGGTTCTTGCCCAGCGCGGCGGAGATGCCTTCGCCCCGCTCGATGTCCCCGGCGGCGGTCTTGATGGCCTTTTCCATGATGACGTTGCCGACGGTCTGGGAAACAATCTGGAGCACTTCCAGGATGGGCACGCCGCTGCGAACGAGCGAGGCGAGTGTGCGCGTGAAGCGGACCAGGCAGATTTTATGCGCAATGGGGCCGAAGATCGGCAGCTTGATGCGGCGGGCATCCCAAAAGGTGCGTCCGGTTTTGGTCTTGATGAAAGACAACCAGCCCCAGATGGCCGCGCCGCCGGCGATGAGCATCAGGAGCAAAAATCTTTTGACGAGTTCGCTGAGATCCATCATGAACTGCGTCGGGCCAGGCAGGGCGGCGCCAAAACCCTCATAAACCTCCTTGAAGGTGGGAATGACCTTCACCATGAGGAAGATGGTGATGCCGATGGCCACAATGCTGACGGCCGATGGATACATCAACGCCGTCTTGACCTTTTTGCGGAGGCGTTCGGCATTTTCCAGGTAGGTCGCCAGCCGCGCGAGAATTTCCGCCAACAAACCGCCCTTTTCGCCCGCCGACACCATGGAATAGTACAGTTTGTTGAACGTCTTGGGATGCTTTTGCAGGGCCTCGGAAAAACTTTCACCGCTTTCCACGCGCGTGCACACGTCCCGGATAACGTCGCGCATGACCTTGTTCGGCGTCTGTTCCGCCAGCGCCTGGAGGCACTGCACGATGGCAATGCCCGCCTCGATCATCGTCGCCAATTGGCGGGTGAAAACGACCAGGTCGGCCAGCGCCACCGATCCGCCCTTCGTCTTGCCCTTTTTGGAGATCTTTTCCTGGATGGACACCACCAGCAGATTGCGGTTCAGCAACGCGGCGATGGCGGCCTGTTCCGTCACGGCTTCGACCGTGCTGTTGATTTCCCGCCCGGTGGCTGTCTCCCGGGCCGTGTAAGCAAATGATGGCATATATTTGTTTTTGTATTAAAACCGCTCTTAAAACCACCTGCCCCGATTGCAATCTGCAACGGGCCTCCGCCGTCTGACAAAGCACGATTTGTTCCAGTCTGGCCCCTGAAATTCCGGCGCCGGAAAGCCCATAACCAGCAATGACTGGAATGGTTACGGGTGCTCGAACTTCACGCAACCACCGCGCAAAACCGGAACAAAAACGCCGGCTACAACCCTAAGTTGTTCATTACCAAACAATTACTCCGATGTGATTACCAAAAAAATTTGTTGTCAAATTTTTGGAATTCTCCTATTTTCATTGCAATTGCACCATTTGGTGCCGGGGCAAACCGTTTTTCGCCCTGAGTGTGCACAGGCACAAATGAGAGAAAACAATCAAACAAACAACATCGGAGGAACCAGATGAAGTTTAATAAATGGACATTGGGTCTGGCAGCGCTCGGGGTGGTCAGCCTCTCCTCGGCCGCACGCGCAGACGAAGCGAAACTGAGCCCGGTGCAAACCGCGCTCTCCAATACCACCCTCAGTGGTTATGTGGATACCTCAATCCAGTGGAATCCGTCAGGCGGCGCCAGTGTTGCCCCGGTCGCTTTCCAAAACTCCCCCCAAGGCATTGTCGGAAGCAGTACAGCCACCTCTTCCAAGGCCAATGGGTTCAACCTCAATGTCATTGACCTGGCTCTTGACAAGCCGCAGGATGAAGGTCCTTGGGCTGCCGGTTATCACGTCGAACTTTGGTTCGGTCAGGATGCCACCACGCTGGGAACCAGCGGACAGAACAGCCTTTTGAACAACAATGGCGGGGGCGCCCTTGGCAACGATGTTGCCATTCGTCAGGCCTACATCAGCCTGCGGACACCGGTAGGCAACGGTATTGATTGGAAACTCGGCGTATTCGATACCATCATCGGTTACGAATCCACCAGTTCGCCATTGAATCCCAATTACACCCGTTCCTATGGCTACTCCATGGAGCCATCGTCCCATACTGGGTTGCTGGCGACCTACAAGTTCTGTGATGCGTTCTCGGTTACTGCCGGCATCGCCGACAGCAAGGGGCCGGTTATGAATGACCATTCACCCCAAACAGTCGGTGGAGCGTCTGATTCCTTCAAGACGTACATGGGTTCAGTCACCTTGACGGCGCCGCAAAGCTGGGGTTGGGCCAATGGCGCGACGCTCTCTGGCGGGGTGATAAACGGTGATTTCAGCAATACAACTGGTGGCTCCAGCGACGCCTCGACCAGTTGGTATGTAGGCGGCACGCTGCCAACGCCTAATTCAAACTTGAAGTTGGGTGCATCGTTTGACTATCTGACTGACTATCAGCATCCGGGCTTCGGCGGTACAGGCAACCCCTGGGCGCTGGCGGGCTATGTCAACTTCCAGGCAACCCCGAAACTGTCCCTCAATGGACGCGCCGAGTGGGCCAAGAACTACTTGAGCACCGTTGCGGGCTTTACCTCGCTGCCGAGCGAACAGAACGCCGTTGCCCTCACCGGCACCGTCCAGTACAACCTGTGGGCCAACGTGCTGACCCGAGTTGAATTCCGGTGGGATCATGCCAGCCACGATATTTATGGTGGCAACCTCAATGGCTCCACCGCCTCGCAAAGCTACGTGGAGAACGCCATCATGGTTGCGTTGCAGGCCGTCTATCAGTTCTAATCCGGGTTGGATAATCATGCCCCTTCCGGAAAATCCGGAAGGGGCTTTTTGTTGCTCAAATTTCCGCAGGAGCCGGGGCGACGTGGCTGACTGGAAAGGCAGAAGGCAGAATGAGGAATGAAGACAATTCGGCTTCGAACGGCCGGCATCTGAACTCTCCCTTCTTCATTCTGTCTTTGAAGCGAGCCTCGCTGAGTTGGCTCCGGTAACTCATTTCAAAACTTGGCTTCCGGCGTGCTTCCGCCGATAATTCGCCGCTCAAATGCAATTGATTCGGGACATTTACACGGCAAAGGCGGCGACCGGGGAGCCGGTCATTTCCTTTGAATTTTTCCCCCCGAAAACCGACGAGGGGGACCGCAACCTTTTGGAGCGGCAGATCCCCGCCTTGTGCCAGGCCCGGCCCGACTTTTGCTCCGTCACCTATGGCGCCGGCGGCAGCACGCGCGACAAAACGCTGATGATTGTGGACCGCATCCAGCGGCAACACGGGTTGACCGCGCTGGCGCATCTCACCTGTGTCGGCCATACCCGCGAGCAGGTCGGGGAGCTCCTGGAGAAAATCCGCGGGCTGGGTTGCCAGAACATCCTGGCGTTGCGCGGGGACCCGCCCGGCGGCGGCGAATTTCAACCCGCCCCCGGCGGTTTCGAATTCACCGCGCAGCTCGTCCGGTTCATCCGGGAAGCGGGTGATTTCTCCATTGGCGTGGCCGGGTTTCCCGAAGGCCACCTTGCCTGCCGGGACGGCAAACACGCCGACTGGCGGCATTTGCAGGAAAAGGTGGACGCCGGCGCGGATTTTGTCCTCACCCAGTTGTTTTTCGACAACGCGGATTTTTTTGAATTTCGCGATCACCTTGCCGGCCGACTGGGGGTCCGCGTTCCGCTTGTCCCCGGGATCATCCCGATTTTGAGCGCCGGGCAAATCACAAGATTCACGCAGCTCTGCGGCGCGAAAATCCCGCCCGCCCTTCGCGCAAGGCTGGATCAATTGGCCGATGATGACGAAGCCGCCGGCGAATTTGGCATCGAGTACGCCACGCGGCAGTGCCAGGAATTACTGCAGGCAGGCGCGCCGGGACTGCACTTTTATACGCTGAACCGGTCGCGTTCGGTCGTGCAGGTGCTAAAAAACATCGGCCTGGCTTGAATGACGCCGCCCGGCGGCTGTGCGCTACAGTCCCAAGTTGTTCGCCATGATGCCGATGACGGTCAATGGTCCCTGATCTTCCAGGCTGTCGGCGGCCTTGTCCACCTTCTGCAGCGTGAGCTTGGCGTTCTTGTAAAAGTCCTGTTCGTTGACGAGCTTGCCGATCGTGCCCTGGCCCTGGTTGATCTTCAGCAAAATCTGATCGAGGTTGGTCATCGAGGCCGTGGTCGCGTTGTAGAGGGTTGCATCGGTCACCAGCTTGCCGATCGTGCCCTGGCCGTTGGTGATCCCGCTGACCACCCCCCGCACTTCGACGACGGTGTCCTGCAGGTTGGTGACGGTGACCAGCGCGGAGTTGTAGAGTGTATCCGAGTAGATCAATTTGCCGACCGTGCCCTGGCCGCTCGCGATCTGGCCGGAAATGTTCTCGATGTTGGAGATGGCTCCGCCGAGGTGGCCGCTGTTTTGTTTGACGAAATCCACCAGCGGCCCCATCAAATTATTGATGGTATCGGGCGTGAAGCTCTTGGTGAGGTTTTGGATGCCGGTGGTGGCGCCATCCAGTTTGGTCATGATGGCATTGAGGTCCGGTTGTTCCTCCGTCGTGAGCACCATGCCGTCGGTCGCGCGGGGCGCATCGGTCGAGCCAAAATCAACAGCCACAAAATTCTGGCCCATCAGGCCGGTGAATTTGACGACCGCCTTGCTGTCCGTCTTCACCACGGCGTCGGAATGAAGTTTCATCGTGACCTTGACCTTGTTGCCGGTGAGCGCGATTTTTTCGACACGGCCAACCTCCACGCCGGCCATTTTAACACTGTTGCCGACCTTCAAATCCTGCACCGTGTCGAACAGGGCGTTGAGACGGTAGCCGCCGTGGAAGGATTCCATGCCGCCGAGCGTTTCCATGATGAAGAAGGCGGCGAAGATGACGAGAACGACAAATACGCCCAGGCGGGTTTCAAGTGAGTTTTTCATAAAATTTCGAGCTCAAGGTTCGCGTTTAAAGTCGGCGTGCAAAAATGTTTGGACGAGCGGGTCCTGGTAACTTTTCACTTCATCGGGGGTGCCGATGATGAGGATGCGGCCTTCGTTGATGACGGCAATGCGGTCGGCCACGCCAAACGCGAGGTCCCGGTCATGCGACACCACGAGCGACGTGACGTGAATGCGCCGCTGGAGATGGAGAATCTCCTCGCCAATCATCACGGATGAAAGCGGATCCAGCTCGCTGGTCGGCTCGTCGTAAAGAATCAGTTGCGGCTCGATGATCAGCGCCCGGGCAATGGCGGCGCGCTTTTTCATGCCGCCGGAAAGCTCGCTGGGCATTTTGTCCTCGGTGCCTTTGAGCCCGACGTCTTCGAGTATTTCACCAACGATGCGGGCGATTTCCAGCGGCGGTTTGAGCCGGTGCTCGCTCAGGTACAGCCCGACATTCTCCCCGACGGTCAGCGAATTCAGCAGGGCGCCGGACTGGAAGACCATCGCGAGCCGGTATTTGGTGGCGATTTCCGGCGATTGGATGGATTCGCCGTTGATAAGGATCTCGCCGGCGTCGGGCGGTTCGAGCCCGATGAGATGTTTGAGCAGCACGCTTTTGCCGCTGCCGCTGGGCCCCATGATGACAAAGATTTCGCCCGGCCGGACCTCGAAATCAATGCCCTTGAGCACTTCCTGCCCGCCAAAACTCTTGCGCAGGCCATGCACTTGCAGGCTGACTCCGGAATGGTTGCTGGTCGAAGTGTTCATTATTTCAACAGGACCCGCGTCAGCACGTAGTCAAAAATCACAATCAGGACAATGGAATTGACGACCGCCTTGGTGACCGAGCGGCCGATGCCCCGCGGCCCGCCGATGGTCGCCAGGCCTTGATGGCACGAAACCGCCCCGATGATCAGCGCGAAACAAAAGCTCTTGAATACGCCGTTGGCCACGTCCTTCAATTCCACCACGTCGCGCAAATTGGCCCAAAAGGACTGAAACGGAATCGCAATGTGGCTGTTGGTCTGGGCCACCACCGCGCCGCCCAGCCAGCCGACCAGGATGGCAAAAACCACCAGCATCGGCAGCGCCACCGCAATGGCCAGGAGGCGCGGCAGCACCAGATAATGCACCGGGTTGATGTTCATGGTGCGCAGCGCGTCAACCTCTTGATAAACGCGCATGGAACCAATTTCCGCCGCCATGGCCGAGCCAATGCGGCCGGCAATGAGGATGGCCATCATCACCGGCGCCAGTTCCTTGGCCATCGCGATGCCAACGATGCCGCCGACGGCGCTGGCCAGGCCGCGTTCGACCAGCACCGGGCCGGTTTGCAGCGCGATGACCGCGCCGATGAAAAACGACAGCATGCAGACCATCAACAGGCTGGCGTTGCCGATTTCAAAGAATTGGTCGAAGACCTTCTGGCGCTGCCGCCAGGCCAGCGGCAGGGACAGCAGCGTGCGCCAGAACAGCAGGACGATTTCTCCGATGTTTTCAAACATAACTCATTTCACCGGATGGTCCGCCGCCGCCTGCCAGTTGAGCAACGGCACGTAAAACAGTCGCATTTTTCTCATTTCCGCATCCGATTGATACTGGAAAAGCCCGAACAGGAGCGAGCATTTTCTGGATGCGGGGCTCGTGTCGCGCCGATACAGGTTCCAGAGCAACGACTGGCTCGCCGCGCCAGCCTTCGGGTTGTTCTCCGAACGCCACAATGACCACAACGGCGACCAGTTGCGTTCGACCCCCCGGTTGTTGGGCAGCGCCGATTCAACCAGCGCGAGGACCTGCAGCCGGCGGGTGCCGTTGAATTCGCGGTGCCAGGTGAACAACGGCCAGCAATCAACCCGCTTGCGCTCCGCCCCGGTTTCGACGTTCTTTTCCGTCACGTCCTGAAACAGGTAGAACAGGATGCGGGTGCGCTCCCGGTCCAGCACAGGGGTGTGCAGGCGGTTGTATTTGTAAAGCGGCCAGAGATAATAATCGTTTTCCATGGTATCGTTGTGTGAACGGCTGAACAACGGCCAGAACCGGGTGGTGGTTTTGCCTTCGCCCCGGGCGACAACAACAATCGGCCAGGGGCCTTCCCATTCGTGATATTTCCTTTCTCGGTCGTCAATCCAGGTGAACAAAGGCCAGATCACGGTCGTGACATCGCGTTCCGGCGAACGTGTCAGGCTGTAAAGCGGAATCACCGCGCGGAATTTTTCCGGATTGGCGGTGCCCAGCCCGTTGTTCTGGCGGAAATAAACCGGCCAGAGGGCGAAGAACCGGTCATGGCCGCCAATGATCTCGGTGTCGCCGAAACCGTTGGTGCTCATCGTCACGTCCTTGTGTTCGTTGCCCGCCAGCGGCCAGAATTGCCAGCCCTGCAGCCCATCCCCGTGACGCAAATGGAAGAACGGGAACAGATAGTTATCGGTGACCACGTCGCGTTTGCGGGTTTCGCTGTAAAGCGGGAACAGGACGACAAAAATGTCGTCACGGAAGAGCCGGTCCTTGATGTGCCCGTAAAATGGAACCAACGCAGTGTAATTCCGGTTCAGGTCGGGCGAGCGTTGCTGAAAATAGAGCGGGAAAATGGTGAAGCGCCTGGCCAGGGCATCATCCGGGTTCTGACCGCCGGAAAAACTGATCAACTCGCCCAACTGCCAGCGGTATTCCATGCCAAATCGCTCGTACGTCAGCACTGGATAAAGCAGATCGAATTCCTTTGATTCCGTGGCCGGGTCGGTGTCGTACGAAAGCAGCGGCGGGATGGCCCAGGTCCATTCCGAATCTTTCTGCTGGTCATAAAACAACGGGCCGACGGCTTCGTTGCGATGGCCGGCATCCAGTGTCAGCGCAAACTCATCGAAGACCGGCCCGGCGTGAAAGCCTTCTTCAGCCAGGACAGCGCCCGGCAAACCGATCACCAGGCTCAAGCCGAAAATCCGCAGGTCATGAATGAATGCCTTGAGCCGGGCAAAAATCATGATGCCTTTAAACTGAAAGACCGGATTGTGACAGGATTTGGACAAAGGAGTTATGCCTCGCGTTATCGTTATTGGAAATGGGATTCTTCCGTTTTTGAGTTGTTAACAGTCAGGTTTAACATTGATATTGACTTCCTCTGAAATTTCTTTATGTTTTACGCGATTGAGGTTTTACCTCGGTTCCTCCTGACCCAGTGTCGACGGCGATTTGTCGGCGCTGGGTTGTTTTATTAACGGACGCCACCGGCCCAGCAAATTCAACAACGCCGGCAAAAGGGTCAATCCCGCAATCATGCACGCGGCAATCCCTGTCGCCATGACACACCCCAAGCTGTGAATGCCGCGGTCTTTGGCGATGATCAGACTGCCGAAACCGGCGATGGCCGTCAACCCGGACACCAACACGGCCTTGCCCGTGCTGCGGGCCAGGATGTTCGGTGTGCGCTCTTCGGCAAAACGATTCAGGATTTGAATGCCATTCGTCACCCCGATGCCAATGACCAGGGGCAGGGTCATGATGTTTGCCAGATTGACCGGAATGCCAAACCAGCCCATCAATCCCGCGAGCCAAAGCGTGCCAATGCCGACCGGCAACAAAGCCAGAATCACCGAGCCGAGGCTGCGAAAGTGGAACAAAACCAGCACGGCAATCGCCGCCAAAGAATACCAGGCCGCCTGGATGTAACTGTCTTTGAGCAGCTCCTCCAGTTCGTAAAGCTGCACCGGCGTGCCGGTGACATTGGGATCCACCGTCCGCAATTCAGCAATGAATTTTTCCTGATTCTCGCGCTGCCACATATTGTCTCGGGGAAAGATGTGCAGCAGGAACTTCCCGGTCACGCCCACAAATTGGTCGCGAAAGACCTGGGGCAGATCCTCCACGTGCAAAGGCGCGCTGTCATCCTGGTTTTGCAGCAACTGGAACGTCGTACGCATGTCGTTGAACAGCGCCTGCTGAAATTGCGCCAGCTTGTCCGCGTGCTCCGCAAGCGTATTAGTGTCGCCTTGTAACATCGTCTTGCGCAAATCTTCAATCGCCTCGCGTAGCGAGACCAGATTCTTTGTCAGTTCCGGGTCGCTGGTACCCACCTCGTCCTTGGCCAGCCCCAAGTAGCCGTAAAGCCCATAAAGCGTCCGGCTGAACGCATAGACATCCACGGAACCCAAGTCCGGCGTGCCAAACTCCAGCGGCGCCAGTTCCTGCTTGATTTGGCCAATCAACTTGAGCTTCTCGGCGTTGCTCGAGTTCAGAAAGTTTTCAAAAAAACTGGCCGGGGGCTCGACATCCACCACCGTCGGCAGCTTTCTGATTTTTCCCTCCAAATCAATGGCCTGGGGCAGGGAATCGGCGACGACCGCAGCTTCCAGCATGGACTGGTCCGCCGCCAGCAGCTTATGCTCAAACACCACCGAGGGCAGTCCGGCACTCTGCAGTTTTTCCAGATTGTAATCAAAATAGACCTTGCGCGCCTGGACCAGCGCCAGGGCGCACAGGACGGCCATGATCACCATTACCAGCACGGGGCGTTGCAACCATAAATTCTCGATGCGCGCGCGGGTGTCGTCTTCGGAAGACCGGTGATCCATGATGTTTTGCCGGCCGCGCAACAACAGGGCCGGCAACAACGTCATCATCGGAATGAAGCAGATCAACAAGCCGCCGCCACAGATGATGCCCATTTCCTGGATGCCCTTGAAATGGGTGAAATACATCGCCAGAAACGCTCCGGCCGTCGTCAAAGCGCCGGTGAAAATGCCCTGCCCGGTAAAAACCATCGCTTTCGTCAAGGCGGCTTCCTCCGTTTTGCCGTGCCGCAGCTCCTCCTCATAGCGGGTGATCAAATGCACACCATAATCAATTCCCAGTCCAATGAGCATCGGCACAAAGGGCAGCGTCAGGACGTTCAAATGTCCGACCACCAGCGTGGTAAACGCCAGCGTGTAGGCCAGCCCGACCACCAGGCAGATTGTCGCCTTCACCGGCCGGCCGGTTTCATTGTATCCGTAGATGAAAATCAACGCACAGAGCACCAGCGACAGGATGCTGGCGACGGTGATGTCTTTTTGCGACTGCATCGTTTCGTCGTAATCCAGCACCGGTTCTCCGATCAGCCCGACATTGAGGCCGGGCACCTCGCTTTGGGTCTGCTGGAGGAGCTGGCGCAGGCGATCAATCGCATAACCATTCAATTCATCCTGCGTTTGCCTGACCGGCTGGCGCAAAGGTTCCGCAACCGGACTATTTGTTTCCGCATTGGGCACGTACGCGTTCACCAGAAAAATCCGGCCACGATCGAAGGTGATGTAGGTGTTCGTTTCGCTGCCCGCATTGAAAAGCGACGTGACACTGGGTGACGGCGGCGCGCCGGGCCTTCCCAGGCTGTCGGCCGCCTGCCTCACAATGCGCGTCAAAGCCGGCAGCGCCTGGACCAACGATTCCGTCTGGGCGTTCGTTTCCCGGGGTGCGGTGCGAAAGGCCGTGTTGACCTGGTCGAAAAACGAGATGAGATTCGTTGTCGGCGTAAACTGGCGGATGAACGGCAGGGTGTCGTCGAGTTTCCCTTTCAGCTCAATCAGATCATCCTCGTCAGCGAACAGCAGGGCCTTTGCCCCCATCACCGACAGGCTTTGCTGGTAAAAAACGTCGCGGAACAGATTGGTTTCCGCCTGCATCTTCGCGGCGATGCGTTCCACAAACTGCCGGTTTTTCTCGAGGTCGTCGCTCTCCACCACCACCACGAGACGGTTGCCCTGCTGGGGAAATTCCTTCTGCAGTTTGAGAAAATTCTGATGGTACTTCTGGTTGGCCCCCACCAGGTTGTCCCGGTTCATGTCGGTCTTCAAATAGCCGACGGTGTAAAGGATGCTGGCCAGAAAAAGCACCGCTTGCGAGTAGATGAACCAACGCGGGTGGCGAATGACTGCCGCCGCCAGCCTGGCCAGCAACCGGGCAAGAAGGGAATTGGCGCTTAATGCTTTCATGCCTCAGGTTGGCAGATCACGTTTCGGGAAATTCGGCGTTGGAATACACTTCCTTCACGTCATCATGTTCCTCCAGCGCCTCAATCAATTTGTTGACGGCATTGATGGCTCCCGCATCCGTCAACGGCACGGTCAGGGTGGGCAGCCACGTGATTTCCGCCGCCTCGCACTTGATCCCCTTCGTTTCAATTTGTTTGTGCACCGCCTCAAACTTCCCCGGCCCGGTCAGAATTTCATATCCTTGCGGCTCGGCCTTGAAATCTTCCGCGCCCGCCTCCAGCGCCAGCTCCATCAACTGGTCCTCGCCTGCCGCTTCGCGTGAGACAATCATCTGCCCCTGGCGTTGAAACAGGCGGCTGACCGAACCCGGCGTCGCAATGCTGCCGCCGCCTTTGGTCACAATGCTCCGGATGTCCGACGCCGTGCGATTGCGATTGTCCGTGCTCACCTCCACGAGCAGCGCCACGCCGTGCGGCCCGTAAATTTCGTAGGTCAAATCCTCGAAGTTCGCGCCTTCGCCGCCCCCCGTGCCCTTCTTGATGGCGCGCTCGATGTTGTCGCGCGGCATGTTCGCCGTGCGACATTTGAGCAGCACCATGCGCAGGCGCGGATTCATGTCCGGATCGCCGCCGCCGATTTTGGCGGCAATGGTGATTTCGCGGCCCAGCTTGGAAAAAATCTTTCCGCGCTTGGCGTCAATCGCGCCCTTGAAGTGCTTGACCTTGGCCCATTTGCTGTGTCCGGCCATTTTTTAGTGATGAGTTGAGGGTTGAAGGTTGAGAGTGAAGACAAGGTCTTTCCTCGACTCCCGGTTTTTATCTTTCACCTGCCTGCTCCACATATACCGCCGTGCCATAACACAACACTTCGGTGATGCCCGCCGCGATCTCGGTGGCGTCATAGCGCACCCCGATGACGGCGTTGGCGCCGAGCTCTCCGGCATGGGTCAGCATCAGGTTGTAGGCGTCTCCCCGCGTCTGTTCGCAGAGATTGGTGTAAAGCGAGATGTTGCCGCCAAAAATCGCCTGGATGCCCGCGCCCCAGTTGCCGATGATCGAGCGCGACCGCACGATGATGCCGCGGACGACCCCGAATGATTTGGTCACCCGGTAACCGGGCAGTTCAAAGGCCGTGGTTGTCAATGGATGTGTCAGACTCATAGGCCAACGATTGAACACGACCCCGCTGGTTGACAAAAGCGAAAAGTTCCCGGGTCCTCAGGGCGAAAGCCAGGCAAAAGCCGGCAAATTCCGCAAAACCGTAAATCCGATGGCGATGACAAGAAATGCCCACCAGACCTTTGCCGGCACCTCCCAGGTCGCTGGCTGCTTCCGCATTTTTTGCACCACCCAGCGCACGCTCCCGGCCGCCAGCCCCGCGAGCATCAGCACCAACAGCGCGTTGTCGTGCAATGCGCGAACCAGGTGGCCGTGCAACAATTGATACGCCGCCCGCGTCCCGCCGCAGCCCGGACAGTTCCAGCCGGTCAGTGAATGAAACAGACAAATGGGATAAAAACCGTGCTGGGCCGGATCGAAGAAAAACAAGACGGCGCCCGAACCCAGCACGGCCACGGTCAGCGCCGCCGCCACGAAAAACGCGGGCGACGATGACACGGCAATCTTCGGCGGCACGGATGTTGATTCGGCGGCCATGGTTCGGCTCAAAAGGTTTTGAATTGCCAGTTGATGCTTCCCGGATGAAGGACGAAATGGAGCAGGCCCAGCCCGAGACCCAGAGCCAGGCTCGCCGTCGAAAGGATCAGTCCGGTAATGGCCAAGCCGCGGCCGGTGTAAAGTTCCGGATGGCGGTTGATTTGTGACAAACCGACCAGCGAGAAGACCAGGCCGAGGATGTTAAACGGGCAGCCACAACAGCAGGAGATCGACAAAATCCCAAAAATGAGCCCGGCGGTCGCAAAGGAATTGGTCCGGGGCAGCCGCCCCGTCATTGAAGCCCCAAGCAGCGGCTCCATCACCGGCGGGGCCGGCGGAGCGAAATACCCCGCAAATTCCGGCAGTGCGCCCAGGGACTTCCATGCGGCCGCGCCCGGCGCGAGCACCTGTGTTTGCGCATTGGCGCGGCCCTCGGCAATCCACTGCCGCAACTGCCCGGCGGCCACCGGGCCATATTCCCTGCCGTCTATGCCGATGATTTTGTACATGCGCGCCTCTTTAATCGTCTTCGTCCTTGCCGACTGCTCCGCCCCTGTCTACGCAGACCCCGCGCCTGGCTTGGGTGATGAAATCCAGCAAGATTTTCGCCGTGGGGCTGGTGAATTCGCTTTGCGCCGCTTCCAGGGCCGCCCGCAAATTTTTACCGGCGCGGAACAACGCGTGGTAAAGCCGCTTCAGTTCCAGCCGTTGTGCCGCCGTGAAACCCGCCCGGCGCAGGCCGACAACGTTCAGCCCGCAAATGCCATTGTCCCCCCGCGCGATGGTAAAGGAAGGCAAATCCTTGCTGATCGCCGAACCGCCCTGCATTAACGCGAGCGTCCCGACGCGGCAGAATTGGTGCACCAGGCAGTTCCCAGACAGGAACGCGCGATCCTGGACCATCACATACCCGCCCAGCAGCACGCCATTGGCGATGATGATGTGGTCGCCCAGACGGGAATTGTGCCCGATGTGGCAGTTGGCCATCAAAAAATTATGCGAGCCGACCACGGTTTCCTCGTCGGTTTTGGTCGAGCGATGGATGGTGACGTGTTCGTGGAACACGTTGTGGTCGCCGATGCGCAGGCGCGTCGGCTCGCCCTGGTATTTCATGTCCTGCGGAGCGTCGCCGATGACACAGCCCGCGTGAAATAAATTGTGCGCCCCAATTGCCGTCAGTCCCGTGAGGTAAACGTGGGGTCCGACCACGCAGTACGCGCCCAGTTCCACCCCCTCGTCAATCACGGCATACGGCCCGACGCGGACGGTCGGATCCAGCTTCGCTTGCGGATGAACGATGGCGGTCGGATGAATCATGGAATCAAAGTGGCGCATTCGCCCCGATTGCCAAGTGCAAAAACGCCGCTCCGGCACGAAGATGCTTTGTCCCGCCGAGGCTTCGTGCTAAATTCTACTCCTGAAAATGAGCGTCCCAACCCAGCCCGGACCGGAGGCGGCGTGCCTTCCGCACTCCGCACTCCGCACTCCGCAATTGCCCGAGTTGCTCGCGCCCGCCGGCGATTGGGATTGCGTCCGGGCCGCCGTTGAAAACGGCGCGGATGCGATTTATTTCGGCCTCGAAAAATTCAACGCGCGCATGCGGGCGCAGAATTTCACCGGAGCCGATCTGCCGGAACTGATGGCCTTTCTCCACCGCCGCGGCGTGCGTGGCTATATCACCCTCAATACGCTGGTCTTCGAAAACGAACTGGCCGACGCCGAAAAATATCTGCGCACGATGATTGCCGCCGGCGTGGACGCGGTGATTGTGCAGGATGTGGGCATTTGCCGGCTGATCCGGCAACTTTCGCCTGACTTTCCCATTCACGCCTCGACCCAGATGACCATTACCAGCGCCGCCGGCGTGGAATTCGCCCGCGACCTCGGTTGCAACCTCGTCGTGCTGGCACGCGAATGTTCCATTGCCGAGATCGAGAAAATACGGAGCCGCGCTTGTGAAAGCGCGGATTTTCCGGTTGGCCCGG
>JBKQOA010000011.1:0-4831 GCA_052145735.1 Limisphaerales bacterium
TGACGGTTTGAAATTCAACATTCCCCCGTGTCCATGAACCGCCTCCAACGCGGCTTGCGCGCCACCTTCACGGGCATGGCCGTCAACGTCGTGTTGTCGGGCACCAAATTCGCCGCCGGTATCATCGGCCATTCGCACGCGCTGGTCGCGGATGCCGTTGAATCTTTCGCCGACATTTTCAGTTCGCTCATCGTGTGGCGCGGGCTGGTGGTGGCGGCGGCCCCGGCGGACGAAGACCATCCCTACGGCCACGGCTAGGCCGAGCCGATTGCCTCAACCATCGTTTCCGCGATGCTCTTGGGGGCGGCGCTGTGGATTGCCATCACGGCGTTCGGCGAAATCAAGAAACCTCACCAATCGCCGGCGCCTTTCACGCTCATCGTATTGGTCGTGGTGGTGGCTGTGAAGGAAGGGTTGTTCCGGTTTGTTTCGCGCGAAGGCCAGGCGGTGGACAGCTCGGCGGTCAAAACCGATGCCTGGCATCATCGCAGCGACGCCATCACCTCCGTGGCCGCCGGCATCGGCATCAGCGTGTCGCTCATCGGCAACAAGGGGTTTGAAGCGGCGGATGACGTGGCGGCGATTGCGGCAGCGGGGGTCATCGCGTGGAACGGCTGGCATCTGCTTCGTCCGGCGCTCAATGAACTCATGGACACCGCGCCCGGTCCGGAGGTGATTGACCAGATCCGCCGGATTGCGGCCACCACGCCGGGCGTGGACCGCGTGGAAAAATGCTTTGTTCGCAAGGTGGGCTATCAATATTTCGTGGACATGCATGTGGAGGTGAATCCGCAGATGACCGTGTTGCGCTCGCACGAAATCGCCCACGACGTGAAGGACAAAATCCGCGAAGCCATCCCTGCCGTCGGCGACGTGCTGGTGCATATCGAGCCGCTCGGCATCGCCGCCCGCCAGAAGGCACAAAGGTAGGGACGCCGCGCTGTGGGATCTGCGGAACGCCCGGCAGGCTGTCCCCACCAAAAGTTTTTGTCCCTCTTTTTGCTTGGGCGGACATTTACGGGTGGATGCGGGTCAATGATGTGCAACAGATTTGGGTTCTGTGCCCCAAAAACCACATCCTGAGTTGGCAGTAATAAAAAAGGCTAAATGCTAAAGTCTAAAATAAAGTTTGCGCGGAAAAGGCGTTCAGCCTTCAGCCTTCAGCCTTTGCTTGCTCCGCCTTCACGCTCATCGAACTGCTAGTGGTGATCGCCATCATCGCCATTCTCGCGGCGTTGCTGCTGCCGGTGCTGGGCAAGGCCAAAGCGCGGGCGCAGGGCGCCACCTGCCTGAGCCAGGGCAAGCAGATGATCACCGCCATGCTGCTGTACACGAGCGATTACAACGACTTTTTCCCGCCCAATCCCGACGACGGCAACACCATCGCCGGCTACAATTGGTGTCCCGGCTCGGCGGGGATTGGCGGTCCGCAGGAATTCAATCCCGATGTGCTCGCCGACCCGACCCGGTCCCTGCTCATCACGTATCTGGGCGGGAATGTGTCGGTGTTTCGGTGCCCGGCGGACCTGCGCGAGGGCCTCTATCAGGGAAGCAACCCGGCGCACATCGGCCAGATCGTCCCTGCGGCCAGGACCTTTTCGATGAGTCAGGCGGTGGGCACGATTGATCCGGGCTACGACGCAACGGAGTATGGTCCACCCCCGTACAGCCACTACGGCATCCCGAATTTGTCCGTCAACGGCCCCTGGCTGAACAATCTGCAGACTCATCACCGGGATTCACCCTGGCATACGTTTGGCCGGACATCCGATATTCACTCGCCGGGACCTTCCGGCCTGTGGGTGTTGCTGGACGAAGACGCCAAAGGCCTCAATGACGCGGCGTTTGCCTTTGGCATGGAATCGCCCCAATGGTTTGACGCGCCCGGAACCTACCACGACGGCGGCTGCGGCTTTGCGTTTGCCGACGGACACTCGGAAACCCACCGTTGGGCGGACCGAAATGAAAAGGGCAGCGGCGGAGTCACCATCACTGATCCGGCGGACCAGCAGGATTGGGGATGGATGCAACAACGGACATCGGCAAAGTAACCGCCCGTCAAACCAAGGCAGGCCGCCGGATGGGAGCGCCGAACACCGATCCGGCATGCCGGTAGCGAAGCGAAGCCCTCCGATTGAGTGATCGGCGCTCTGCTGAGTTGGTGTGTTTCATGTCGTTCGTGGTCCCATACCGCATACATTTCCCGCGTTGCGTTTCTGGCGGCTTCACCCTTGCCGGTCAAAGCCGGGCGGATTAGTGTTGCCTTGAATCAAGCCGGAGTTTTTATGCGCAGAAAAGAAATCACCCGAATGTTAAGACTGAATCGCCGCGAATTTCTCAAACTGGGTGGTTTCGCGACTGCCGCTGTGATCGGGCAAACGGCCCTGCCAACCGTCGCGCGAGCGGCTTCAGAAACCCCTTCGAATCCAGCCACCGCCAATGCCCTGCCCACGCGGAATTTGGGAAAGACCGGCTACCGGGTCGGCATCTTCAGTCTGGGCGGCCAGGCGGCGCTGGAACACGCTCACAATGATGCGGTGGCCGTGCCCCTCATCAATCGGGCGCTGGACCTGGGAGTCAATTACATCGACACGTCGTCCATTTACGGCGGCCCGGAACGCTGGAGCGAACGTTACGTCGGCCAGGTCATGAAACAGCGCCGTGCGGAAGCGTTTCTGGCCAGCAAAACCAAGGAGCGCACCCGCGATGGCTCGCTCCGGATGCTGGAAAAGTCCCTGGAACTTTTGCAGACCGATCATCTCGACCTCTGGCAACTGCACGACGTCGGCACCCAGGCCGATCTCGACGCCATTTTCGCCAAAGGCGGCGCGATGGAAGCGCTGCTCCAGGCGCGCGATCAAAAACTCGTCCGCTTTCTCGGCATCACTGGCCATCACCGTCCCGATGCGCTCATGGAGGCCGTCCGCCGCCAGCCCTTTGATTGCATCCTGATGGCGTTGAACGGGGCCGACAAACACCATTTCAGTTTCATGGACCAACTGCTGCCCCTGGCGGTCGGGAAGCAAATGGGCATTATCGGCATGAAGGTTCCCGCGCGGGGACGGATCCTTTCCAGCTGGACACCGCCTTCGCCCGAGCAACAAAAGCACATGTGGGAAGGCGTGGTGGAAGCCACGGGGCCGGGGACCCTCCAGATGCGCGAGGCCATGTATTACACGCTGTCCCTGCCGGTGAGCACGGTGATCATCGGGGTCGATTCCATCGCGCAACTGGAGGAAAACGTGCAGCTCGCCCGCGACTTTACGCCACTCACCAAATCGCAAATGGCGGCCATTTCCCAAAAAACCGAACCCGTTTCCAAACAGGCCCTCTTCTTCCGTTTCTTCGAAAGAGCCTGATCTGGTGCGAAGTAGTAGGAAAACATTCAACATTCAACATCGAACACTGAATGTCGAAGTTCTTTAGCTGGAAGGCGCGGATCAATGGATGTTGGGCGTTGAATGTTGGATGTTCGATGTTTTTCTGCGGTCCTTCAGTCTTCGTATAGTGTTCGCCGTTTCCAATTCGTTTTCCCTTTGCGCACCTGGCGTCTTGGCGGTTAAATTCCCCGCAATGAAAATTGTTTTAGCTTATTCGGGCGGCCTCGACACCTCGGTGCTGCTTTCGTGGATCAAGGAAACCTACGACGCCGAAATGATTGCCTTCTGCGCCAACATCGGCCAGGAAGATGAACTCACCGGCCTCGAAGCCAAGGCCAGACGCACCGGCGCGTCCGAAATCTACATTGACGATTTGCAAGAGGAATTCGCGCGCGACTTCATCTACCCCATCATCCATGCCGGCGCGGTTTACGAGGGCCAGTATTTCCTCGGCACCAGCATCGCCCGGCCGCTCATCGCCAAGCGCATGGTCGAAATCGCCAAACGCGAAAAGGCCGACGCCATCGCCCACGGTGCGACCGGCAAGGGCAACGACCAGGTGCGGTTCGAACTCACCGCCGCCTGCCTCGCGCCCGATTTGCAGGTCATCGCCCCCTGGCGGGACGCGTGGTATCGTGACGAATTTCCCGGGCGGCAGGAAATGATCGCCTATTGCGAACAGAAAAACATCCCCGTCCAGGCCAGCGCCAAAAAACCGTTCTCCTCGGACCGGAACCTTCTGCACATTTCCTACGAGGCCGGCATCCTCGAAGACCCGTGGTTCGATTCCTATGACCTGAAGAACCGCGGCTATTTCACCACGCTCTCCGTCTTTCCCGAAGACGCGCCGAACAAGCCCGAATTTGTCACGCTTGATTTCGAAAAGGGCAATTGCATTGCCGTGAACGGCAAAAAACTCTCGCCCCTCGGCGTGATGCAGGCCCTCAACAAACTCGGCGGCAAGCACGGCGTCGGCCGCGTGGACATGGTCGAGAACCGGTATGTGGGCATGAAATCGCGGGGCGTCTATGAGACCCCCGGCGGAGCGATTCTCCATTTCGCGCACCGGCAAATGGAGTCCCTCACCATGGACCGGGAAGTCATGCACATTCGCGACTCCCTCATCCCGCGCTACGCGGAACTCGTCTATTACGGCTACTGGTTCGCGCCCGAGCGGTTTGCGCTGCAAGCCCTCGTCGAGGAATCGCAAAAGAACGTCACCGGCACTGTGCGTGTGAAGTTGTATAAGGGCAACATCATGGTCGCCGGGCGGAAATCCCCGGTGAGCCTTTACAACCCGCACATCGCCACCATGGAAGCCGACCCCACGAAAGCCTACAATCAGGACGACGCCACCGGCTTCATCCGGCTCAACGCGCTGCGCCTGAAAGTCGCGGCGAAGGTGCAGAGAAAAAAGTGAAAATGTTTAAGGTCGCAAATTGCGACCTGGA
>JBKQOA010000012.1:0-8571 GCA_052145735.1 Limisphaerales bacterium
AATCTGATGGCCTAATTCCGCTCTACGAATTTACTGACCATGAATTAAAAAAATTAACCCCTGGTGCCCCTATCGAAGTTATTCTTGATGAACTCGAAAATGCCCATGGGGTTGGTCGCAGATGATCCGCAGGCTGTGGAACTGGCCCGGTCAAGGAAGCGTAAGGGAACACTCATGTTTGTCGCGTAATAATATCCATGAAACGAATCACTGTCCTGCTGGCGGATGACAACAGGGGCGTGCGCAAAGAATTCAGAAAGATTCTGGAACTCGAAGACGATCTTAAAGTGGTCGGCGAAGCCAAAGATGGCCATGAAGCAGTCGCCCTGGCCAAAAAACTCCGTCCCGCCTTGGTTCTGATGGACGTGACCATGCCGCTGCTCAATGGTCTGCAAGCCACCTGCCAGATTCTCAAGGCCGTCCCCGCCAGTAAAGTGCTCATCCTTTCGGCGCACAGCGATGAAGCGTATATCGTCGCGGCGGTCAACTCCGGCGCGATGGGCTATCTGATCAAGCAAACCTCCGCTGGCAATGTATGCACCGCGATTCGGGAAGTCCACAAGGGGAACACTTTTTTCAGCCCGTCCATTCCCAAACGTCTTCACCACCGGAATCAGAAACAGTAGAGGTGGTTATCATAAGCTGAAACTCGATTCAAAGTCAGTATTTGCAAAACGAATATTGGATTAAATCGGCGCTTTGACTGGCCGGCTTTCCTGCGGCACTCGGAAACCGCCCAGACAAATCGCCTCGAAATGAACCCTATACGGTAGCGCAGTCAGCGTCCGTTTCTAAAATCCCGCGACTCCACAGCCGTTACGTCCGCTCCGATTTCAGAAACGGACGTTCACTGCGCACATCATCACCCAATTTGATACGTTCAATCAAACGTGATTTCTGACGGCTTTCTGAAACTTGAAAGCCTTAATTTTTGGATGACACCATCCCCGAAGCATTCGCTTCGGAAAACGGCACAGAAAAAATCAGGTGTTGAAATTCGTTGTCGGGCGTTGATGATTTCAACGCGGCTAAACGCCCTTCAATATTCGTTGTCAACACCGGTCAACACGGTTCAACACACCACGTCAACGGCCTTCAACCAAATTCAACGCGGAAAAATCAATTGCCAAATCTATCCGGCCTAATCGTCCACCTTTGTCATCAAATCTGCCGATTATCCGCTAACCGCGTCGGCACAAAGGCACCTAAACTTGGTGCTGATGAATCCAGAAATCATCAACGACGGCCAGCCGGCAAAGCATAAACGCTGCGGCGGCGGGCGCGCCTTTCACAGCCGTCTCGAATCGTTCGTGGACTTCATCCGCGAACAACGCCAGCAGCGCAAAACGTGGCAGGAAATCGCCACGCTGCTCCGCACCGAGAAAGGTTGCAGTATCACTTTTCAAGGTTTGCACCAGTTCTACCAGCGCTATCTAAAACGTCAGGCCCGGCCCCATTGGGAGGACGGCGCAGTGATGGCGCGGCCAGCCACGGTGAAGCTGCTAGGCCATGAGCCGATGCCGACAACGGCAGCTTCAACCGCAACCAAACCAACAAACCAATATCGGTTCAACACGGATATATGAAAATAACGAAACATCGCCTCATACTGCCCATGCAGGCCAAAGGTAATATGGGCAAAAGCATCGAAGCCGCCGCCCGCGCGTGCTGGCTTAATCAACGTGGCATCCCGTGGCAGGGATTTGATTTGGACGGAGACAATCGCACCCTGTCCCGATTATTTCCCAGCCAGGTCATGCTCACCCCGTTAAACGGCCAGTCCGAAGATTTGGACGAACTCATATCAATTCTGCGAAAAACCACGGCCAAACCCGTCACGCTGGTTGATCCACGCGCACATCTGGATGTGCAATTGATGAAGGCACTGTCTGCCACGCATTACTTTGATATTGCCGGTGTGCAAAACATCGGCATCACGCTGATGGTTTTTCCGCTGGACGACCTCGACGTGATGACCAATCTCGACGCGGTTTGCCAGTTTTGTGGCAAACAGGTGGATTATGTGATTGTCCACAACCCGGCCCGTGCGCCCAAAACCCGGATGTTCGCCGGCAGTGAACTGGAAAAGGAACTTTTGGATCAAGGTGCCGTCACCATCACCGTGCCGGTGCTGTCGGAATTCGTGAAACTCCGGCTGGCGAAGCTGGAGGCCGACCAGCAGCGCGGCATTCCGTTCAATGAAGCCATCGGCAACGACACCCTTGGCTTGGACATCATGGCTCGCGGGGTGTTGCAGGATTGGCTGGCCACGATGTTCAATCAATACGACCGGATCGCGGCCAAACTTCTGCCCGTGGTCGAGGCGGCCACCATCAAGCCAAAAATCATTCCGCCCATTGGCGAACCGCTGTTCGCCAAACGTGGCGCGAAAGTGAATCTGGCCGAATGAAAGGAGTTGCCATGACCGAGCCACATCTTTTTGAAGAAATGCTCACGACCTATCCCGCTGAAAAACGGGAACTGGCGCGGATGGTTTATCACCGCTTCGCAGACGGCGACAGTGAACAATTTTTTACCCAACTTTTCCTCGTGCTAGATGTATATGCTCATTATGCCGAGCGCATCCCCACCCGGATGATTTCGGCCAATGCCGATTCACTGGCGACCTTGCAGGAAATGCGGGAGGAAATCAGTTTGCTCGCCAAAACGATTGAGACCCGCAATGTCAATATCACCAATCACGCCGAAAAAACGGACGAGCTTTGCCGGATCACACTGGCCAAATGCAATGAGACCGTCGCCGGTGTTGAATTGATGGTGAAAAATCTCGGTGCGCGGGTGGACACCAAGGCCATTGTGAAAGGAATTGAAAACGCTCTGAACTCCGGCATTCGCCGGGAGGTCATTTCACCGTTCATCCAGCGCACGGAGGAACTGGCGCAACAGGTGATGCCCACGCTGGAAAGCATCCGGGAGTCGGCGGCCGAAGCCAAATCGGAATGGTCACGGCGGATCTGGAAAACCGCGTGGACGACCAGTTTAATATGGAGCATTGGGGCGGCAGCCATCTGCACCTGCCTGATCTGCCTGAAATTCGGCGCATACTGCGAAAATAAAATGGCGACGCAAACTGCCGACATGGCACAGGTGATGAAATTTAATCAGGAGGCGTTCCAAAAACTGGCGATTGCCCAAGTGCCAGTCAGGGTGGTGCCGGTTCAAGATGATGATGGCACTCCCAATCCACGGGGCTTTGCGCTGTTGATCGAAGGTGCCTATGCGGCCGAGATGCGCCCGCTGGACGGGCAAAAAACCGGCTGCATTTTCTTCAACAGCAATGTCCCGTCAAAACAAATCCAGCAGTTACAGCAGGCGACCCTAAATCCGATGCAACCGACCAACGACGCGGCAAAATAGGATGTTCGCGAAAGGCAAAAAACATGGAAGTCTGCTCATCCCTACGCTACACTTCGCGCGCATGACCTCGCAGGAACAAGGCTTCCACGACTTCGCCGCGTTTGCCGCCAAGCTCAAGGGCGACGAAAAAAGCGAGGCGCAGACGTTCCTTTTTCATCTGCTCGAAGCGTTCAACCACGATCCCAACACGCTGCCCGAAGATTCCACCTTTGAATATCGCGTCCGTTTTCCAGGCGAGCGCACCAAGTTCGCCGATTTCGTCTGGCCGGGCCGGGTGCTCATTGAGATGAAGTCGCGCGGCGAAAAACTATCCCGGCACTACCAGCAGACGTTCGACTATTGGCTCAATCTCGTGCCGCACCGCCCGCCCTACGTCGTGTTGTGCAACTTCGACGAGTTTTGGATTTACGATTTCAACACGCAACTGCACGAACCGCTGGATCGCTTCAAATTGAGCGAACTTCCCGCCCGCCATGCCGCGCTCAATTTTCTTTACCCGCGAAAATCCGTGCCGATTTTCGGCAACAACTGGGTGGAAGTCACCCGCGAAGCCGCCAAGGATGTCGCCAATGTTTTTAATTCGCTCGTCGCGCGCGGCGAATCCCGCGAGAGCGCCCGGCGGTTTGTGTTGCAAAGCGTCGTGGCCATGTTCGCCGAGGACATCGGTTTGTTGCCGGAAAATTTGTTCACCAGCCTGCTCGATGAATGTCGGAAGGCCGAAAACCCCACCGCCACCAGCTACGATTTGATCGGCAATCTGTTCCGCCAGATGAACGACCCCAAGCCGGCTCGCGGCGGACGCTACGCGGGCGTGGATTATTTCAATGGCGGACTTTTTGCCAAAGTCGATCCGCTCGAACTCCAGCCGCCCGCCATCGGGTTGCTCTTTGAAGCCGCGAAGGAAAATTGGTCGCGCGTCCAACCTGTCATCTTCGGCACGCTGTTTGAAGGCAGCCTCGGCAAGGAGGAACGCCACGCGCTCGGCGCGCATTTCACCTACGAGGCTGACATCCAGAAAATTGTCCGCCCGACCATCGTGCGGCCGTGGGAGGAACGCATCGCCGCCGGCAAAAATGTTGCCGAACTGCTGGAACTGCTCCGCCAGTTGCGCGCGTTTCGCGTGCTTGATCCCGCGTGTGGCAGCGGCAACTTTCTGTTTGTGGCCTACCGCGCCCTGCGCGAACTGGAACAAAATCTTTTGTTAAAACTGTTCGGGCAGGACAAGCGGCAGTTTGAAAAGGTTGGCACGGCCAGCGGCATTTCGCCCAAACAATTCTTCGGACTCGACGTGAATGACAACGCCGTGGAGACCGCCAAGGTCACGCTCATGCTGGCGCGGCGGCTGGCCACGCGCTCCGCGCACGAATTTTGGGACGCGCACGCCGACGTGCTGCCCGGCGGCGACACCCATGCGCTCCAATTCGAGAAAGACCTGCCGCTGGACAACCTCGACGCCAACATCGTTTGCGCCGACGCGCTGTTCACGCCGTGGCCGGAAGTGGACGCCATCATCGGCAATCCGCCGTTTCTTGGCTCGCGTTATCTTGCCAAAGAACACGGTTATGAATACGCGCGGAAAATTTACGCTGCTTTTCCCGACGTGCCGCAAATGGCGGATTTCTGTGTTCACTGGTTTCGCATCGCGCACGATAATCTGAAATCTGGATGCCGTGCCGGTTTGGTCGGGAGGAATAGCATCCGGCACAATGAATCTCGCGAAGCCAGCCTTGATCATATTATCAACAACGGCGGGACAATCACTGAAGCTGTATCTAGTCAGGTTTGGCCTGGCGACGCCGTTGTTCATGTATCCATCGTAAATTGGGTAAAAGGAAAAGAACCGGGCCGGAAAAAACTTTACACCCAGCTTGGCGATGCAAAAGACAGTGCGTGGAAATGCGAAGAGCTTGATTTTATCAGCTCATCTCTTTCAGCAAAGATTGATGTTGCACAAGCGCGAACAGTTGTCGTAAATCAAAAACCAAAAAAATGTTTTCAAGGTCAGAATCCTGTCAACGATGGATTCTTTCTCAAACCAAATGAAGTGATGCGCTTGTTGAAAGAGCATCCTGAATGTCGGGATGTTTTATTTCCCTACATGATTGGTGATGATCTTGTTGGTGAGGGTGGACCAACTCGCTGGATAATCGATTTCGGTCAAAGGAAAATGACGGAGGCCATGCACTACAAGGCAGCTTTTGAGCATGTGAAAAAGGAAGTAATGCCAGATGTTTTAGCCAAAGCTGAAAGTGAGAAAAAGGCGACAGGCAAAGAAACCACTCGTTGGACACGCATGGCAAATCGTTGGTGGCAGTTCCGCGATTATCAGCCGGGGCTAATGATGCTAATCGAAAAACTTCCGCGTTACATTGCATGCTCAAGAACCACACGCCGCCCAATTTTCGAGTTTGTTAGTTCACAAGTTCATCCAGACACAAAACTTGCGGTGTTAGCATTTGCTGACGATTACTCATTTGGAATCATCCAATCTTTTATTCATTGGGAGTGGGTTCTTGCGCGTTGCTCAACATGGAAGCGTGATTTCAATTACACCGGCAACACAGTGTTTGACACGTTCCCGTGGCCGCAATCGCCACCGTTGAAAAATATCCGCATGGTCGCCGAAGCCGCGCTGGCGTTGCGCACGTTGCGCCACGAAATCATGCAGGCCATCGGCTGGTCGCTGCGCGAACTTTACAAATCGCTCGAAACGCCCGGCGAAAACCGCTTGCGCACCGCCCACGCCGCGCTCGACACCGCCGTCCGCGCCGCCTACGGCATGAAAGCCAGCGAGGACATCCTCGCCTTCCTGCTGAAATTAAACCTGGAACTCGCTGACAAAGAAGCCAAAGGCGAAGTCATCACGCCGCCCGGCCTGCCCGCGTTCGTGCCCAAGCCCGCCGATTTTGTCAGCAAGGATTGCGTGGGCGTCCCGTCCTGACGCCGGAGGAAATCAGAATTGTTGAAAAAACGGCCAACGAGCACTAAAATGTCAACCGGCAACAAAACCATTCTAAAACAAGTTCTGCGGGATGAGTGCCTCCCGGCACTGACCGGGCGCGCGGCATATTTCAGCATGACGGATGTGCGGGATTGGCTGCGACACCGCGCCGTCGCTTGTCCGCCTGCGCTGCTCCGTGAGTATTTGTCCGAGTTCATGCGGAGTGGCGTCATCCACGATGCGGGGCGCGGCTGGTATTCTCGCATTGCGCAACCGTGCGTTCTCGACGTAAAACCCATCGCCCGACTGGCAAGGGAAGTCGGGAAGGCGTTTCCGTTGCTGGATTTCACCTGCTGGTCCACGGAACAGATTCGCAGCTACGGGCATCATCTGCTCGCCCGATTCGCCACCTTTGTCCACACCGAACGCGATGCGATGTCGAGCGTGGCCGAGTGGTTTCGCGACGCGGGTCACGACGTTTATCTGAACCCACGTGGTGAGGCGGCCCGGCAGTTTGTTATCCGCGAGCGCACTGTGGTTATCCGTTCCAAGCCGACCACGCAGCCGCATGAGGATCATCTGGTGACGATGGAAGGACTGCTCGTGGAGTTGTTCATGGAGAGCAGGGCATTGAGCCTGCTGGACGAGGGCGAGTATTTCCGCCTGTTTGCCAACCTTGCGGGCTATTCCCGGATTTCGCTGGCCGGGTTGCTGGATTATGCCCACGAGCGACGCCCTGCCGGGCTGGAATTGGTTCGACATATCAAAGCGGAGTTTTTAACAAAGTCCGCTTTGATTGGTTCAAATGACGCACCATGATTTCGCCCAAATGCTTTGAAAGACAGTGGATTTTGGAAAAAGCATCCGAAATCGGCTGCCGCAACCCGGTGATGCTGGAGAAAAGCATCGTCGCCCTGAAACTGCTCGGCAGTCTGGCCGAAAGCGGGCTGCCGATTCAATTCAAGGGCGGCACAAGCCTGCTTTTGCGGCTGAATCCCATCCGGCGGCTGTCCATTGATGTGGACATTATCACGCAGGCGAAGCCGGAAGAACTTTTGGCCGTGCTCAAACAGGCGGGCACACACTCACCATTCACCGGATATGAACATGACGCCCAACGTGACCGGGAACTGCCGCCGAAGAAACATTTCCGGTTCTTTTACCCGTCGGCAATAGAGCCAAAAACCGACCATGTGCTGCTCGATGTCCTTTTCGAGCGGCAGGTCGCGCCACATTGTGAACCCGTCGTCATCAACACGCCTTTCATCACGCTGGAACGTGAAGTTCGCGTGGCCGTGCCAACGGTGGACAGTCTGCTTGGCGACAAACTTACGGCGTTTGCCCCGCGCACCATCGGCATCCTCTATCATCCGCTCCGCCGGACCGACATCGTAAAACAGCTTTTCGACGTGGGTGTTCTTTTTGACGCCGCCACCGATTTGAGCGTGACCGCTGAAGCCTATGCCGCCAGCCACGCCCGGCAGCTTGTCTATCGTCAGGCCGAGTTCAGCCTCGCCGACACGTTGAACGATTCTATTGAAGCTGGATTTCTTTACTGCCAGCTTGAATTGCGAGGCGGCGCAAAAACCGAACAGGGACTTTTTTTGCAGGACGGCGTGAACGCCCTGCAAAATCATCTGGTGAACCAGCCGTTCCGCCGGGACGAAGCCCGCATTGCCGCCGGCAAAGCCGCCTGTCTCGCTGCATGGCTTCAGCGCCGCCCGGACGGTGTGACCATTGAACAATTGCGTTTTCAGCCTGACCGCGCCGCCGAGTTGCGTGATCTTCAAATCGAAGCGCCATGGACGCCGTTGACCCGGCTCAAAGGCGGCAACGCAACGGCATTTCATTTCTGGTATCAGGCACAGCGCATCTTGGCGGGTGGGCAGACGCCGGAGAAAATTAAATAAATACGAGCAGAACCGGAGCGTGCCTCGCGCTTTTATTATATGGCTCGCTCGCGCCGTCAATGTAGTGCGCCCTGCCGCCCCGCGTCTCCACATTGACTGCATTCGCTTCGCCAAGGATTCGCGCTTGGGAAACACGCTCGGAGTGTGCGTGTCAGGTTCATGCGAATGTCTGACATAACAGTGTTGAGTTGGGTAACGAATCTGAAGCGGTTTGAAGACACGCTCGTTTCGCCTCGCGAGGCGATGGCGGTAACGAGAAGTCCAGCGAGCGTGTAATTGGTCAGGCGGCGGGAAATTTGATTCTGGCAAAGGCATCCAGCGCCAACTCGCGCGCGGTCGCGT
>JBKQOA010000013.1:0-7710 GCA_052145735.1 Limisphaerales bacterium
TGGCGAGTAGTGGCGAATTGTGTTTTCGACCGCCGCTTACTGACAGTTTCACTGACAGTGGCCCGGCCTTACCCGCACAATTCCCTGCTGCACACGCAGTTAAAAATGGCTCCAGAGGTAGGGCTCGACCAACTTTCCCCGCGATTGCGCTCCAAACTTAGCTGGTTTCATTAAGGAATCAAGCAAATCCGTCTCTACCCAACCATACCGTTTTTTATTCGTTTGGTGTCCGTTTTGGTGTCCGGTATCCGAAGTTCCCCATTCAGACATTTTGCCCGCAAAACATCATCATCTGGCAGCCACGGACGCCGCTAGGTTTTGCAGCGAAGAATACCCAGATGGAGACGCTTGGGTGCCATGCTAAATTGTCTCTGGTACTTGTGAACGACCGTGCCACGGAGTGATGATGTGACATTACTGCCCTCCGTCGTGGTGGTAAAAACTGCGCCTTTTTTTGGCGCAGTCCCAACAATAAAATTTGACAATGATTTTGTAATCTGCAAAAACGCGCTCGCAAGTTTTGCGCCCCGCCGTTAATCTGCGCGCGTAATGACCTCACAGGAACGAGGGTTTCAAGAATTCGCCGATTTTGCCGCCAAACTCAAAGGTGACGAAAAAAGCGAGGCCCAGACGTTCCTTTTCCATCTGCTCGAAGCCTTCAACCACGATGCCAACACGCTTCCCGAAGGCTGCACTTTCGAATACCGCGTCCGTTTTCCCGGCGACCGGACTAAATTTGCCGACCTCGTCTGGCCGGGCCGCGTGCTGATTGAAATGAAATCGCGCGGCGAGAAACTTTCCCGCCACTACCAGCAGACCTTCGATTACTGGCTCAATCTCGTGCCGCACCGCCCCCCTTACGTCGTGCTGTGCGATTTCAATGAATTTTGGATTTACGATTTCAACACGCAATTACATGAGCCGTTGGATCGCGTGCCGGTCAAGGACCTCGTTGCCCGCCATGCTGCGCTCAATTTTCTTTATCCGCGCAAGTCGGCGCC
Source organism: Limisphaerales bacterium (assembly GCA_052145735.1). Taxonomy (GTDB): domain Bacteria; phylum Verrucomicrobiota; class Verrucomicrobiia; order Limisphaerales; family UBA11358; genus UBA11358. Next base: position 1,002 of record JBKQOA010000013.1, read on the forward strand.
CATTTTTGGAAACAACTGGGTGGAAGTCACCCGCGAAGCCGCGAAAGACGTTGCCAATGTTTTCAATTCACTGGTCGCACGCGGCGAATCCCGCGAAAGCGCCCGTCGTTTTGTTTTGCAAAGCGTCGTCGCGATGTTTGCCGAGGACATCGGTTTGCTGCCGGATAATTTGTTCACCAGCCTGCTCGATGAATGTCGCAAGTCCGACGATCCCACCGCCACCAGCTATGATTTGATCGGGAATCTCTTCAAGCAGATGAACGACCCCAAGCCCGCGCGCGGCGGGCGTTACGCGGGCGTGGATTATTTCAACGGCGGCCTGTTTGCCAAGGTCGAGCCGCTCGAACTCCAACCCGCCGCCATCGGCTTGCTCTTTGAAGCCGCCAAGGAAAACTGGTCGCGTGTCCAGCCCGTCATCTTCGGCACGCTGTTTGAAGGCAGCCTGGGCAAGGAGGAGCGCCACGCGCTGGGGGCGCATTTCACCTACGAGGCCGACATCCAGAAAATCGTCCGCCCCACCATCGTGCGCCCGTGGGAGGAACGCATCGCCGCCGCCAAAAATGCTTCCGAATCGCTGGAACTGCTCCGCCACTTGCGCGCCTTCCGTGTGCTCGATCCCGCCTGCGGCAGCGGCAACTTCCTGTTCGTCGCCTACCGCGCGCTGCGCGAACTGGAGCAAAACCTTTTGGTGAAACTGTTCACGCAGGACAAGCGGCAGTTTGAAAAAGTCGGCACGGCCAGCGGCATCTCGCCCAAACAATTCTTCGGGCTGGACGTTAATGACAATGCCGTGGAGACCGCCAAGGTCACGCTCATGCTTGCGCGGCGCCTGGCCGCGCGCTCGGCGCATGAATTTTGGGACGCGCACGCCGATGTGCTGCCCGGTGGCGACACCCACGCGCTGCAATTCGAGCGCGACCTGCCGCTGGACAATCTGGACGACAACATCAAATGCGCCGACGCACTGTTCACGCCGTGGCCGGAAGCCGACGCCATTATCGGCAATCCGCCGTTTCTCGGCTCGCGTTATCTGGCGAAGGAACACGGATACGACTACGCGCGAAAAATTCACGTTGCGTTTCCCGGCGTACCGAAGATGGCGGATTTTTGCGTCTATTGGTTTCGACTTGCACACAATCAATTGAAGCCTGGGTGCCGTGCCGGTCTTGTCGGAACAAAAACGATTCGTCAAAATGAATCGCGTGAAGCGAGCCTCGACTACATTGTCCAAAACGGCGGAACAATCACGGAGGCGGTCGCCCACCAAGTCTGGTCAGGTGAAGCCGCCGTTCATGTTTCCATCGTAAATTGGCTCAAAGGCAAGGACGCAGGAACGAAAAAACTCTACACCCAAATCGGCGATGCCAAAGACAGCCCTTGGAAGCGTGAAGATCTTCTATTCATAGGCTCGACACTTACAAGCAAAACAGACTCAACCAAGGCGCGACGACTGATTGCGAACGAAAAAGCAAAGAAATGTTTCACCGGGCAGAATCCGGTCAATGCGGGTTTCTTTCTTACACCAGAGGAGGCGAAAGAAATGATAGCCGCAGAACCGAATAATCGGAAAGTTTTGTTTCCCTACATGATTGGCCGCGACCTGTTGGAACACGGCGGGCCAACCAGATGGATTATTGATTTCGCCCAATGTGACCTTCTGATCGCGATGAAATATAAAATCCCATTTCAGCGGGTCAAAGAGAAGGTCATGCCCGTTGTAATGGAGCGAGCTGAACGTGAAAAAAAGGCTAAAAGCGAAGAAGTCACAAGATATACGCGAATCGCACAACGCTGGTGGCAGTTTTACGACTACCGACCTGGAACTATTGCAGCAATCAACAGCGGGCCTCGTTACATTGCTTGTTCACGAACGACCAAACGCGGCATATTCGAGTTCGTCAGCCAGGCAATTCATGCGGATTCAAAGCTCGTTATTTTCCCCATGCCAGACGATTATTCTTTTGGCGTTATGCAATCGGGCATTCATTGGGAATGGGTAGTTGCAAAAGGTTCAACACTCAAGGGCGACCAAAATTACACCTCGGACACGGTTTTCGACACGTTCGCCTGGCCGCAAGCGCCCACGCTCAAACAAATCCGCGCCGTGGCCGACACCGCGCTGGCGTTGCGGACGTTGCGCCATGAAATTATGCAGGACAACGGCTGGTCGCTGCGCGAACTTTACAAATCGCTTGAAACACCCGGCGAAAACCGCCTGCGCGACGCCCACGCCGCGCTTGATACCGCCGTCCGCGCCGCCTACGGCATGAAACCCGCCGAAGACATCCTGGCCTTCCTCTTGAAATTGAATCTGGAACTCGCGGAAAAAGAATCCGCCGGCACGTCCATCACCCCGCCCGGCCTGCCCGCATTTGTGGAGAAGCCCAAAGATTTCATCAGCAACGATTGCGTGAGTATTGAGCCACCTAAACAGTGAGATGCAATAAACCACTCAATGAGCCGAAATCAAAAAAACAGGATTTATGAGGAGATGACCAAGGCGGACAAGTTGGCCATTACCAAGATTGACGCCGCAATTCGGCAGTTGGAAACGGCGATTACACTTTGGTTCCATGGTGGCGACCCGGTTTCTATTGCGACTCTGGGCTATGCGGCATACGAAATCATCTATGCCCTGAACAAACACCGCAAAGGGCCAACTATGCTGATCGAGAGCGAAAATATCAGGCCTGAATACCAGGAGGATTGGAAGAATCTCCATCGGATGACACCCAATTTTTTCAAACACTCAGGCAAAGACCCCGCTGAGGTCCATTATTTTAATCCGGAATCAACACGATTTGTTTTATTTGAAGCTGCGGCGGTTTACACCTCGTGGAAATTGGAAAAGCGGCCGCTGTTTTCGCTGCTCCACGCTTGGATGCTCCTTGAATACCCGAATATCTTCATTGAGTCTTACAGGAACACAGTGAAAGATGTGATCGCCGACAAGGATTTCTGGCTCTCGCGCGGGAAGGCGTCATTCTACAAAGACATGCTTCCGGGATTGTCAAAATCAGTTTGTTCTCCATAACCCCAGCGCGGACCTATGCCATGAACGAAAAATCTCCCGCACCACGCCCTGAATTCTCCATCACGGTGGAAAGTTCAGCCGGTAAACCTTGAATATGATAAGCCATGTGCAAATTATCCAGTTGATTGTTGCTTACACACTTGTAGGGGCATTTGTTTTTACAGTGGTAATTACCTGCTTCTCCCTTGTTGGCTGGATCAAATTTGCAAACAAAAAACAACAGCAAAAACTATTTGCAGCGCTGATTATTCAGCTCGTCATCGGCTGCGTCGGTTTTTTCACCCAACTGTTGCAATTCAATCCCCAGTCGGTGGCAAATGAATTGGTCGAGCAAGGTAAGGCAATTCGACAAATTCAAGATTCAATACAAGAAAGACATTTTACCGAAAATCAAAGGACCAATTTAACCGATATTTTGTCGAAGATTGCTAAATGTCCGATTGAAATTTATGCGGTGGATGGAGATCGGGAGGCAATTCGCTTTTCAAAGGAAATTTACCAGGTATTCAAGGATGCTGGCTGGCCCGTCAATGGCCCGCACCAGGATATGCTCATAGGTGGTACGCCCTCGGGCTTGTGCGTTATTCAACGACCGTGGGATGCAACCAACGGAATTTATATCAAATACATTTTTGGATTGCATAAATATGATGTGCAATTGGCCGAAAATAGAAGTATTCCAACAAATACAATTAATTTCTGGGTGGGCGTTAAGCCTTAAAAGGACATATTCAAAACATGGCTTGGCAACAAATCATACATGGGGGAAAAAGATTCTGCCGGTGGCACTCATCCTCGAAACGCTGGTTACCATGGGCCGCGCCCGCCAGTAGGGCGGAAAGTTCAGCCGATGAACGCCAACAACAAAAATTAAAAAACCATGACCACAGCAAGCCGAGTGACAGTTGGTAGTGCGCAGCGGACGCGATTGTTGCAAGAGGTGAGCGGTATCTGTCCGTTTTGCGGGTTGGAACTGATTGGCTCGCTTCAAATTCATCATATTGACCGAAATTCGAGCAACACCGTTGATGAAAATCTTTTGGCCGTGTGCGCGTCATGCCACGAACAATTGACCAAGCTATTGATTCCCGACAGCGAAGTGTTGTGGCGCAAGCGCGCACTGCAAAACGGCGTGCATCCAGCCCGCAAGGAGAAAACCGGCATGAATGTCAGCGGCACCGATAATCGCGGCGGAATCATCGCGAAAGAGTTTCATGGCAAGGTAGTCTTTGAAGGCAACAGAACTCCCGGCCCAATTATCTTGTCAGGCTCGGTTGCCGATAACCCGAAGCATTATCGGTATGTGGAATACCTGATAAAACGGCTCACCACTTTCCGTGAGGCAGGGGCAAGTTTTGGCCAGCGTCGCACGGGCACCATTCACGCCGGAGGCACACGCCGCATCCTCGAAAATGAATTCGGCAATCTGCCAAAAGATTTGCCGGTGGAAAAGTTTGATGGATTGGTCGCGACGCTTAAAGCAAAGATAGATAACACCGCGCTGGGACGCAAAAATGGGGCGCGAGGTATCCGCAATTACCACTCGTTTGAAGAGCATGGCCAAAAAAAGAATAGATAGCACTGTGTCTATGCGGCCACCCAACAGCTAATTGGAAATGGAAACCGCATCCGCAAAGATTAAACCCGAATTTGAGGCCGCACACGCCGAATGGTTAAAAATCGGCGGTGAAACCTTTCGGGACTGCCATCGGCCGAGCGTTAGGCCGAATTTTTACAGGAGTCATTATTGGAAGCTGGTCAAAGGGGCTGTTTTAATCTCAGTCAATTTCAAATGTTGCCGATGCAATGGTCACGCCAGGCAAGTTCATCACTTGCATTACGATTTTGTTGGCGAAGATCACTTCCATCCAGAATCGCTTGTGGCCATTTGCCGTCCTTGTCACGGACTGGTGGAACATGCCCGCAACGCGGAAGCACTCATTTCACGGATTTCTCGCCGCATCTCACTTTGTAAGGGGTTTATGGAGGATCGCCGAGGCTGTTTGGACCAGAACGCCGTTCATGTCACTGCCCGGTTGCTCGAATATCGGGACGAACTCGCTGAATTGCGACAGCTATTCGAGACGCAGACATTTTACTCGGGATTTCCCATTTGGTTTCCGGCCCACGACCGGCGTGGACTCTTTTTTGTAATTTTGGTCATTTTCGTCCTGCTTCATAGTTTTGCAAGTCATTTTTCCAGTCCGCCCTCGGATTTTTGTCCGGCACTGGAGGTGTTTCGACGCCATTCTTGGCTCCAACACCCATTTTCTCCCGGATGTGAAGACACCGCCTCCGTTGTTGCCGTGGTTTTCATCTGATTCCTTTCACTTTTCCTTCATCCGGTTGCTGCTACTGGTGATTGCAGCCGTCCGATCCCTTCCAGAATGGCCCGGAACAACTCTCTCGGCACTGCCACTTCCGCCATCTGGAAGATTATCTTCCGGGAATGGCGAACCACCTTCGCCCCGATCTTGATCAATTTCTCCCGCAGCGTCGTCAATGTCCAGTGACGCACCGCTCGGGGCAGCACCGCCTGCCGCAGAAAGTTACCCAGGTTGTAAGCCAGCACGAACAGTTGCAGCCGCACCTGATTATCCACAAAGTCGTGACAGGACAGGCGGGTCCACTTGACGGCATTCTTGCCTTCCTTGATCCACTGCTCCGCCGTGCCCCGTTGGTTGTAGAACCGCACCACACTTTTGGCAGGCCGAGTTAGATTGGTCACGATGAACCCGATGCGTGGAAACAGTTCACCGTTGTGCCACTCCACCTTGGCCACCACGCGCCGGGCCTGATTCCAACTCTTGGCCTGATACAAAAATCCGGCATACCAGACAACCGGCGCGTTCGACGGACGCCCCACCGGTCGGGTCAGCATTGGCTCGATGTCCCGCAACAACGCATCATTGCCCGGCAGACGGATGGCATACTCGAAACCCTCGGCTTCCAGATACTCATACAGTTCCGGGTTGGCAAAGGCGGCATCGGCCCGAAAATAACGCGGAATGTTCCGCCCCTGATAGCGTGCCACCACCGGTTCCAACACCGCCCACCAATCCTTGGCACTATGCACGTTGCCGTTGCGCAGCAGAGACTGCTCCACATCGCCAAACTGATTGAAGCAAAACAGCGGATGGTAGCAGGTGCAGCCGAAATGTCCGTTATAGGCCGTGCCTTCCTGGTCGCCGTAGGTCTCGCTCACGGAACTGTCCATGTCCAGGATCAGTTCCCGCATCGTCTGGCGTTCCCGCAGCCGGTCAATCCATTTCCCGGACAGCTTCGTCAACGCCGTCATGTTGCCCGGCTGTGTCAACACCTCGGTCTCGAACCGTCCCATCTGGCTGGTGGACGCTGCCGTGTGTTCCGTGGCTCGCCCGCCGACTACATGCCGCATGGTGGGATCAACGGAGAGCCGTTCGGCATCATTGGTGTCTTCGTAGCCTGCCAGCCGGCTGAAGATGGACTGCCGCATCAGCGCGACCATCGAGTGTTGCGTGTTCTTTCCAGTGCGCCAATCGTTCAGCAGATTCTCACCCAGATCGGTCAGGCCCAACGCCGCGTCCAGTTCCCGATAGGCCAACAACCCGGCGTCTGACGTGACCTTGGAACCGTGAAATTCCAGCTTCAAACGACTATCGAAAGTCACCCGTAACGCCTGTTTTTTGCCCGCAC
>JBKQOA010000014.1:0-5871 GCA_052145735.1 Limisphaerales bacterium
GGCCAGGCAAACCGCGATTTTTCCCAAACGCGTCATGATTCAAATATATCGTGAATCCCGGTGGAATCAAACACCGCCGGGCCGGTTTGGTTGCGCATAAATCGTGCCGGCCGGTTTCGCCACCGGCCGGGTCAACCACCGCAGGGGAACATAGCGGGCAAGCAGGGAGCCGGCCAGCGGAAAAAGGGCGGCGATGGGGAGAGATAACGGGACGTTCGGGGAGGAATTTTGGGGTGAGCAAACCTGCGCCTGGACGAAGAATCGAGGACGGGGACGAGAAGGAGGACGAAGGCAGAATCGCCTCGTTACCTCGGCGCCTACTGGGGATTGGAATGGAATCGGGACGAAGATTCGAGGACGAGGACGAGAAGCAGGACGAAGGCAGAATCGCCTCGTCACCTCGGCGCCTACTGGGGATTGGATAGTAGGAGTCGAGGTAACGAGACCAGGGGAAATCCAGCGTTCAGGCAGAAGGCCTCCGGTTATGGCAGACACCACCGCCTCGTTACTTCGGCGCCTACTGAAGTTGGGGTGGCACTCGAAGACGCCGCCATACGTCGGCGCCAACTGGGGGTTGGGCAGTAGGAAGCGAGGTCACGAGATTGGGGGAAAATCCGGCGTTCGCGCTGAAGGCCTCCGGTTATGGCAGACACCACCGCCTCGTCACCCCGGCGCCTACTGGAGGTGCGTCACGTTCGCAACCTTGACCACACGGTCGATCCCGTTATCCTGCCGCGCCATGAAAATCAGGTCGGAGATGTTGATCGCGGGAACGGTGCTGCTGGTGGGTTTGGTGTTCGCGGCTTGCACTCGACACGCCTGGGAGGATTATTGGATCACGTTTCGCATCAGTCGAAATCTGGCGACCGGTCACGGACTGGTTTTTACTGCCGGCGAACGCCTGCACTCGTTCACCTCGCCGCTGGGGGTGCTCCTGCCGGCCGCGTTTTCATGGCTGACGGGCAATCAATCGGATAATCTGGTGCTGTGGCTGTTTCGAGTGGTGAGCGTAGCTGCGCTGGCTGCGGGGATGGTCCTGCTTTTCCAGGCGCTGGAGATTTTGCAACTGCGGCGGGTTTCCTGCTGGCTGACGGTGGGGCTGATTGGTCTGGATGCCAAGATCGTGGATTTCAGCATCAACGGCATGGAAACCGGGCTGCTGATTTTTTTTCTGGCGCTGGCGATTCACGGATTGATGGTGACCGGGCCGCGTCAGATGCTTCGCCTCGGCGCCGGGTGGGGCGGCCTGATGTGGAGCCGGCCGGACAGTTGCGTGTATATCGCCATCCTGGGAATCGGCGCCTTGATTTTTCTGTCCGGGAACGGGCCTGAACGCACGCGGAAGGGGTGGTTGAAAAGGCTTCTGATTGCCGGAGGGGTCTGTGCGCTGCTGTATCTGCCCTGGTTTGTGTGGGCGTGGTGGTATTACGGCACGCCGATTCCGCACACGATCACCGCCAAGGCGACCAACCAGCCGCCCATTCTGTTTGATGATCTGGTCGGCGACCTGGTGATGTTCCCGTTGACACTGCTGGATCCCGCGCGTTCGAGCATGCCCATGATATTCCTGCCGAGTTATTTCGACCACGGCGGATGGCCGATTTTCCTCGCTTTTGTCAGCTATGGATCGGGATTGCTGGCAGCGTTTGCCTGGCCGGTTTTTGTGTTGCGCCCGTCAACGCGGCTGTTCTCGCTGGCTTTTTTTCTCGGCAACTTTTACCTGACGGCCGTTCTGAAATACTGGCCGCCCTGGTATCTGCCAACGGTGGCGGTGTTCGGCTATTTGACCCTCGGCCTGCTTTTCGACGAGGCGCTTTGCCTGGCGTCAAGACTGGCGCAACCCGGCCGGGCCCGGGCATGGTTTCGTTATCTGCCACAGGCGTTTCGTATTTCCGCCATTGGGCTGGCAATCGGCCAGGCGGCGGTGACGGTTTGTGTTGCGCGGCAAATGCAGGTGGAACAGGAGCTCATCGAAAATGGCGTGCGCCGCTCCATCGGCCTCTGGCTGCGGGACCACGCGCAATCCCCGCACGACACCGTGATGCTGGAACCGCTCGGTTACATCGGCTATTATTCCGGGCTAAAGATGCTGGATTTTCCCGGCCTGGCGTCCATGGAAGTGGTTGAGGTCCGGAAGCGGCTGGGACCGAAACGGGAAACCCAGTTCGGTCTGGAACTGATGCCGGATTGGCTGGTGATGCGCCCGAGGGAAGCCCAAATCGGAGTGTTCGTTGACACAGCGAATTTGGAGAAATGCTATGAACTGGTGCAAACCTTTGACGCCACGGACAAGATCAATGCCGTTCACTGGCTGCCGGGAAGGGATTCTCTCCGGGGTGACCAGACGTTTCTAATCTTCCACCGCAAACCGGACGCCAGCCCCGAACCGCCGCCTTGAAATTCACCGATGGCGAAGGCTCCGATTGGATTTATGCGGGGCAAGCCAATGCCCGGCCAATCTGAAATTTCAGGGTCAATGTGCGAACGACGGGTTTCTGCCGCCCCGGAATCACGACGATTCGGAGTTTTCTTGTCGCAGCATGAATTCCATTGCATTCTGGTTCAAAAATCAACGGCCGGCGAAGCGTGGTTGTGAATTCTCATAAAAAAAACAAAGGCTGGGCGACGGGACTTCGCTGGCTGGCCGGGGCGAGCACTCTCCTTTATGTGTTCTCGCGTTTCATCCCTTGCACACCTTCAAATTATATAAAGGGGATGATAGATGTGTCCTGGTCACAAACCTCGCATCTGGCCTTTGACCGGCATCTGCAATTTGGCCGCGACATTGTCTTCAGCTATGGCCCGTGGGGGTTTCTGGGCGGCGGCTATTACCCGCCGACGCATCTGATTGCGGTGATCGCGTGGCTGATGCTGTCAGTGGTCTTTTGGCGGGCGGGATGGCGGCTGGCCCGCCATCTGTCGGACAACCTGCTGGTTTCGTGGCTTTGGCTGATCGGGTTCACCGGGATGGCGTACATGCCCTTTGAATGTGGTATTGATGTACGGCTGACCGCCTGGATGGTGTTATTGTTGTTTCTGCACTTTTTCGTGGAGGAGGGCCCGTTGACACCGACGCAGATCTTGCTGGTGATATCGCTGGGATGGTTGAGCCTGGTCAAATTTTCCGGCTTCATGGAGATGGCAATGGTCACCGCCATCATTGCGATGGACAACCTCCTCCGTCACCGGCGCTTTCCGTGGATTGTGCCGCTGTTCCTGATCAGTTTTCTATGCTTCTGGGTTGCCGCCGGGCAACACTGGAGTTCGCTCGGACTGTATTTTCTCAATACATGGCGACTCACCAGTGGTTATACCGAAGCCATGATGTTACCCGGGGAAAATGAAATTCAGGACGTTGGCTGTTTTTTGCTGCTGGCGACGCTGTTGAGCATTTTAACCGGCTACCTGGGATGGTTGCGACATCGATTCTTCGGCATACTTCCCTTGCTCGGACTGGCCGCAATCATGTTCGTTTTTTTCAAAGAAGGTTATGTGCGCCATGACGGTCATGAAACCCTCGCGGTGATGGGGCTTTCGGTCGCCTCGTTGGCCGGCCTGGCCATTGCCTGGCCGGTGCCGAAGCAGCCGGTGCGTCTGGCCGGCCTGCTCCTGTTGGTTGTCGTTTTGGCCTTTGCTTCGTCCACCCTCGGCCGCTGGTTTTCACGGGAGGAACTGCCGGAGCAACTGGCACGGACGTTCGACATCCGCCGGGTTCTGGCCCCGGTCAAAATGCTCTGCGAACCGGGATATTTGCGGGAAGCTTATGAGACAAATCTCGCGGACATACGGGGAAAATTCCCCATCCCACCGATGGATGGAGAAGTGGATATCTATTCCTGCAATCAAGCCGCCCTCTTCGCGCACGGGTTGCACTACCAGGGGCGCCCGGTCCCGCAAAGTTATTCCGCTTACACACCGGAGCTGGCGGAACTGAATGCGGCCTGGCTGCGGAGTGACCGTGCCGCCGGCAACCTGCTGTTTAGAATTGAGCCGATTGACGATCGTTTTCCGTCATTGGAAGATGGCCGTTCCTGGCCGGAATTGTTGACCCGGTACGACATCAAAAACCCCGATGACGCTTTGTCGCCAGCCCTGCTCCTGCTGTCGCGGTCCGCGGTGCCGAGAGAATATCATCTGACACCGCTCTACAACACGTCGGTCCATTGGGGAGAACCGGTGAATCCCCCTTCCACGACCAATGGTCCGATCTGGGCTGAAATCGAGGTGGAAAAAACCCTGACCGGAACCATGGTTTCAACGCTATACAAACCCCCGATTTTAATGCTGAACGTAACCCTTCGTGACGGCCGGCAGTATGGTTTCCGGTTGATCCCAGGCATGGCCCGCAGCGGATTCTTATTGTCGCCGGTGATTGGAGATACCACGTCATTTGCCGCCCTGGCTTCTACAGACTGGCAGGCGCGCCTGACCGGCATGGAAGTTATCTCGATGACCATTTCCGCCTTCACCCAGTCTGGCTCGACAATTTGCTACCAATCGCCGATACAGCTCCGGTTTTACCGCCTGGATTTTCCACGACAGGATATCCATGGCGCGGCCGGCACGGCCGGCGGGGTTGGACGGTAGCCGGCGGAGCAGCAGCTCCGCCCTGCCTCCACCGGGCTTTGTAGAATCGGGACGAAGATTCGAGGACGAGGACGAGAAGGAGGACGAAGGCAGAATCGCCTCGTGACCTCGGCGCCTACTGCAGTTGGATAGTAGGAGTCGAGGTAACGAGACCAGGGGAAATCCAGCGTTCGCGCTGAAGGCCTCCGGTTATGGCAGACACCACCGCCTCAAGTGCCGGCGTCCCGCCGGCCAATCGGGAGCCGAAAACCGGAACTCGCCGGCGAGACGCCGGCGCTCCCAGGAACCGGGCCATCACCGACGCTTGGTTTTATTGCGAGGTGGCAGGAGCCTTCCAGTTCCGGAACAGGGACAACCGATGTTGGATGAGGATGGGATATCGTTCCAAAATGACCACCGGCCAGGGATAGAGTGTCTGGCTCATCCCTCGATAATCAATCTGCTTGCCCGGGTTGGCCGCGAGGCTCAGCAGGTAATCCCGACTAAGGAACTGTTCGTAAGACCACTCTTTCGCGCCGTCCATCGCGCAGAACGAGCCGAGCAGCAGAAACGCCAGGGCGGCCCGGAGCGACCATCGGCCAACCATCTGCCTGGCCACGACAACGGGTTTCAGCCGCGTGGCTCCGGCCCGGAACCAGCGTCGGCGGTGGACCCGCCGCCTTCCGCGTGGAGGAACCTGGGCGAGGAGAAAAAGAAAAATGACCAGCGACGCCCAGAACGGCACCATCATGGTGCAATAGCGGGAAAAGGTTGCTTCGTCGCTGCCAAAGCCAAGCCGGCCCACGCCGGTGACCAGGGCGGTGATGACGGAATACAGGCTCATCGCGAAGTAAGGGAGCAAGGTCCTGAAATCCGCGATCTTTCCGCGCAACAGCACCCCGGCCGCCCAACCGAGGGCCACGATGCCCACCAAACCGGCTGCCAACGCAATGTCGCCGTGGGTGGGAATATCGCCGACGGCATGCTGGCCGAAAAAGTTTCCGAAGTATTTCAGCAGATAAGCGACATAGGTTAGCGGCTGGTGGAAAAGACAGTCCCAGGGCGGATGGCCTTCGGGACTGCGGTAATGATGGAAGTAGGCCCCGACGGTCAGCGCACTGATCAACAGCCAGCCGGCGATGGCGGCAATTCTTTGCCGACCGCCAATGGGGACGGCGAGCAGGAGGAACAGTCCGACGGGCCAGAACAGGACGCCGTTGGCGAAGGAAAAGGAGGCCACGAAGCCGAGCAGGGCCGCGGCGGCGAACCGGCGCCAGCCAAAGGGTTCGCCCGCGAGCACCACAA
>JBKQOA010000015.1:0-14748 GCA_052145735.1 Limisphaerales bacterium
CAACTCCGCCCTACCAAAAAAACACACGCCGGCGTTCACCGGCGTGCTGGCAGATAAAACAAACTTCCCGTTACAAATTTTTGGCCACTTCGTTCCAGTTGATCACGTTCCAGACCGCCTTCAGGTAATCAGCGCGCTTGTTCTGGTACTTGAGGTAATAGGCATGTTCCCAGACGTCCACGCCGAGCAGCGGTTTGCCTTCGCAACCGGCCACGGCCCTGCCCATGAGCGGATTATCCTGGTTGGCGGTGGAAACGATTTCCAGCTTGCCGCCGTTGGACACGAGCCAGGCCCAACCGCTGCCGAATCGGCCGATGCCGGCGGCTTCAAACTTCGCCTGGAAATCGGCGAACGAGCCGAACGCGGAGTTGATGGCGTCGGCGAGCTTGCCGGTGGGCGCGCCGCCGGCCTTGGGCGCGAGCAGCTTCCAGAAGAACGAGTGGTTCCAATGTCCGCCGCCGTTGTTGCGCACCGGGCCGCGGATGTTGTCCGGCACGGATGCGAGGTCTTTGATGAGCGCGTCGAGCGGTTTGGCTTCGAGCGCGGCGTTGCCGGCGATGGCCTTGTTGAGATTGTCCACGTATGCCTTGTGATGGCGGTCGTGATGGATTTCCATGGTCAGCGCGTCAATGTGCGGTTCCAAGGCTTCCTTGGGATAGGGCAGGGGCGGTAGTTCGTGTGCCATAATTTTTAATCCTTTCGTTTCGTTTTGTTAATTCCTTGGGCGCAAATTGCGCCAGAGATGGGAAAAAAGCAAGTGCGGATGAAGCAACAAACCATGCGCCAATTACTTTTGGCCAGAAGCCCGTGCTGCTTTCATTTTGCCAGTTCCACAAAATTCTTCAGCAGTTGCAGGCCGACCTTCTGGCTTTTTTCTGGGTGAAATTGCGTGGCGTAAACGTTGTCGCGCCAGACCGATGACGCAAATTTGTCGCCATAATCCGAGCGGGTGGCGACGATGCCCGCATCCGCCGGTTGCGGATAAAAGCTGTGGACGAAATAGACATAGCTGCCGTCGGCCACGCCGCGGAACAGCGGGCAATCCGGTTTGACGATTTCCAGCCGGTTCCAGCCGATTTGCGGGATTTTAAGTCCGTGCTTGTCCGAGAAACGGATGACACTGCCTTGAAATATTCCGAGGCCGGCGGCGCAGGAGTTGAATTCCTCGCTCTTCTCGAACAACGCCTGGTAACCGACGCAGATGCCGAGAAACGGTTTGCCGGACTGGATGAAGTTTTGCGCGGCTTCGAGTAATTCCTGTTTGCGCAACGCATTGATGCAATCGTCGAACGCGCCGACGCCGGGCAGCACCATCGCCCGCGCGTCGCCGATTTCATCCGGTCGTTGGGCGATGCGCACGTCCGCGCCGACCTTGAGCAGGGCCTTGTGGACGCTGCGCAGGTTGCCGGAGCCATAATCGAGCAAGGCAATCACACCGACAATTTAGCCACAGATGGCCACAGATGAAACACGGATTTTCGGAGGGCGGAGTTCCACGACGCCCTAAATTCAGGGGCTCGTGGAACTCGCCCTTCCGAGGTCCCGCTCCGTCTTCAACCGCAACTGGCCGCAGGCGGCGTCGATGTCGTGGCCTTTTTCGCGGCGGAGCGTGGCGGGGATCTTCTGCTTTACCAGCGCAGCGAGAAAGGCTTCACAAACGTTCTCCGCCGGGCGTTCCCAGGGCAGGCCTTCGACCCGGTTGTAGGGAATCAAATTCACCTTGGCAAAGAGCCTTTTGGCGAGCACGGCCAGCGGTCTGGTTTGCTCGATGGAATCGTTCACGCCGGCGATCAAAATATACTCGAACGTGATCATCCGGCCCTTTTGCGCCTGGTACTGTTCACAGGCTGCGACGAGTTCCTTGAGCGGATGCCTGCGGTTGACCGGCATGATTTTGTTGCGCACCTCGTCCGTGGCGCCATGCAGCGAAATGGCCAGGCGAAACTGCAGCGGTTCGTCCGCCAGCCGGCGGATTTGCGGCGCGAGACCACTGGTGGAAATGGTGATTTTGCGCGCGCCGATGCCGCCGCCCCACGGCGCATTCAGGAGGCGCAAGGCCTTGAGCAGGTGGTCGTAATTGGCCAGCGGCTCGCCCATGCCCATCACCACGAGGTTGTCGATCAATCTTTCGTTCGTCCTCGTCCTCGTGCTCATTCTCGTAATCGACTCTTTCAAATCCGAGGACGAGGACGATTCATGCCAACGTTCGACTGCCAGGATCTGCTCCACGATTTCATCCGGCGTGAGGTTGCGTTTCCAGCCGTCGAGGCCGCTCGCGCAGAACTTGCAGCCGTAGGCGCACCCGACCTGGGTGGAGACACAGAGCGTGTGGCGGTCGCTGGCGTCGCCATACAGCGCCGGATTGGCGGGAATCAGGACGCTTTCGATGAGCGAATGGTCGTGGAGCCGCCAGAGGAATTTCTGCGTCGCGTCAGGCGCCCCCTGTTTGCGGACGAGTTCCAAAGTCCCGAACGAAAAGTTTTCGCGGAGCTGTTCACGCAGCGGTTTGGGCAGATTGGTCATCGCGTTCCAGCCGGTGACCCGGCGGGCGTACAGCCATTCGAGCAGTTGCGTGACGCGGTAGGCGGGCTGGCTCCAGCTTTGGAAGCGGATGACCAGTTCGTCGCGCGTCAAAGATTTGATGTCCGGCAACACGCAGGCAGGTTAGACGGCTACGGCGGGAAATCCAAGCGCGGTCAGTTGTCCGTGAGTTGTTTCATCGCATTTTGGATGCGCTGATAGTCTGGCATTTCTGCCGGCGGAACCGATTGAATCCATTCGTGAAAAATTTTGGGCACCTGCCATTTCCAGTATTCGACATGTCCGTCGGCGAAGGACAAATTTGCGCCCTGATTGTGACGATTGGCGGGCATGTCCCACCAGACGTTTTGTTCAAAATACGGCGACCCGACTGGTGGACAACCGAACTCCGCGTCAACTTCCGTGTCTTCGTTCTCGTCGATGAGCACGAACAGTTCGCTGGGAATCGGATGGCGGATACGGGTGAATCTGTCCCACATGGGCAGGTAATCGTACAAATCCGGGTCGAATTCGGGATAACCATTCACCGACTGGCTCATGTTGTAGCTGCGCCAGCGGAGTTGCGACAGCTTTTGGCCGTTGGCATCCACGAGGGTGGACTGGTCCGCCGGACAATGATAAATCCCCAGCGAAGCGTTGTATTGAAACAACAGGCCGTTCACGATGTTGGAAGGATCGTATTCCGTGCTCGCATCCTCATCGGGAAGCCAGGAAGCGCCTTTGATGTCCGAACCCGAAGCCCCGATGATGGCGACCGAATTGTTGGGCACGAGGTAGTCGTTGTTATCTCCGATGTAAAGATGCCAGCACAATTGGAGTTGCTCCAAATTGTTCATGCAGGCAATACGCTGCGCCATGATTTTTGATTTCGCCAGCGCCGGCAAAAGAATCGCGGCCAGAATGGCGATGATGACGATGACCACCAGCAATTCGATGAGCGTAAACGCCTTGGAGATGCCACCGGGCGGCGGCAAATGACAACGGTTGGCGATGCTGGCGCGCATGATTCGAAGCGTTACAGCCAAAGTACTCGTTATCGGACAATCTGCCACTGGAACTTGGACCGGTCAACCGCCTCAATAGGTCAGCATCTCGAGTTCGCGGATCCCGGTGTCCGTCAATTGCCACCGGTCGTTGCGCCGGACGACCAGATGGCGGCAGGGGTTGACCCGCTCATCGGCATCATTGACAGAAAGCAACTGGAACCGGCTGTTGCCATGAATTTCCGAGGCGGCCCGCGGCATCAGGGCAAAGGGCACGGCGTTGTAATTTAGGCTGATTTCGTAGCCGGCCACGCCTTCCTTCTCGGCGACGGGATTGGGCAGCACCAGCATGGGATAACGCTTCAGGTAATGAAAATTCGTTGAGCGGACGAGCACGCGGCAAAGTTCGGTCTGGCCGCGAATGAAATTCAGCAGGCTGAATTTGGCGGCGGGATTATGTTCGGCGAGCAGGATTTCGCGCACGTCCAGGCCGTCGAGGTTCTGGCCGTTCCAGATGCCGTGGTCGTTGCGCTGGTTGGGAAAGGTTTGCCGGTACCAATTGGCAAAGCCTTCGTTGATGAAGACGTTCAATTCAAAATGCACGTGCGCCCGGTCCTTGGTGATGGTTTCCCCGGTGTTCGAGGTGCGGCCCATCGTGGCTATCGTTTCGCCCGCCTTGACGGATTGTCCGACGGCGAGGCCGGGCTGGATTTCGCTCAGGTGCGCGTACAGCGAATAAATCTCGATGCCTTCAATGATGTGGCGGATGACGATGTACCTGCCGTAATTGGACAGCGCCGGCTTGTTGCTGAAATAAACCACCGTGCCGTCGGCGGTGGCCATGACGGGGTCGGTCGGCTCGCCATGCCGGTCGCGCTGGAGGCAGCGGATGTCGAGCCCCTCGTGCATCTGATGGCCATCGCTGCGCACGCAGCCGAAACTGCCGGTCGTCCAGGGCTTGTCGGGCGCAGTCGGGGCGAAAAATTTCAATTCATCCCCGCGGTCATACAGGGCGTGGTTGGCGGTGGGGAACTGGAACGGCGATTGCGCGAAGACCCGGGCGCCCAGCCCCGGGAGCAAAACCCCGGTTATGAAAATGGCACGGCCGAGAACGGAAGAAATCATTTCAGCATTTGTTTATGGATTTCCTTCGCGGCCGCGTTGAGGCCGGTCACCAGTTGATCAGCCTCCTCGCGCGAGCAGTCGGGCGTAAACACCAGCATGCCGCCAGCGATGCGGTGCGTGATGAGCGGAGCGGCGAGCCAGCGGCCATCCTTCGGTTTGTCGCTCCACTGGCCAAAGATGGCAAAATGGCGGCCGGGATTGGCGGCGGAATATTGTTCGACCAGCCACGTGCCATTTTCGTCAAATTTGAACTGGAGGGCAAACCCGCCCTCCGCGTCAATGATTTTGGCGTTGACGAGATTGGCTTCCGTCAAAATCGGTTCGCGTTTGATGGTGACGAGCACCGGGTCGGAGCGCAGCACGGAAATCTGCTGGCCGGTGTCGGAGGTGTCGGAGGTGGTTTCAATGTGCACGCGCAAAGCGGCAACCTGCTTTGGCTTGGACGTCTGGCAACCGCAGGCCAGTCCGAGGAGGATGGCCAGCGCCAAATAGATGTTGAATCGCCGCGTCAAAACTTTCATAGTACGCCTAACAAAACTGCAACCGACGAACAAAGTAAAGACACTTATGGGCAAACAATCCAACAAAGTTGAAAAACGCCGACGCCGGAGGAATTATCTGAAACGCAAAAAGACGGCCGCCCGGGCCAGGAAACCCGCCGCGGCGAAGGCGTCCTGACGCAGCGTTCCGGCAAAATCGAAAAGGCCGTCGCCGGGGGGCGGCTTTTTTTATTGGAACAAGCGTTTTTTGCAGATTTTCAAAACACAAACTTTTTCACAACCCGGAATCAGCGGCAAAAAATCGGTGAATAATTCGGGAGGCTGAAAGGTCAAAGACATTGATTTTGCTGGTTCCCCGGTGTTGCTCACAGGTTTTTCACACGCCCGTTCCGGTGAACAAGCTGTGCATATCAATTCATTGTCGGATGCGGGATTTGCGTTATGATGTCAGCAGTTCATTGAAAGAACGGAGCGGGCAGCGAAGGTCGAAAGATTGAGTTGTTCGTTCCAGGATAATCCCAGGTGACTGGGGAAAAGCCGGGCCAGGCTGGTTGGTCAGGCTCCTCTGAAACCGGCTCGCAAGAGACGGAGGAGGCAAAATTCACCAGTTCCTCTGGCACGTTCGCGCGTGCCATACGCGAATGAGGGACTTGGCGGCGAGGGGCGATCAGAAGCTGCCCCGAGTCGGGTCAAGTAGTTCAGGCCGGTTTCGAGCCTGGGCGAATCGCAGTTACCCAGAGGGTATTCGGTTGTTACTGCGCATCAGCACGGTGCGGGCGACTCTGGCGGATTCATAAAAAAATGAGACCGCCCAGCGAAAACCGCCGAAAGGCGGACAAAAAGAGCGAACGCGCCGGGAAGGACACGGGGACTCGGCAGGTTCCGTGAAAACCTTCCAAGCGCCGGCGATGTTAAAAACGACACCGCTGGGCTGTGAGCGAAAAGCAACCTGAGAGTGAAGAGGCGAGACCCGTGGTGCCGGGCGAACGCGCCGTCAAAAACGGTGGCTGACCCGGTGCTAATTGGTGGAGACGCGAAGAGCAAATCACAGACGTGTCTTCATCTGGTCTGCAAGCTGGTGGCGCAACCATCAGTTCAGCAGGCTGAAAAGCCTCACTCGAAATCCAGTGGCCGCAAGGCGCTGGACGGCCCTGCCACGAGGCCGAAGACTCCGCTTGCCGTGGAGAATGGCGTCGGGAAGCTGACAGCCTCCGAAAGGGGCGCGCCTAATGTCGGCATGGGAAAGAGAGCCTGGCGCACTCCCATCCCCCATTTGTCCCCGTTCGACCTAAAGGTCGGGCGGGGACTTATGTTTTTGGAAATCATCCTCGTCCTTCGTTCTCGTCCTCGCAATCGGAAAAAATCGAGATCGAAGAAACACCGAACATTCAACACCCAACGCTCAACATCCAATTGGCCGAAACACCGCCGACGCCCATCCATCGGACGGTTGAAGTTGAATATTGGGCGTTGAAAGTTTTTCCATACAACAAAAAATCCGCTTGCGCTTGCTGCCAACTCGTCACAATCTTGGCTAACAAAATCAATTAAACGAGTTTGGAAAGGATTGTTATGGGACGCATCTACAACAACATCATCGAAACCGTCGGGCACACCCCGCTGGTAAAATTGAACAAGGTCACCGCCGGCCTCCCGGCGACCATTCTCCTGAAGTGCGAATTCTTTAACCCGCTCGGCAGCGTCAAGGACCGCATCGGCATGGCCATGATCGAAGATGCCGAAAAGCGCGGCATCCTCAAAAAAGACACCGTCATCATCGAGCCGACGAGCGGCAACACGGGTATTGCGCTCGCATTTGTGTGCGCGGCCAAGGGTTACAAGCTGATCCTCACCATGCCCGAAACGATGTCGCTGGAGCGCCGCACGCTGCTGGCGATGTTGGGGGCGAAACTGGTTTTGACGCCGGGCGCGGAAGGCATGAAGGGCGCGATTGCCCGGGCCGAACAACTGGCCAGGGAAACGCCAAACTCCTGGATCCCGCAGCAGTTTAACAACCCGGCCAACCCGGAAATTCACAAGAAGACCACCGCCGAGGAAATCTGGGCCGACACCGACGGCAAGGTGGATATTCTCGTTTCCGCCGTCGGCACGGGCGGCACCATCACGGGTTGCGTGGAGGTCATCAAATCGCGCAAGGCCTCGTTCCAGGCGGTGGCGGTTGAGCCCAAGGATTCGCCGGTGATTTCCCAGACGCTGGCCGGCCAGCCGCTCAAACCCGGCCCGCACAAGATCCAGGGCACGGGCGCCGGATTCATTCCGCAAAACCTCCATTTGAAGGACAGAAACGGCAATCCGCAAATCGTGGAATGCCTCCAGGTGACCAATGACGACGCCTTCGCCATGGCGCGGCGGCTGGCGAAGGAGGAGGGCATTTTGGTGGGCATTTCGACCGGCGCGAACGTCGCAGCGGCGATCGAGCTGGCCAAACGGCCGGAGAACAAGGGCAAGTTGATTGTCACCATCGCCTGTTCGACCGGCGAACGCTATCTGAGCACGCCGCTGGCCGCCGAAGCGAAGGCCGAAGTGGGCGGCTAAGGTAAATGGAGCAAAGGAATGGTCAAAGGGTGGGAAATTGGCCCGCCGACAGCCCCATGGGCCAACACTCCGATACCCTATTTTCTTTCAAATAAGTGTTGCATCCGGCAGGTTTGCCCGTAATCTTTGGGTGTCGAAGGTTTTAAGGACCCTGCCTTGCGGGGTTGCTTCCCAAGATTCATCAATTCAAAACTGGTTTCGGGATAATTCCTGCCTTCGAGCACACAAAATATGAGCAGTTCAGACAGCAATAACAACAGCGACGATAAAACGTCCAATTACGGTTCCGGCTACCTGGAAATCTCCGAAAAGGGCTTCGGTTTCCTGCGCACGGTTGCCAACCATTTTCATCCCAAACCCACCGACATTTTTGTCACGCCCGACACCATCCGGCGCAGTTTCCTGCGCGAGGGCAGCCACGTGGAGGGGCCGACCCAGCCGCCGCACCGGGGCACCAGCCCGCAGCTCAAGTCGGTGGACAAGGTCAATGAAATGCCGTTCGAGGAGTACACCAAGGCCGTCCGCTTCGAAAATCTCACGACCATTGACCCGATTGAAAAGTTCAAGCTCGAAACCAGCCCCGATCTGATCGAAACGCGCGTCATTGACCTGGTCACGCCGATTGGCAAGGGTACCCGCGGTTTGATCGTCTCCCCGCCGCGCAGCGGCAAGACCACCATTCTCAAGCAGATTTGCAACGCCATCACCGCCAACCATCCCGAGGTTCACGCGCTTGTGCTGCTGATTGACGAGCGACCGGAGGAAGTCACCGACTTCCAGCGCTCGGTCAAAGCCGAGGTCGTGGCGTCGTCCAACGACCAGGATCTGGAAACGCATGTCCGGCTGTCCCGCTTCATGATCGAGCGTTGCCGGCGCATCGTGGAATCGGGCAAGGACGTGTTCGTATTGATGGATTCGCTCACGCGCATTGCCCGGGCCTACAACAGCGTGCATGGCGGCAGCGGCCGCACGATGACCGGCGGCGTGGACGCGCGCGCGCTGGAGATTCCCCGCAAGATGTTCGCCTCCGCCCGCAAAATCGAAAACGGCGGCTCCTTGACCATCCTGGCCACGGCGTTGATTGACACCGGGTCGCGCATGGACGAACTCATTTTCCAGGAATTCAAGGGCACGGGCAACATGGAGCTGATCCTCGACCGCAAGCTTTCCGACCGGCGGTTGTTTCCGGCCATTGACATTCCCAAGAGCGGTACGCGCAAGGAGGAGAAACTGTATTCCCCGAAACAGATTGAAGCCATCCGCAAATTGCGCCGCATGATGGTGGACTTGAATCCCATCGAAGCGATGGAAACGCTCACCGCCGCGCTCAAGAAGCACAAGACCAACGACGAACTGCTCGCCAAGCTCGAAAAGGGCAGTTGAGCCGGGGCGCGGGCGGGCGTTGGGAACTGGCATGTTCGGATTTTTCAAAAAACGCCGCCGGAACCGGATTCGTAATCGGCCGTTCCCTTCGAAATGGCGCGACATCCTTGAGAGCCGTTATTCCATGTATTCCCGCCTCCTGCCGGCGGATCGCCGTGAATTGGAGGGTCTCATCCAGGTTTTTCTGGCGGGCAAACAGTTCGAGGGTTGCGACGGGCAGGAAATCACCGACGAGGTCCGGGTGTTGATCGCGGCCCAGGCGTGCCTGTTGTTGCTGCATCGGGACACGGAATGCTATCCCCGCCTGCATAGCATTCTGGTTTATCCCTCCAGTTATATCGCCCAAACGTGGCACTGGGAAAAGGACGGGACGATCACCGAAGGAGACCAGGCGCGGGGGGGTGAATCCTGGCCGCACGGGGCAGTGGTTCTTGCGTGGGATGGTGCGTTTGCCGGCGCGGCGGAACCGGACAAAAGCCGGAACCTGGTCCTCCATGAATTTGCGCATCAACTGGACCAGGAGGACGGCGTCGCCGACGGTGCTCCACTCCTTGACGGGCCCACCTTTTCGCAGACACTCCAACGCTACCGGACGTGGGCCAGGGTCCTGAGCCAGGAATTTCAGCAACTTCGCCGCGCAGCGGAGGACGGCCGGGAGACGGTCCTGGACACGTATGGCGCCCAAAATCCCGCGGAGTTTTTTGCTGTGGCCACGGAATGCTTTTTCGAGAGACCCGGCCGGTTGCAGGAACGGCATCCGGCCTTGTATGCCCAATTGAAGGAATTTTACCGGCAGGACCCGATGCTCTATGCCCCGGCGCGACCGGGAAAAAATGAAATTTGAGCCCAAGTCCAAATCTCCGTCGGAAAGGACGGACGCGAGAGCGCTCCATTCGCGGCCGCCGCTGGAGCGGATGTTACGCATCCATCAGGCGCTGAAGTCCGGCAAATTTCCCAATGCCTCCACGCTCGCCCGAGAAATCGAGGTCGCCACCAAGACCATTCATCGCGACATCGAGTTCATGCGCGACCGGCTCGGCCTGCCGGTGGAATACGACAGCGCGCGCTTCGGCTATCATTACACTGAGGAGGTCAGCGCTTTCCCGAACATCCAGATCACCGAGGGCGAACTCTTTGCGCTCATCGTGGCCGAAAAGGCGCTCCAGCAATATCGCGGCACGAATTTCGAGAAGCCCCTCCTCAGCGCCATCAAAAAAATGGAGCAGGCGCTGCCCGACACCATATCGCTGAACCTGGCCGACATTGAGCATACGATTTCCTTCCGCACCCGCGCCGAACCGATCTTGAACCTGGAAATCTTCGATGCATTGGCCAAAGCCGCTGCGCGTCGGCAACAAATCGAACTGGCCTACCGCAAGCCTGGCCAGCCGAAGACCGAGTTGAGGCTGGTTGATCCGTATCACCTGGCGAACATCAACGGCGAGTGGTATCTGTTTGCCTACGACCATGCGCGCAACGACATCCGCACCTTCGTGCCCGCGCGCGTAAAATCCGTGAAGCCGACCGGCAAAACGTTTGGACGTCCGCAAAAATTCTCTCTCGAAAAGCGTCTGCGTGGAAGTTTCGGCGTCCATTTTGGCGAGGCCGAACATGAGGTCATCATCCGGTTCAACGCCCGCGCCGCCGATTACGTGCGGGAAAAGAAATGGCACGAATCGCAGCAACTGCGCGAGCTGAAGGGTGGGGGAGTGGAACTGCGATTGAAGCTGTCCAGCCTGGCAGAAATCGAGCGCTGGATTTTGAGCTGGGGCGGGGACGCGAAAGTTGTAAAGCCGCGTGAGCTGTTGGAAGCCGTCAGGAAATCAGCGAAAGCAATATTGAAGCAACGCGCGTGATTCCACGCTAGCTAGAAAATCGCCACGTTCGCATACTCGTCGCAACACTGAAAAACCGCCCGACTGGCTGATAACATTTATCTTGACGGAGCATTTTTCTACTCCTCACATCTAACTACTTATGATTACAACATACCATTTCGAACGGCAAAGACGTCATACTGCTCAGATTTTCTGGTTGGCGTTTGCGGTCCTGTGTGCGAATGTTTCTTACGCCCAACAGCCTTCAACTGCTACAAATTTCCAACCGAGTGACTTGCCGACAATGAAGGCAGACACGCCTGACCAGCAATTGTTCTTCTGCACCACACGAATAGAAGCAAAGAGTGCAGATGGGAAAACAAGCAACACCGGAACCGGCTTTATTTTCAATTATAAAATTGACGAACAACATCAAATTCCATTTATCGTGACATGCCGACATGTTGTCAATGGTTTTACTTCTTCAACTTTCTCGTTTGTTCAAAGCAAAGATGGTAAGCCTGACTTGGGGAAAAAATGTGTAGTCACAGTGCCGAATCTGCAGAATTTGGTTTTTTACGATCCCAATCCCAACATTGACGTAGCCTTGATTCTGTTGGTTCCGATTCTGGACTATTTCAAAGCAAACGGACAAACGCCTTTCTTCCGCTCGTTAAGTAAAGACCTCGTTCCAAGCCGAGAAGCGGCTGAAGATTTAAGTGCAATTCAATCTATTGTTTTTGTCGGCTATCCATACGGACTACATGACGAAACAAACTCGCTCCCAATCGCTCGTAGGGGTTTTACAGCAAATCCATATGTTGTGGATTTTAATGGGTTGCCACTTTTTCTTATAGATGCAAGCGTCTTTCCAGGATCAAGTGGAAGTCCTGTCATGGTGCTGGATGAAGGTGCCTATACGTCGCATGGTGGTATTATGGTTGGCGGCAGAGCCTATTTTTTGGGCCTCGTCTCAGATGCGTATATTCACGCAGAAGAAGGAGTAATACAATTTAAGCCACTGCCAACGCAATTCGTACCAGTATACAAGAAAGACCAATTTTTCAATCTTGGTGTTGTGATTAAAGCTAAAGCAATTCTCAACACTATGTCGGAATTTGTGAAAGCTTATCCGCCTCCAAGTCCCGCATCAACCTCATCACCGCGTTAAATTAAGTTTGAGAAATCGACAAAAATGCAGTAATGATCTTCCTGTGGGTAAAATCATTTTAATCTTGGGCCTGCTGTTTCCTGCCTTCGGCTTCGCGCAGCAATACTCGATTGACTGGTACAAAGTCGCCGGCGGCGGCGGCACGAGCACCGGCGGCACCTACACCGTCAGCGGCACCATCGGACAACCGGACGCGGGCGGAGCGATGAGCGGCGGACAATATTCCGTGACGGGTGGTTTTTGGAGTCTCATTTCCGTGGTGCAAACGCCCGGGTTGCCGAACCTGACCATCACCTTTGTCGGCCCGGACAGTGTGGTCGTTTCGTGGCCGGACACGGGCAGTTACACGTTGCAGGAGAATTCCAATCTGGCGGTGCCCGGCGGCTGGGCTGCCAGCGGTTACACCGTCACGACCAGCAACGGCACGAACAGCATCACCATCACTCCGCCGACGGGAAATCTGTTTTTCCGCCTGTCGAAGCCGTGACACACGTGGAGCAATCTGTCTGTCGCTTGAAAATCGACCGGTTCCGTCAGACGCATGCGGTCATCTTTCATTCACCACTTTTACCTGAGCGGGTGATTTCAAAACAAATCCGGGCACGTCGTGTTATTTGGTGACCCGGAGCAGCAGGTCGTTCAATTCCTGCATGTTGGGCGGTTTGCCGACCACGGCGTCCACTTCCGGAGCATTTTCGCCGTCTTCCTGCATGATGGTGCCCCAGCCGGTGATCATGATGACCGGCGTGTTGGGGGACTCGGTCTTGATCGTCCGGGCCACATGGTGTCCATCAATGTCCGGCATGCCCAGATCAGTTATGACCACATCGTAAGGCTCTTTTTTCAGCGCGCCGGTGCGGAATAATTGAACCCCTTCCTTTCCGCCGGAGGCGACCATCACCCGATGATTGAAGTGGCCGAGGCAATCGCTCAGCAGCAGCCTGACTTTTTCGTCGTCATCAATGCAAAGGATGTTAAGCGAACGCTGCTGTTTGGTTTTGGGGAGGGAGGTCCGTCCTGCCGGTGAAGTCTTTTCCCGGATGGGAAAAGTCAGACGGATACGGGTGCCGTTGCCCGGGGTGCTGTCGATCTCAACCGTGCCGTCGTGGCGTTGCGTCATGCCATAGACCATCGCCAGACCCAGGCCGGTGCCGCCGCGCTGGGCCTTGGTGGAAAAGAACGGTTCCAGACAACGCTGCCGGGTTTTCTCATCCATGCCGATGCCGTTGTCCCGCACTTCGACTTGAATCTGCTGCTCGGCGTCCCCGTTCTGGTCCGGAAGTGGACGGGTGATGGACCGGGTGATCAAGGTGATGGTGCCGCCTTGCGGGAGGGCGTCCACCGCATTGAAGACGAGGTTGATCAGCGCTTCCCGGAATTCACTGGGGTCGCTCAACAACCACGGCAGTTCGGGCTCCAACTCCTGCTGAATCTGGATGGAAATGCCTTCGCGTTGCGGCAGGTCGCGCCAGCGCGGCCGGGTGAGTTCGATTGCTTCCTCGACAATCTGGTTGACGTTCACCTCGGTCAATGGCTCCGTCTCGGTGCGGCGGCGGTAGAATTCCCGCATGCGGGCGACAATTTTGGCTATGTCCCCACCGGCCTGATTGATGATTTGGATGTGATGCCGCGAAGCCTCCGGCAAATCCGGTAGCGTGCTCAGCAACAGTTCTGAATAAGCCATCACGGGAGACAGGGCGTTGTTGACGTCGTGAGCCACCCCGCTGGCCATCTGGCCCAGGGCCCGGAGGCGCTCCTGCTGCACCACCACCTGCTGGGTACGGCGCAATTCTTCATACGCTTTTTGCAGTCCCTCGGTGAGGCGCACCTGATCGTAGAGGCTGCGGCATTGTTCCTCGGTGGTCAGCACTTTGACCTGCAAGGCCTCTTTCTCCGAGCGAACGGCGGCGATTTCGGCGAGCACCTGTTCGTTTTTGTAGCGTACTTCCTCCAGCACGAGCACAATCATGCTGACGGCGATGAAGAGTTGCAGCACGGCGGCCACAAAAAAGCCGGCGCTGTAAAGGTGTTCATCCTGCCGGGACAGGGGGTAGCTGGCGAGGTAAAGGCCCCAGAGCAGGAAGCCCAGCGACAACATTCCCGCGCCCACGAACGGCATCTTCTTTCGCAGCCGGAAGAAACAGACCCCGGCGAACACGCTGCCCAGACCGAGCAGCATGAAAACCGGCAGTTGCATTTCCAGCATTCTGATTTTGGGCTCCAGCGATGTGGAAAGCACATGCGGGCCGACAAAAGTCCAGACCAGCAGGAACAGCATGAACAGGCCAAACAACCTTTGCGGGACCGGGATGCTCAGAAAACGCAGGCTGCCCCACAAAAGAAAGACCGCCGAAACGGCCACACAGCACTGCTTGAGTTTGAAGACGATGCTGTCGGCATTCTCGACGGAAACGTCCTGGACATTGAAACCGAGGGTCAGCCACAGGGCGTAAAACAGCCAGGCGGCGGTCCAGACGGTGAAATACTCCCGCTTGGTGTAATAATTAAGATAACAGAACAGCCCCACCAGCAGCCACACGCTGAGCAGCGACACCATCAGCGCCGCCCGCAGGTATTGCTGCGAGAAATCCGAAAAAATCATGCCCGAAAAATTCATTTTTTCCCTTTCCAGTTACACTTCAGTTAATGCGAAAACCTGACTATCTCCGTTA
>JBKQOA010000016.1:0-4757 GCA_052145735.1 Limisphaerales bacterium
CCGCCGGCCAACCGGGCGTGGCCGGTCCTGGCTGGCCCCGCCGGTGCCGCTCCTCGGCACGCCGCCGCCGTCCGGGTTCTCCCAGGCATTCATCCAGTCGGTCAATCCTCCGTACCAGTACGGGACCGAGCTGTTGCTGTCCTGGACGTCGAACGCGCCGGTCGGGCTACAGCGCCTGGCGGAGCATTTGCTCATCCGCCTCGATGGTCAGGGGCTCGCCGCTGGTTTCGAACCGGACTTTCTTTTCCTCGATGTCATAGGCCAGCGCGCGGACGACTTCGTTCACCACGGAATTCAGCGCCAGGTTCGCGCGGCGGACCTCCCGCGGACGCGAGTAGTTGATGAATTCATTCAGTTGCGCGGCGACCTTGTCGGTTTCGTCCACAATGGCGCGGACACTTTCCCGGAGTTCGGGGGAGGCATCGGCTTGTTTGGAAATCATCTGGGCCATGCCGCGGATGATGTTGAGCGGGTTGCGGGTTTCGTGCGCGAGGCCGGCGGCGGCGAGGTTCATTTCCTTGAGATGGGAATTCATTTCACTGGCGCGAATGAGGCGGATTTGGAGTTCGGAGGACCGGGCCAGGCTGCGCCAGGCAAATCCCGAGCCCACCACCGAGACGGTGGCGAGCAGGGCGATGATGGCGCGAAGCCAGAGGTCCTGGTCGAGAATTGCTTGCAGGGGCCGGGTGGACATGACGATGACAAAGCTATGGACGCCCTGTTTTTCGCGCAGGGCCTGGTAGTCCTCCTCGCTCATCCAGCGGGGCCGGCCGAAACGGGGCCGGTTCGCGAAACGCATCCGGTTGGTGTCGTTGTCCGGCGGCGGCGGCATTTCGCCGGGGCCGAAGGCGGGGTTGGTTGGATTTTCGTCCGGGGGCGGTCCGGGCGGCGGTTCCCGCGGTCCGGCCGGGCGATTGGTGGCAAAGCGGTTGGTAAAATCCTGCCGGGAGAGGATGATTGGCAGGTTGGTGCCTTCGATGTCGTAGGTGAGATTGGTGCCCAGGTCCACCGGGTTCACGAGCGTGACGGTTTGGGCATCCCAATGTTCGGTCGTGCCCGTGCCGGCAGGGGATTGAAGATCAAAACCGGTGCCGGCAGAGGCCACCATGGCGCCCGCCGCATTCAACAGGGCGATGCCGTTCAGTTCAATCTTGTCCTGCCGGACCAGTTCGGTCAGCGAGGCTTCGAGCCGTTCCTTGGAGACCACGCCGCCGAAGCGGCGTTGCGACCGGAGGACGATGCCGAGCGTGGTGGAAATGTCCTGGCCGCGGTTCACCAGCCCGGCGCGGGCTGCTTCGCGGACGCGGAAATGCTCGGCGGTGAGCCAGGCAACAACCAGCACCCAGACTCCGAGCAGGAGGCCGTAAATCAGCGCGTTGCGGTTTTTCAGTTCCATGATCCGGTTTGGTCAGGCAGTGACACAATCACGGCCTACGGTTTCTTTTTCATCGGCACGCGGTCAAGGTACTGGTTGAGTTCCTGCTCGTTGATGCCGTTGGTGATGATCTGCGACTTGCGGGTTTCATCAATGGACAGGGCGGCGAGCTGATCCGGCGCATGCACGATGTGCGGGGTGAGAAAGATGAGCAGCTCGGTTTTGTCATCGGACTTGGAGCTATATCGGAATAGCTGGCCGAGAATGGGAATGTCACCGAGCAGGGGAATTTTGGTGTCACTGGACGACTTGGCACTGCCAATGAGGCCGCCGATGACCACGGGCTGCGCGTCCGGGGTGACGACGACGGTATTGGCGGAGCGGGTATCAACGTTCGGCGCATAGACCGGGGTGCTTAGCAAACCGCCGCTGGTGGCAATGACCTGGCCGGGTGACGAGGTGTCGATGGACGTGATCCTGGGTTCAAGAATCATTTCAATCAGGTTGTTGTCGCCGATGTAGGGTGTGACATCGAGGATGATGCCGACGGCGGTGTAAGTGCCGTTGATAACGGGCGTGGTGGTGGTGCCGGACGTCGTGAACGAAACCCCGCTGGGCAGGTAAACGTCCTGGCCGACGACAATCTCGGCCAACTGCCCGTCGCGCGCCAGGATGGACGGGCGTGATAGAATCTGCGCCTTGCCCGCCTGCGCAATGGCCTGGATCGTTGCCTGGTAATCCGAACCGACGATCTGGTAAAAGCCGCCGCTGGGCGATGCCGGGGTCGTCGCCAGCGGCTGGCCGGTGCCGCCGAAATTGTTGGCTACGGAGCTTATTCCGGTGAGCCCAAAGACCTGTGCCACACTGCCGGTGGTGGTGTTCCCGATGTTTTTCGTCCAACCGCCCTGGACGCCAATCTGGGACGAACTGTTGCGGTTGACTTCCATAAACACAACCTTGATGAGCACCTGCGGCTTGGGCACATCGAGATTGTTGATCACCTGTCTGATCTGTTCCGCCGTTTGTTCGTCGGCAATGACCACGATATTATGCGTGTCCGGGTCCACGGCAAACGTGGCGCTGCCGACGGTGCCATTGTTATTGTAGGAGCTGCTGGTGCTGGAACTGCCGTTGCGATTGGCGTTGTTGAACCCGCCAAATCCACCGAACCCGCCGAACCCGCCGAACCCGCCCCCGCCACCGGGGCGTTGTTGCGCTTGGATTTCGATGGCGGCACAGAAGAGAAAAATCAAAAGGCCGGCCAGATATTTTTTAAACTGTTGTGTTTTCATAATTTGCCTTGAGGTTGAATGCTGCATTTGAAACCGGTTAAAAGAGATTGCCGCCGGCGCCCGCGCCGCGCGTGGTCCCGGTGCCGATACCGGTGCTGGTGCTGGAGGTTGAACTGCCGGCAGCGGTGGCGTTCTGGGTTTCCCGGTTCTGCAACGCGCTGTTCTGGGACGAGGAGCCGGTGCCGCTGCGCGAGGTGGTGCTGCTGCTCTGGAACATGCTTTGCAGCACCTGCAACGTCTGCTGCGGATCGCCGTTGTTCATGTGATACACAAAGACCTTCTGGTCGCGGGTCGAAGGCACGTCCAGCTGGGTCATCATGCCGGCGATTTCGCTCATCAAATCCTTGGAGGCGGTCACGATGACGGACGAGGTGCGCGAATCCGCCACGGCAACGACCTGGGTTTGCTTTTGGATCCGGGTGTTTTGACTGCCACTGCCGGACGTAGTGCCGCCGCCGCCAAAGCCGGGAAAACCTGGAAATCCGGGAAATCCGCCACGGCCACCGCCGCCACCGAATCGGAACGGCGTCTGGACCTGGCCACTCGATGTGCCGCTCGACGGGAAAATCTGAGACAGCTCACTGGCCACGTCGGCTGGGCTGGCGTAACTGAGATGGAACACGCGGATTTCCGTTTCGCCCTCGGCGCTGTCATCAATCGCCCGGACGATCTCGGCGAGATGCCGGATGTTCGATTGCGTGTCGGTGACGACAATGGAATTGCCGGCCTCGTTCGCCACAATGGTCGCCTGGGGGGAGACGAACGATGACAAATCCGTCACCAGTTGCCGGGCTTCCACGAAGCGGATGGGGATGATCTGCGTGACGATCTCGGCGTTGTTCGGAATGCTGTTCGGGTCGTTGCTGGTTTTGACCGGGATGTTGCGCGTCTTCGCGTCGTTCTTGTCCACAATGGTCAAGGTCCGTCCGTTGCGGATGGCGGCGTAACCGTTTTTGTTCAGAACGGCATTGAGCAGGTCCACCGCTTCATCCCGGGTCATGGGCTGGCTGCTGATGACGCTCACGTTGCCCTTGGCCTGGGTGTCCATCACAACGATGAATCCCGCGGCGTCGCTGAGATATTTCAGGACCAGATCCAGCGGCGCGTTGCGGAAATTCAGGCGCAATTCGTCAATATTGGTGCCGGTCGCCGGCGCTTCGGTTGTCAGAGCCGTGTCATCCTGCACGACGGTGGGAACAATGTCCGACGTGTCGGCGGTTTTTGCCGCCGCCGGCCGGCTGCCGGTCGTGGGCGCGGCTTCGGCCGGGGCGGGGGCTGAATTGGTTCCGGGCATCGCGTTGGCGTCAGGCGGAGGAAAAGCCATGTCCGGGGGCGGCGGCGGCTGGTCCGGCGCGGCCGCCGGGGCATTGTTGCCGTCCGGGTTTTCGTTGGGCGCCGGTTGCGCGGCGGCCGGGAGGAGCAGTCCCGCCAGGCACAACGCCGGGAGGATTTTCAGCATCAGGGTTTTCATTTTTGTTCCTGTTCTCGTTGTTGCATGAGTTTCTTGAGCACATCGTTCGCTTCGCTGCTGGACGGCGGGGCGGCGGGCTGGTCCGCCGCCGGGGTTTCGGTTCCGGCCGTGCTGGCGGGCAATTCGCCCGAGCCGGCCACTTGCCATTCGCCGCTTTCCCATCGCATCTGTCCGCCCACGGCCAGTTCCACCGGTTTGTTGGTGGAAGACAGCTTGACGCCGTTCAAGGTGATGGCCTTCACCTGATAACCGGCAATGGTCCCGTTCAGCGCGAGCGCTTTCCGGTAATCGGATTCCGTTCCGTCGAAAAACGCGATCATGCCGTTCGAGTAAGTCATCGTGCCGACCAGGGAAAAACCGGGCGCCGAGCGGGAGAATGAGCGCCGGCTGCTGCCGGTGGCATGCGCGTAGCGGTTGGGGTCGAAGATGTTCCGGTCCGCGATGAGCCGGAAGGCCGAGTAATCGGCAAGGGCGGGTGCATTGGTGGTTTGGGCCGCGACGCTTAGGCCGCTGATAAATGCAAACGCAATGAACGCCCACAGGCAAATTGCACCTGGGAGCGCCGGCGTCTCGCCGGCAGCTCGAGTCCGGGTTGGCCGGCGGGACGCCGGCGCTCCCA
>JBKQOA010000017.1:0-38622 GCA_052145735.1 Limisphaerales bacterium
GGCTTTGGTCGGTCAACACCTCGGCTTGCAGGTCGGCGACGCTTCTGCGGCGAAACAAATTCATCAGGGGAGTCTCAGCTCGTTTTGAGCCTGTTTAATGAAGCGACCGCTCACGTAAGTCAAGCAAACGTCGCCGGTTTTGGCCATGATGGTATTGTCAAAATGCCCTGGAGATTGCCTGTGGTAAAATTAGCTTGACAACCATTATCGAACTAACAGTATTAGAATAATTGTCTGTGAAAGCAGGTTCATCACCTGCTCGGCCCTTCAGTTAAACAACCAACCAGCCAAAGCTTATGAACCTCATCAAAAACCTCCTGCTGAAAACCGGCGTCCTGTTGCTGGCGCTGGCGGTTTCGACCGCGAGCGGCGCGGTCACCCTGGATACGCTCTACTCGTTCGGCCACAATACCAACAACAACGGGTCGTTGCCCGTGGGGCTGGTGCAAGGTGCGGACGGCAATTTCTACGGGACTACCGACTACGGTGGCACGAATGGTTGCGGCACTGTGTTCAGAATCAGTATGAATGGCGGGCTGACTGCTATAGCTTTCTTTAATGGCACCAATGGATACCAGCCTGTCGGACAATTGGTGCAAGGCATGAATGGAGCCTGCTACGGCACTACGCTCTATGGCGGCACCAACGGTGGCTATGGCACGGTCTTCCAAGTGACGACCAATGGCGTGCTGACTTCTCTGGTCTCGTTTACCAACGACGGAATCCACGGGTATTACCCCGCGGGGGATTTGACTGCGGGTGCCGATGGCAATTTCTACGGGACCACCTACTACGGCGGCACCAACGGAGACTACGGCACGATTTATAAGATGACCCCCGCGGGCATGGTGAACACCCTGGTTTCATTTGCCGGCACCAATGGATATTACCCGGCGGCCGGTCTGGTCCAGGGCGCTGACGGCAATTTCTACGGGACGACCTACTACGGCGGGACCAACGGCGGCTACGGCACAGTTTACAAAGTCACCCCCGGCGGCGTGATCACCCCGTTGCACTCTTTCAATGACTCCGACGGTTACATGGCCGAAGGCTTGATACAGGCTGCGGATGGCAACTTGTACGGCACAACCTATGCCGGCGGCACCTACAACCTCGGGACGATCTTCAAAGTCACAACGAACGGCGTGTTCGCCAGTTTGTATTCATTGAGTAATGTTGAGGGGTATGGGCCTGCAAGTCTGGTGCAGGGTCAGGATGGTCTTCTTTATGGCATGACATACAACGGCGGCACGAACGGCGTCGGTACGATC
This sequence comes from Limisphaerales bacterium, assembly GCA_052145735.1. Lineage (GTDB taxonomy): Bacteria > Verrucomicrobiota > Verrucomicrobiia > Limisphaerales > UBA11358 > UBA11358. The sequence goes on from JBKQOA010000017.1 coordinate 1,272, forward strand.
TTCAAAATAACCACCAACGGCGTTTTCACTTCCTTGCACGCGTTCAATTACTTTGACGGGTACGCGCCCGACTGCGTGTTATTCGCCAGTGACGGTAATCTTTACGGCACGGCGCAGTATGGTGGCACATACGGATATGGCACCATTTTCAAGGCCACCACTGACGGCGTGGTGACAACGCTTTGGTCGTTTGACAACTACTCCAGTACTGACGGCACGACTCCAGACAAGCCAGTGCAAGGCGCCGGCGGCCTCTTCTACGGCACAACTGAGTCAGGCGGTGCCTATGGCTATGGCACCATCTACGCCATGGCCACCAACGGCAGCCGAACGGGACTCTATTCCTTCACCGGCATGGGCGATGGCTCTCAACCTTTCAGCCTGGCACAGGCCCGGGACGGGTCCTACTACGGAGTGACCGAGTACGGCGGCACGAACGGCAATGGCACGATCTTCAAAGTAGCCACCAATGGCGTGTTCGACACGCTCTACGAACTCTTTTATGATGACGGCAATGAACCCAGCAGTCTGGTGCAGGGCTTGGACGGCAATCTTTACGGGACTGCTTATAACGGCGGCATGAACGGGTACGGAACGATCTTCAAAGTGACCACCAACGGCCTGTTTACCTGCCTCCACACCTTCAATTCTGACGATGGCGCCAATCCCGTCTGCCTCGTGCAGCGCAACGATGGTAATTTCTACGGCATAACCGATAGTGGCACCAACTGGAACGGCGCGATTTTCAAGATGACCGCCAATGGCACGTTCACCACCCTTTACTTGTTCAACGGCGACGACGGCTCTGAACCCGGCGCCCTGGTGCAAGGCCTTGATGGGAATCTCTATGGCACCACCTACGGCGGCGGGACCAATTATAACGGCACCATCTTCAGGATGACCACCAACGGCACGCTCACGACGCTATACTCGTTCAGTGGCGTTGACGGCTCTTCCCCCAACAGCCTGGTGCCGGGCAGTGACGGGAATCTTTACGGCTGCACATCTGGCGGCGGCACAAACGGATATGGCATTCTCTTCAAATTGAAAACCAATGGAACGTTCGTCACGCTCCATGAGTTCAATTACGATGATGGGGCTCCGCCCGTCGGCCTGGTCCAAGGCAAAGACCACAACTTCTATGGTACCACCCACTATGGCGGCGCAAACGGATCAGGCACCTTCTTCCGGTTGAACGTCCCGGCCGCTCCTGCCATCGCCACCCAGCCAGCCAGTTTGATCTGCTTGCAGGGTGCTTTGGTCACGTTTACCGTTGATGCGGACGGCGTTTTGCCGCTGCGATATCAATGGCAAAAGAACTCCACCAATCTGGTAAACGGCGGAAACGTTTCCGGCGCGACCTCCAGCACCCTGACGTTGAATAACGTGTCGATGTCAGATGCCGGAATTTACTCGGTGGTCATCACGAACCTTTACGGCTCCGTGACCAGTTCCAATGCGATTTTGACCGTTCTGCCCACGTTGGCGGAGGCGCTGAATGCGACGAATCTCGTATGGACCACCGGCGGAGACGCCGATTGGTTCGGCCAGCCCTGGACCACCCACGACGGCTGGGGCGCGGGACAAAGCGGAATCATCATCGACTCGCAGATATCCTGGATGGAAACCACGGTGACCGGTCCGGGAACCCTCACGTTCTGGTGGAACGTGTCCTCCGAGGAGGATTACGACTTCCTCTTCTTCTCGGTCAATGACGATCCGCGGGCAGCCATTTCCGGAGAAGTGGATTGGCAACCGGAAACCTTTAATCTCGGGGCCGGCAGTCAGACCTTGAGTTGGAGCTATGTGAAGGATTTCAGCGTCAGCTTGGGCGCCGACTGCGGCTGGGTGGACCAGGTCAGCTTTGTCCCGGTTGCGATTACGCCTTTCATTCAACACGTGTTTCAAACAAATCACAACTTCTGCCTGGAATGGAACGCGCTGCCGGGGCGAATGTATCAAGCGCAGTACAGCACCAATCTGGTTCAACCCAACTGGATCAATCTGGGCGCTCCCGGCACCAACGGAACCTTGTCCACTCCCATCGGTCCGGAGCCGCAACGGTTCTTCCGCATTCTGCTCCTGCCGTAAGCCGGCGACGCGGCATCAGTTAATCGAAGACGAAAATGGCCGCGATTTTGATCAGGCTGGCGGCGGCGTTTTCGGCAGCAGCCGCGAGATGATCACCAGCAGCACCACGACCACCAGCGCGAGGATCCCCCAGAATACCACGCCGCCCTGGCCGGGGATTTCATGCTCGCGCCACGATGATTTCCGAAGCTGTTGCTCGGTGCCGGACGAAGCAATGGCCTTGTCCGCCGACAACAATTGTCCGGCAACCAGGCTGAGGTCATAACGCGGCGCGTCTGTGCGTGGATTGCCGTAGTACAGGAAAAATTCATCGTCCGCCCCGGTTTTGAACAAAATGCGCGTGGCGGGATAAAAGAGTTGCATTTTCTCCAATGCAATCGGCGGATTGTCGCCGTTGTGTGCTTCCAGAAACAGCATGTCGCTTTGAGGCGGACTGTCGAGGGTCAGGAGGAATTCCCCGTTTTGGCGATCAGGTTTTCGCACCCAGGAGGCGCTGCCCAGATTGTGCCGGTATCTTTCCCCGCGCTCGTCGGTGAGTTCCTCGTAAAGGGTCAGCTCACGCTGAAACAAAGGCGTTTCCGTGACGCAACTCAGGCGCGTAACGGGCAGGTGGGATTGGGGCAGCCTGATGATCCAGCGGCTGAGTTTGGGATCTTTCGCGTCGTTGGTGGCGGTCACCGTCGGCGCCAGCGAACGGCTGATGGAGGTGCGTTCAAGGATGTAAGGCATCTGGTTGCTGCCATGCAAAAGCCGCAGGTCCTGGAAGCCCGATTGCGCATGCGCGAGCACATCCGGCTCAAGCTCCAATTGCTGCGCGCCGGCGCGACCGAATTTCACCGGCTTGCGAAATTTCCAGGCCGACACGTCAAGCGCCGCGCCGGTCTCCTCGATGCCGGGCAGCACTTCCGGCGGGTGATAATCCGGGTTGTTCGCCGGCGGTGGGAGCTTGATGGGTGTGACCGCCACGGATTTGAGGTTCATGTCCAGTGCGGCCAGATCGTAATGCGGCGCGGTGCATTGACTGTTGCCGGTCAGCAGATGATAAGTGCCCGCCTGTCGCGCGAGAAACACGAGATAAACCGGGCGCCGTTCCACGCGCACCGCTGTGATGGGCAGCGGCGGGCTGTCCTGATTGTGAATGAACAAGAGCAATTCCCGCGAACGGACCTGGCTTTCCAAAGGTGCCAAAAGGCTTTCCGCCGCGGGTTGGCCTTCGACGGCGATGCGGTAGATCACCCCCTGGCCGATGGGTTGCTCGTGAATGGTGTCCTCCGAAACCTGCGGCACCGCAAACGTCAAATGCCGCGTGAAAAGCGGTTCGGCGGTTTCTATTTGGACGGCAGTGAGACTCAAATTTGCCGCTCCGAGATCCAGTGCCAATCGCGTCTCTCCCGGGTTTTCGTTGCGTTCGACAATGGTCGCCGGCATCCATCCGGTTGGGGCCGGTTCGGTCACGGCGACGCGGATGTGCGCGCCGGTGAAGGGGATCGGCGGCGTCCGCTGATCATCCACCGTCAGCCGCAGCCACGGCCAAGTGCCGGCGGGAAAGGAGACGTGGAGTCGGTTCACCCCGTCCGGCTGCCGGAAAATCGGTTGTCCCGATTCGAGGGTCTGCCAGCGTTTGAGATCGGTGGAACCCTCGATGCGCACCGGCTTGAGGAAACTCTCCGCCGGGGTTTCCAGTACGACATCATCGAGCGGCTGGATCAGTCCGGTTTCCAAGACGATGACCGTCTTGCTCGGGGACAATGAAATGTGAAACGATTTTACGTTTTGCACGACCTTTGTCACCGGGACCGGGTGTTCAATCAAATACGGCACTTCATTGCCCGCGGCGCCATAAAGCCGCAGGTCTTCGAGCGCCGGACGCGCGGCATCGAGCGTTTCTATCGGCAGGCTTAGTTTCACCAGCCCGGGCGCGGGTGCGTCGAATGGCTGTTCGTGCTGCCACCCGGCAGGCAGGCCCGCAGCTTGGACGGAAAAACCAAAGGTCATCGCCAGAATACCGGGCAGCCGGGGCAGCAAGGTTCGGAGTCCCGCCTTCAGGCGGCCAGCGTCACCCGCGGCCAAGCACCGCCTGAAGGCGGAATTCCAAACGATGGCGTTAGCGTGCGTCTGATTATGGAGGCGTCTCATTTCTGGTTTCCTTGTCCTTGAGGCCGGCGGAAAAGAAGCGTTGATAGGCGAACGAAGCCAGCATGGCAATCACCGCCACGCCGATGAACGCGCCGATGCGGTAAAGCGGTCCCAACCGGGCCAGATCGTGAAAAAACAGTTTCAACAGCGTTACACTCAACAGTCCCACCGCCGCATAACGGGTCGCCGGTATTTTTTTGAGAATGCCGATGACCAGCAGCAGGAGTGCGAACAGCCCCCAGGCGATCGAATAAGTCATGTCGCGCGCGAAATTACCCCTGAAGGTGAATGTCAACGTTACGCCGGGCTCGCTGAAGAAATCGGCGATTTCGATGTTCAACAGCAGAAACGCCAGCACCGTGCCCAATCCGGCCAGAATGGGTTGAACGTTGGAGCGCAGGACGAGGTTGCGCGGCGGCGCCAGCAGCCGCGCCCCGGCGAACAGGCAGACCGTCACGATGCCGTAGGTGTAGAGATACCAGTTCAAAATCGGCGTGGCACTTCGCGCGTGGTATTCGAGCACAGCGGGGTTGAACGCGAGCCGCACGAACGCGGCAACGAGCAGGCCAACGCCCGTAAGCCGCAGGCCCGGATGCGGTACGCGGTGGAACAGCCACAGCAACGCGGCGCCTTCCAGCGCCCAGCCGATGGTGATCCATTGGCGGTCGAATTGGATTGGGAAGATGAGCGTGATGAAAAATAACGCCACGCCGCCGAACCAGGCCAGTTGCGTCATGCGCGCTGGTTTCTCTGGAATTTTCTTCAATATTGCGACCAGGCTCAGCAACGGCGGAATGGCAAAAGCCGCGGGCAGCAGGCCCATGACCCGATTTGGATACGCCACGGCGACGAGCCGGTGGATGAGGAAAAACTGCGGCAGGCCAGCCATGGCGGCGGTGGCCACGGAACAACCCGGTCGCCGAACTTTTTCAGGAACAGGAAGGGGAACAGCGCGAACACCGCGTAGAAAATCAAATACCACGCCAACGGGAGGTTCGGCGATATGGCGGGATTTGCGGCGTCGAACCGGTTGAAATGCCAGGCGCATTCCAGCGCCGTGACGCAGGCCAGACCCACGGCGGGCAGCCAGTCCTGCAAAAAAATCTTCGCCACACCCAGCAACAACACGACCAGAAGCAGGGCGAGGCCGAAAACCGGCGAAGGATTTGCCAGCGGCAACCGCAATGTGGCCATGATGAGCAGCAGGAACGGCAGCACCGCCGAGAACGCCGGAAGGAGCGCAGCCACGTTTTCCGGTTGCAGCGCGTCCTCGTTGAGGTTGATGGCTTTGGTGAGAATCCCGGGTTTCAACCTGCGTACCGCCCAGACGCTGACGGCGACGAAGAAAATCGCAAACGCGCCGAGCAGGAAAAAGGACGTGGGCAACCCGGTGAGTTCGGCGGGGATTTTGAAAATCAACGCGCCGGTGGCGGCCAGTGTCAGCACCATCACCGCCAGCACCGGCAGGAGCGAACCCAGCATCACCGCCAGCCCGATGGCCAGCACGTCCACCAGCAGCACGAACGGCCAGACGATGAACGAAAGCTCGGTGAGCTTGAAGATGGGGAAAAGCACCAGCACGAGCGCCAAGGGCGGGAAAAGCCGGCTGCCCCACAACGGCGCGCGAATACCGTACCGGCGTTGCAGCAACACCGGGAAAACCGAGTGAACGACGGCAAAAATGAAATAGAAGGCCAGTGCCGGGTTCAGCAGCTCGTTGCTCAACGAATGAGCCGTCCACGCGGCGAGCAACCCGAAAACGGCGAGGCCGGCGATGGATTGGGCGGAGGCGATTTCATCGTCGAGCACCACCAGTGCGGCGACCACAAGGTCAATCAGGAAAACAAAACCGAACATCAGCCACGGCCGTTGCGCCAGCGGTGCGAACGTCAGGAACCACGGGGTGAAAACCAGCGCGATGGCGGCCAGCCCGAGCGTGGAACCCGAAAGCCATTTGCTCGTCAGCTTCCGGGTTTTGGACCACGAGGCCGCGGCAAGGTAGAGCGCGTTGAATCCGAACAGGACCGCCAGCGCGACCAGGATTTTGTCGCCTTCAAAATATTTTTCCCGCTCGAAAAAATCCGCCACCCAGCCGATTTGCATGAACGCGGTGCCGGCGGCGGCCAGCGCGGCCAGGAAATGCCAGCGTCGGTTCAGCGCCACCACGATGAGGCCGGCATCAAGGATGGCGATGTAACCGAACAGGCCCAGCGGATTGTCCTGACCGGTGGAAATCAGGATGGGGGTGAGGAAACCGCCCAGCATGCCGAGCAGGGCCACGACCATGGCGTTGAGACGCGCGGCGAGCAGAAAGGCCGTTGTCGTGATGAGCACCATCAGCAGGAAGGTGGGGATTACGTCGAAGAACTGGAATTTGTAGATGGAGTGACAGGCAAAGGTGACGGCGTAAAGAATCACGACGCCGGTCGCACATAGAGTCTGCGAAAGCGCGGGATAATTTTTCCGCGACATCACCACGCCGCCCACGAGCAGGCCGAGGCCGGTGATGAATCCGATGGCCACGCGCAGTTCCGGCGGCACGAGATTGTTGTCGAACGAATATTTGACGAAGAAGGCGACGCCGAGGAACAGCGCCAGTCCGCCGACCCAGGCGAACAGCTTCACGCCCATGAACTGTTCCCAATTGATGGCAGGGACGCCGGGACGCGGAACCGCCGCCACTTCCGGTTTGGGTTCCGGCTCGATGGAGGGGAGCGGTGGCGGAGCCAACGGCGGTGGAGTTGCCATCCTGGTCTGGCTGGCTGCGGAAACCGGAACTTCCTCCGGTTGCGCGGCCGGGGGCACGACGGGCTGCGGACCTTCGCGTTGTCTCCGGGCAATTTCTTCCCGGGTTGGCAAGGTGAAGGCTGGTGGCGGCTCCGGGGCTGGCTTTGCGACCGGTTCGGCCGGCTTTGCCGGTTCCCGTTCGCGTTTCAGCCGGATGATTTCCACTTCCAGTTCACTGAGGCGACAGGAAAGTTCTTCGATGCGTCCCCTGGTCTGAACCGCCCGTGCGATCAGCCAGACGGCCAAAGCAATGGGAACTCCCAATACCGCCAAGACGACGATGGGTATCATCATTTCCATAAAGTTTCCTTTCTGCGGGCGAAACGGCTTGGTTGAACGCAGTGTGTGCTTCGATGCGAGTTCTTGGCAAGCGGGAATGGCCCGGAATGCCGCACGGCGGCGGAATCAGCGGCGCCAGGCAGGCTCCGATTGGTTTTCATGCCGCAACCATAACGGGTCGGGTGCCAGGGAGGTTAATTGAAAAAAATGCGGCGCCTTCAGCAAAATCAATATGTTCCGACCCGCCGCCAAGACGCTTGGGGACGGCAAAGCAGGCTAAAAAGGCTGAAATGTCCTGTTGACTTCGTCCCAAAGTTTGATATTTTTCCTGCTCCTTTGCTCCGGTTTAAAATGAAAACATATTTGCCCAAAGTGGATTTGGACCAGCGGAAGTGGCATGTGATTGATGCCGATGGCGCCGTGCTTGGCCGGTTGGCCGTGCAGGTGGCCGATGTTTTGCGTGGCAAAAACAAGCCCGTCTTTACCCCGCACCTTGATGCCGGCGACTTTGTCATCGTCATCAACGCCGAGAAGGTCCGCGTCACCGGCAAGAAGGAAACGGATAAAAAGTTCATGACGTATTCCGGCTGGAAAGGCGGCGAGAAATACACCACCGTCGAACAAATCCGCGCGAAGCATCCGGAAAAACTCATCCTGCATGCGGTCAAGGGCATGATCCCGAAAAACCGGCTCGGCAGCCAGTTGCTGACCAAACTGAAGGTTTTCAAAGGCCCGAAACATCCGCACGCCGCGCAAATGCCCGCCACGCTCAAGGCCGCGGCCTGATTTATCAACCATCAACTCTTAACCCTCAACTGACCGATGGCTGAAACCAAAACCACTGAATATCTCGGCACCGGACGGCGCAAGACCGCCGTCGCGCGGGTCCGGCTCGCATCCGGCAACGGCACCATCACCGTCAACGGCCGCCCGTTTGAAAATTATTTCACGCTGGAAACACAGCGGGTGACCGCGACGCAGCCGCTGACCCTGACCGGCACGGCGGAAAAATTAAACGCGCGCATCAACGTTTCCGGCGGCGGGCCGAACGGCCAGGCCGGCGCGGTGCGGCACGGCATCGCCCGGGCGCTGCTGCAGTTCGACGCCACCCTGCGGGGCGCGTTGAAGGCCGAGGGTTTCCTCACGCGCGATTCGCGCATGAAGGAGCGCAAGAAGTACGGCCAGCCGGGCGCGCGCAAACGGTTCCAGTATTCGAAACGTTGATCGCGCTGGAAATTTTCCAACCCCGCTGGCCAGGGCCGGCGGGGTTTTTTGTTGGGGAATTGGGGTGCGGAGGAAATGGAGTGTTGCAAAATTCCATTACTCCATTACTCCATTACGGCAATGTTGGACCTGAATATGAAAACAACGAAAGTCGCCATCATCGGCGCGTCCGGCTACTCCGGCGAGGAACTCGTCCGGTTGCTGCTGCACCATCCCCACGTGGAACTGGTGGCCGTGACCTCGCGTCAGAACGCCGGGCAGACGCTGGCCCAGATATTCCCGAAGTTCGCCAGCCACCCGAAATCGAAGACGCTCCGCTTCACCGAGCCGAAGGCCGAGTTGCTCGCCAAGCAGGCGGACGTGGTGTTTCTCGCGTTGCCGCACGGCGTTGCTGCCGAATACGCTTTGCCGCTGCTTGACGCGGGGTGCATCGTGATTGACCTGAGCGCCGATTTCCGGCTCCAGAGCGCGGAGATTTACCGGGAATTTTACGCGCACGACCATCCCGCGCCGGAGTTGCTGAAGAAGGCGGTTTATGGCCTGCCGGAAATTTACCGCGAGCAGATCAAAAAATCGTCGCTCATCGCGTCGCCGGGCTGTTACCCGACCAGCATTCTGCTGCCGGTGATTCCGCTGTTGAAAGCGGGGCTGGTCAAGCCGGCCGGCATCATTGCCGATTCGTTGAGCGGCGTGAGCGGCGCCGGGCGGAAGGCCGAGGCGGATTATCTTTTCTGCGAATGCAACGAAAGCGTCCGGCCCTACGGCGTGCCCAGGCACCGGCACCTGTCCGAAATCGAGGAGCAGCTTTCGCTGGCGGCCGGGTCGAAGGTGACCATGCAATTCACGCCGCATTTGATCCCGGTCAACCGCGGCATTTTGACGACGCTTTACCTCGCGCCGGACAAACATTTTTCCACGCTGGCGGAGATGGAAGCGCTGGATAAAAAAATCGCCGCGTGTTACCAAAAAGCCTACGGACAGGAACCGTTTGTACGGCTGCTCGACGGCAAAAATCTGCCCGACACGAAAAACGTGGTCGGCACGAACGTCATCGAAATCGCCTGGCGGCTTGATCTGCGGACGGTCCGGCTCATCGTGATGAGCGCCGAGGACAATCTGGTCAAGGGCGCGAGCGGCCAGGCCGTGCAAAGCCTGAACCTCCTGTGCGGCTGGCCGGAAACGGCGGGCCTGGTTTGAGACGATTTGCAGGAGCCGACGCAAGGAGGCTCAAACTGAAGTATGAAGGAAGAATGTTGAATGAAGAAATATCTCCCTGATGTGAGACGGCTCCGAAATGGCTTCATCATTCTGCCTTTGAAGTGAGCCTCGTGACCTCGGCTGCTACAAAAAACATGAAGTGGAACGCGGCTGACTACGCCGCGAATTCCGCCGTGCAACAAACCTGGGCACGCGAACTCATTGCGCACCTCCACCTGCGCGGCGACGAGCACGTCCTCGATGTCGGCTGCGGCGACGGCAAGGTGACGGCGGAAATCGCGCGTGCCGTGCCGGATGGGTCGGTGATAGGCGTTGATGCTTCGGCGGAAATGATTGCGTTCGCGAAAGAGACATTTCCGGCGAAGCGAAACCCGAACCTCGAATTTCATGTCATGGATGCCCGCCATGTGGGCTTTGCCAGAAAATTCGACCTGGTTTTTTCGAACGCGGCGCTGCACTGGGTGGATGATCATCCGGCTTTCTTGCGAGGCGCCGCTGCGATTTTGCGTCCGGGCGGGCGGCTCGTCGTTTCCTGCGGCGGCCGCGGCAACGCGCACGACGTGTTTATCGCGTTGCGCCCGGAAATGCGGCTCAAACGCTGGCGCGGGTTTTTCCGGAAGCTGGAGAAGCCGTATTTCTTTCACAGCCCGGCGGATTACGAGAAATGGCTGCCCCGGTTCGGATTTAAAACCCATGGCGTCAAGTTGTCGCCCAAGGATGCGGTTTACCAGGGTCGCGATGGTTTTGCGGCGTGGCTGCGCACCACCTGGCTGCCATACATCCAGCGCGTGCCGGAGGATGTGCGCGAGGAATTCATCGCCGGCGTCGTGGACCGTTATCTGGCCAGACATCCGCCGGATACGGAAGACCGCGTCCACGTCCGCATGGTGCGGCTGGAAATTGACGCGGAAAAAATTTAACCCCCAAATACACCAACCGCACGAAAGGATGCAGTGTCGGCGTTGTGCGCCAATAAAGCAGCCGAGCCACAGGCACTCACCTCATCCGGAGCTTTGCCAAACGCGCCGGCTCGCCTATCATCCGTCCGACAATGAATGCCGCGTGGGTCATGCTTTTCGTCGCGACGCTGAGTGGGTTGCTGTTGTTTGGCTGCTCGACGACACCCGGGCCCCGGTCGTTTCCGGCCCCGGCCGCGTTGCCGTCGTGCGACACATTGCCGGATCCGCTCGTCATGCTCGACGGCCGCCGGGTAAACTCGCCCGGGCAGTGGTTCGGCCAGCGCCGGCCGGAATTGATGGCCCTCTTCCAACATTACATGTACGGCCCGCTGCCGCCCAAGCCCGCGCGGATGCGGGCCCGGGTGACGGCCGAATATCATGATTTTGCCGGCGGCAAGGCGACGCTCCGGCTGATCACGCTGGAAACCGGATCGAACGGCGCGCCGCAAATCAACCTGATGCTGGTGCTCCCAAATCATCGGTCGGGCCGGGTGCCGGTTTTTCTCGGGCTGAACTTTTGCGGCAACCAATCGCTGACGGACGATCCGCGCGTGCCGCTGGCGCGCGGCTGGCTGACCCCGCTGTGCAAGGGGTGCTCGAACAACGTCGCCACGGAGGCGGCGCGATCGGCCGGCGCCGCTGACTGGCCGGGGGACGAATGGCCGATTGCCGACATCGTTGAACGCGGGTATGGCCTCGCCACGTTTTGCAGTTGCGACATTGATTCGGACCGGCCCGACGTCAACGACGGGCTTTACCATTGGCTGGCCGGCGGCGACCCGGCGCGCAACCGGCCTGCGGATCGGGGAACCATTGCCGCGTGGGCCTGGGGCTTCCAGCGTTGCTTGGATTACCTCGAGTCGGATCCGGACGTGGATCCGCGCCGCATCGCCGCGTTGGGCCATTCGCGCAACGGCAAGACGGCGCTGCTGGCGGCGGCGTTCGACGACCGGATTGCCCTCGCCGTGGTGCATCAGGCCGGATGCGGCGGCAGCGCCCCCAGCCGCGGCAAAACCGGGGAACAGCTCCGCGACATCAACCGCGTCTTCCCCCACTGGTTTAATGCCGAATTCAAGCAGTTCAACGATTGCCCGGAACGGCTGCCCTTCGACCAGAATTGCCTGGTCGCCTTGTGCGCGCCGCGGGCGGTCCTGTTTTCCAACGGCCAGGCGGACCAGTGGGCGAATCCGGCGGGCCAGTTCGACGTGTTGCAGGCCGCCGCCCCGGTCTACCGCCTGCTCGGCGTTGACGGAATGGCGGCGCAGCCCATGCCGGCGCCGGGCCAGCTGGTCGGAAACCGTCTCGGCTATTACCTCCGGGCCGGGGGACATTCCATGACCCCGGCTGACTGGCAGATGTTCATGGACTTCGCCGACCGTCAATGGGGCAAGCCTGCCCGTTGAAACACCTTTTTCACACCATGCCAATCATGAAAAAATTGTTCAAAGAAATTTCCGGTTCCATTGTCGCTCCCCAGGGTTTCCGTGCCGCCGGGGTTTTTTGCGACATCAAACGCCTCGGCACCGGCAAAGGCTCGGACAAAGGCCAGAAGCGTGACCTGGCACTTATCGTTTCCGAAGTGCCGGCAACCGTCGCTGGAATGTTCACCACCAACCAGGTCTGCGCCGCGCCGGTGAAAGTTTGCGTCGAGCGGGTGAAAAAAGGCATCGCCCAGGCCATTGTCGTCAATTCCGGCAACGCCAACGCCTGCACCGGCAGGCAGGGTTTGCAGGACGCACGGGAAATGACGCGCCTGGCGGCTGGCGCTGTAGCCGCGTTTGTCAAAACGCGGAAAACTTTCGCTGCTCTCATCGACTGCCATCTGCATTCTCACGAACGCGGCTACGAATTACCCACCAAACGCATTCTGGTCGGCTCCACCGGCCGCATTGGTGTCGGCTTGCCGATGGAAAACGTTAAACGCGGAATCCTTGAGGCGGCAACGCTGCTTGGAAATTCGTCGCGTCACGCGGATCACGCCGTCGAGGCCATCATGACCAGCGACACGCGGCCCAAGCAAATCGCAGTCGAGTTCAAGCTGGACGGAAAAACCGTCCGCATTGGCGGCATATGCAAGGGCGCGGGCATGATTCAGCCCGGCATGAGCGCCACCGGGGCGCGGCCCGCCGCGCTGCCGTTGCACGCGACGATGCTTGGTTTCATCACCACCGACGCGGCCATCGAAGCCAAAATTTTGCAGGCTGCATTGCAGGAAGCCGTGGCGCAGAGCTTCAATCGCATCACCGTGGACGGCGACATGAGCACGAACGACACGGTGCTGGTTCTCGCCAACGGAATGGCGGAGAATCCAAAAATTGTAGGAGACGAGGTAACGAGTCTCACTTCTTCAAAAAAAGTCAGAGCCTCCTCACGTTGGCTCCTACAGGATTTCACGGTTTTCCAAGCTGCGTTGAACCACGTCTGCCTCGAATTGGCCAGGATGATTGTGCGTGACGGAGAAGGCGTGCATCGCATCGTGACCGTGCGCGTGAACGGCGCGAGGACGGTTCGGGATGCCGATGCCGCGGCGCGGGCGGTGGCCAACAGTCCGCTGGTGAAGACCAGTTGGCACGGCGGTGACCCGAACTGGGGCCGCATCATTGACGCGCTCGGCTATTCGTCGGCCAAAGTCGTCGAGGAAAAGGTGGACATCGGGTACAGCTCCGTTGACGGCAAGAATATCCTGTGGAGTTTGAAACGCGGTCAGCCGACGAAGGCGACGTTCAAGCAACTCTGCGCTGCCGTGGCGCCAAAAGAGTTTGATCTGCACATCAATCTGAACCTCGGCAAGGCCGGGGCGGTGATTTACGCCGCCGATTTGACGGAGGAATATGTGAATTTCAACAAGGGCGATGTGACGGATGCGTCATCGTTGGGCGGTTGAATTATTTCGGAGGGACGAGCTCCGCGAGGCCCCGACTGAAAGCTCAGGGAATTTGGGGTTCGTGGAACTCGCCCCTCCGACAATATTGAAACGAAAAAGCCGCTGGATTGCTCCAGCGGCTCTTAATTTTTTGCGCGGACTTCAGTTCGCCGTGCGGCCGGAAATACCCTTGGTTCCCTTGGTGATGGCCCGGGCGGATTCCGTCGGGCGCAGGGCGCGGGCGGCGGCGCCGGCGCGCCACATCTCGGAGTTGTGGATTTCGCCCAGTTCCTTCTGCAACTGCACCTGGTAATTGGGCGCGCCGCAGGCGGAGAGCACGCGGGCGCATTCCTTGCCGGTCTTGACGCGGTTGTACAGATCCTTGAACACCGGCAACGTGGCCTTCTTGAACTTGGGTTTCCAGTCGAGCGCGCCGCGCTGGGCGGTGGCCGAACAGTTGGAATACATCCAGTCCATGCCGTTTTCATCCACGAGCCGGATAAGGCTCTGGGTGAGTTCCTCGACGGTTTCATTGAACGCTTCGCTCGGCGAATGGCCGTGAGCGCGGAGCACTTCGTATTGCGCCTCCATGATGCCCGCCAGAGCGCCCATCAACACGCCGCGTTCGCCGGTGAGGTCGCTGAACACTTCATGCTGGAACGTGGTCGGGAACAGGTAGCCCGACCCGATGCCGATGCCGACGGCCAGGCAGCGCTCTTCGGCGTGGCCGGTGGCGTCCTGCTCGACGGCGAAGCTGGAATTGATGCCGGCGCCGGTGAGAAAATTGCGGCGAACGTTCAGGCCCGAACCCTTCGGGGCGACCATGATCACGTCCACATTCTTCGGCGGAATGACGCCGGTCTGTTTCTTATAGGCGATGGAAAAGCCGTGCGAGAAATAAAGCGCGTCACCGGGCTTGAGATTTTTCTTCACGACCGGCCAGATGGTGCGTTGGGCGGCGTCGGAAACGAGCATCTGGATGATGGTGCCTTTTTGCACGGCCTCCTCGATGTCGAACAGCGTCTTGCCGGGCTTCCAGCCGTCGGCGACGGCGCGGTCCCAGTCGCGCTTGAACGACTTGGCCTGGCCGACGATGACGGTGAAGCCATTGTCGCGCAGGTTCAATCCCTGGGCCGGGCCCTGGACGCCATAGCCGATGATGGCGATGACCTCGTTCTTGAGCACCTTGCGGGCTCTGGACATCGGGAATTCCTTCCGCGTGATGACTTTTTCCTTCGTTCCGCCAAAATCAATAATTGCCATAATCAATCTTTCTTCACTCAGTGTTGGTTCAATGTCTTCAGTTCGTTCAAATGAACTTTTAATTTTAAACATCAGGGCTTGTCAGTCAAATGCAAACGCAGGTGAAATAAGGTGGCGGTCCATTTTGTAATTTTCGGTGGGGCGAGCGTCCTCGCGAGCCGGCTCGTCAGTAGCCTCGCCCCATCAAACCGGCTGAAGCCGCGTTCCGGCTATCACTTGCGCGGCAGGGCGATCTTGCCCGTGCGTGTGATTTCCTGCACGCCGAACGAATCCATCAGGCCGATGAACTTTTCCACCTTGCTTTCGGCGCCGGTGATTTCGATGGTGAGCGTTTTGGGCTGCACGTCCACGATTTTCGCGCGGAAGATGTCCGTGATTTGCATCACCTCGGCGCGCGACTTCGAGTCCACAACCACCTTGACGAGTACCAGTTCGCGGTCCACGTATTCGCCCTCGTGGAAGTCCTGCACCTTGATGGCATCCGGCAGTTTGTTGAGCTGCTTTACGATCTGTTCCAGCGTGGCCTCGTCGCCGTGGGTGACGATGGTCATGCGCGAGGTCTTGGGGTCCTGGGTGGGGCCGACGTTGAGGGTGTCGATGTTGTAGCCGCGGCCGCTGAACAGTCCCGCCACGCGCGTGAGCACGCCGAATTTGTTCTCCACCAGCACTGAAATGGTATGTCGCATAAAATCCCGTTGGAACGGAGGGAGAGGCTAACAACCGCGGCGGAAAGGGTCAATTTGGAATTTCAAACGGATTTACCTGTCCGCCCGGCCCGTTTGAGAAAAACCGATCAAAAATACCGTTCAATCACCCGGGTGATGCGGTCGTTCACGTAAACGGTGTTGCGGTGGCCGAACAGCGGCTTGCGGTGTTTCTCAATCCGCACGTCCGACTTCTCCCGGCCATCGATTACGAAATGGTAAACTTCGTGGACCGGTTCATTGAAAATGCGGGTGGATTGGAAGATCGGCCGCTCGTCCACACGGATGACCAGGGTGCCGCGGAGTTGATTAAAGTTGAATTCGATGAGGTGTCTTTCCGACGTACCGACTTCCAAGGCAAATTTCATAAATCGTGTGCTGCTGCTTGACCTCTCCAAGATGCAATCCTTGTGCCATTTACGCGCAGAATCTAATTTTGGAAGCCGTTCCGGCAGAGTGGCGCGATACACGCACATCAACGGGTGTCCCCGGTCAAATCTGGTGTGCAACCTGCGAAAAAACCAGTCTCCGCTTTGGCCACATCGCTGACGGGTGCGGAATGTGTCTCAATGGCCGCAAGGCGGTGTCCAGTTTTACCCCGCCCAAGGAAATCATCCAATAGTCAGAAGAATGGATTATGCGCCTTTTCCTCCGCCACGGTCGTCAGCGGGCCATGTCCCGGACAGATCAACGTTTCCGGCGGCAGAGTGAGAATTTGGTCGCGCACTTTTTGCCGGGCGAGGTCCCACGACTGGTTGCCGCGGCCGATGGAACCGGCGAAAATCGCGTCGCCCACGATGGCCACGTGTGGCGCGTCCTCCTGCCAGTTGCCAACCACGTAAGTCACGCCGTCCTCCGCATGGCCGGGGGTTTCGCGATAGGTCACGCGCAAGCCGCCGAGGGGGATGATTTCGCTCGGTTTGTTGCGCTGGTCCACCGGCGCGCTTTTGGAACTGCTGTGCAATCGCACCCGGGGCAGGGCATCGCGGATTTGGGGCAGAGCCTCCACGTGGTCATAGTGCGAGTGCGTGATGAAAACGTGCCGCAGGGCCAGCCCTTCCGCTGCGATGGTATCCAGGACCGGCTTCGCATCGAAGCCGGTGTCGAACAGCGCCGCGTCACGCGTGACCTCGTCCCAGACCAGAAAACAATTCACCGTGATGCCGTCGCCAGCGGTGGTGAACACGCGCAATTCACGCCACGGGCTCAAATCCTTTTCCGCCGGCAGCCAGCCGTTGGCGATGTCTTCGAGCTTGGCCCCATCCAGCCCGGTGAGTTTCGCCAGCGCCGCAAAATCCGGCCGCCGGGAGATCTGTCCGGTTTCCTCGAGCGCGGACAATTCGGCTTCGGCGATGCCCGCCGCGTTGGCCGCCGTGACGGCGGAAACGCCGCTCATCGTCCGCGCCTTGCGGATGATGTCGCCTATATGGTCTTCCAGATTCACGGCGCAACGGTAACGGTCGGCGCTCCCAACCGCAAGCTTGTGACTTGAACGGCCGCGGGTTGTGTGCTAGAAACCCGATGGGAATCAGAATCACATGTTTCGTCAGAAGGCCAATAAAGAGCCGGAACGGTTTTATTTGTTGCCGGGGCAGGGTGGGCGCGCCGCCCGTCGCAAGCATCTTTATTTTCTAAAGTGGTCCATTGTGGTCGCGCTGGGGCTGTCGGCAATTTTGGGGCTGGTGATGTATCTGCTGAATCGTGTCCGGTTTTGATCGGCGCGCTTGACCCGCCCGGGTTTGTTGTTAACCTAGGCGCGGATTTTTGATGAAGTTTTCCCGTTTCATTCCAATTCTGGCGGCGGCTGTTTTTTTCAACCTGCCGTTGCGCGCGGAATTGGTTGATGACATCACGGCCGTGGTCAACAGCGCGGTCGTTACGCATTCGGAAGTCGAGGATTTTGTCCTGCCGGCGGCCCAGGCGTTGCGTCGCGAATATGCCGGCGATTCGTCCCTGTTCGAGCAAAAACTGGGCGACGCGCTCAACGACGGCCTGGAGCAACTGGTTGAGCGGCAATTGATTCTGCACGACTTTGACGTGGAATACCACGGGCTGCCGGAAAGCGCCGTGGACGAGATGGTTCAGGACCGCATCCACGAGCGGTTTGGCGACCGCATCACGATGATGAAGACCCTTCAGGCGCAGGGCATGACGTACGAAAAGTTCCGCCAGGAGGTGCGCGATCAATACATCGTTTCCGCCTTGCGCGCCAAAAACATTTCCCCGGATAAAATCATCATCTCGCCCTACAAGGTCGAAACCTACTATCTGGCGCATCAGGACGATTTCAAGGTCGAGGACGAAATCAAGCTCCGCATGATTGTGCTCAACAAGACTTCCGGCGATGACACCAACACGCTGGGTCTGGCCAATGAAATCCTGGCCAAGATCAAGGAAGGGGCGGCGTTTCAGGAAATGGCTTCCGTTTATTCACAGGGTTCGCAGCGCAGCCAGGGCGGCGATTGGGGCTGGATTGAGCGCTCCAAATTGCGCAAGGAGTTGGCCGATGCGGCCCTGCCCCTCAAATCCGGACAGGTCAGCGACGTGATCGAAACGCCCGGAACGGGCGAAACCCCCGGCGCTTACTATATCATGCTCGTTGAAGACAAGCATCCCGCGCACGTCAAACCGCTCAAAGACGTGCGTGATGAAATCGAGGTGACCCTCCGCACGCAGGCGCAGAAGCAACTCCAGGAACAATGGATTGCGCAGTTGAAAAAGAAGACATTCATCCGTCTGTTCTAAATTCCGCCGCCGAAAACAC
This sequence comes from Limisphaerales bacterium, assembly GCA_052145735.1. GTDB lineage: Bacteria > Verrucomicrobiota > Verrucomicrobiia > Limisphaerales > UBA11358 > UBA11358. The sequence goes on from JBKQOA010000017.1 coordinate 19,560, forward strand.
TATTTCACATGACTGGCTGGATCGGCATCTCTCTCGGCGATGTCACCGGCATCGGCCCCGAGGTCGCCCTCAAAGCCGTGGCCGCGGAAGCCGCCCATGACGACCGGCGCTACCTGTTGATCGGCGACGCAGACGCCATCGGCCGTCTCCATCAAAAATCCGGGCTGAATCTGCCGCTCAAAAAATTTTCCGGTTACGGTGATGCCGGCCGGGTCTTCATGGCGAATCCCTTGCCCGGACCACTGCCGGAAAGTTTGCCGGCGGGTTCGCCGCTGGCCGCCAACGCCGCGGTGGCCTGGTTGCGCGATGGCGCCGAACGCTGTCTTCGCCATGAACTCGACGCGCTCGTCACCGCGCCCGTCAACAAGGAAGCCATTGTTCGCACCGGCCATGAATTTACCGGGCAGACCGGATTTCTTTCCGAACTCGCCGGGGCCAAACGGACGGCGATGATGCTGCTCGGCACGGACGAACGCGGCCGCTGGTTGCGCGTGGCGCTGGCCACGGTTCATATTTCCCTCAAGTCCGTTTCTGAAAAACTCACGACGGAGAACATCAATCTGGCCATCGAACTTGCCGTGCAATCGTGCCGCGATCTGGGCCTGCCCCGCGCCAGAATTGCCGTCGCCGGTTTGAATCCGCATGCGGGCGAAGGCGGGGAATTTGGTGATGAAGAAATCAAAACCATTGCGCCGGCGGTGCTCGCCGCGCAGAAACGCGGGCTGGATGTCGTCGGCCCGCTGAGCGGCGACACGGTTTTTCACTACGCGTTGCAGGGAAACTTCGATGCCGTGGTGGCGATGTATCACGACCAGGGATTGGCGCCGCTGAAGGCGGTGGCATTCGACACCGGGGTGAACTGGACGCTCGGCCTGCCGTTCATTCGCACGTCGCCCGATCATGGCACGGCTTACGACATTGCTGGGAAAGGGATCGCCAACCCTTTGTCCATGATGGCTGCGATACGCCTGGCGAAACAGCTGTCAAAAAACCGCGCGTGATTTGTGGTGGCACCCGCGTCTCGCGGGTCGTTTCGGGCGTCGCGCCCGAAACGGGCGGCTGACGCAGTTTGCCGGTGCTTGGCCGATTGTCAGCCATTCTCCATCTGCCGAGGCAATTCGGCGGGACGCCGAATTGAACCCGCCGGAGGCGGGTGCTACCCGATCAATTCGCGCACTTTCGTGGCGATGTCGGCGCCACGCATCAACGATTCGCCGACCAGGATCGCCTTCGCGCCGCACCGCTTCAGCCGCTCCACGTCCGCGCGGGAATGAATCCCGCTTTCGGCTACCAACAAAGGCGAGGATGGAGAATTGAGGAGGGAGGATGGCGTGAAAGTTTTTGCCATCCTCAATCTTCCATCTTCCATCCTCGCAGCCAGACGCTCCGTCGTTGCCAAGTCCACTTTGAAAGTCTTTAAGTTGCGGTTGTTGACGCCAATCAGTTCCGCGCCGATTTTCAGCGCACGTTCCAGTTCCGCCTCATCATGCACCTCCACGAGCGCCGCCAGGCCGGCTTCCACCGCCAGCGAATGAAATTTTCGCAGGCGTTCGTCGTCCAGAATGGCGACGATGAGCAGGATGGCGTCCGCGCCCCACTCAATGGCTTCGAGAATCTGCCGTTCGTCGATGATGAAATCCTTGCGCAGCAGCGGCAGCTTCACCGCCGCGCGGATTTGCCGGAGATAATCGAGCGAGCCCTGAAAAAACTTCTCGTCGGTCAGAACGGACAGGCAGCTCGCGCCGCCCGCCTCGTATTCCCCGGCGATGCGCACGGGGTCGAAGTCCGGGCAAATCACGCCGGCTGACGGCGACGCCTTCTTCACCTCGGCAATCAACGCCAGGTCACCCCGCCGCGGCTGGCGCAAGGCGGCCAGAAAGTCGCGCCGTTCGCCGCGTTCGAGCAAGGCATCGTGCAAATCGCCGGAGGCGAGCACGCGCTCCGGCAACTGCGCGACCTCGCGTTTCTTCTGCTCAACAATTTTGTCGAGGATGTTCATTGGGAAATGACTAATGACTAAATCCTAATGACTAAAGAATGACGAAGCACGAAGCATGAAAAACGCGTGTCGTTCGTCATTTGAGCATTTGGACATTCTTTAGTCATTCGTCATTATGGTTTAGTCATTTATTCTTCTTCATCCTTCACTCCCTGCATCCGTTTGGCCGGGCAGCCGGCGCGCAACCAGCCGTTCACGAATGGATCCAGATCGCCGTCCATCACCCCCTGCACATTGCTGGTCTCCACGCCGGTGCGCAAATCCTTCACCATGCGGTATGGCTGAAAAACGTAGCTGCGAATCTGGTTGCCCCACGAGATGCTGCCCTTCTCGCCGTAAAACCGCTCCATGTCGGCCTTCGCCGCGTCCACCCGCTGGGCGTAAATGCGCGACAGCAAAAGCCGCATTGCCGTGGCGCGGTTCTGGTGCTGCGACCGCTGGGTTTGCGACGCGACGACGAGGCCGGTGGGCAGGTGCGTAATGCGCACGGCGGTTTCCACCTTGTTCACGTTCTGGCCGCCCTTGCCGCCGGAACGAAACGTGTCCACCTGGAACTCATTCGGCGGAATCACGATTTCCGAAGACGTCTCCTCAATTTCCGCGATCGCGTCCACGCTGGCAAAGCTGGTATGGCGGCGTTTGTTGGCATCGAACGGCGAGATGCGCACGAGCCGGTGCACGCCGCGCTCGGCCTTGGCGAAGCCATAGGCATTTTCACCCTGGAGCAGCATCGTGACGCTCTTGAGGCCCGCGCCTTCGCCGGGCAGCGCGTCGGTGACATCGACCTCCCAGCCGCGCGATTCGGCCCAGCGCTGATACATGCGCGACAGCATTTCCGCCCAGTCCTGGGCCTCGGTGCCGCCGGCGCCGGCATTGATGCTGAGGATGCAATTCTTCCGGTCGTGCGGGCCGTTGAGAAAAACCTTCAATTCCAGCGCGTCGAGCTCCTTGAAAAACCGGGCGAGGTCGCGGGTGAGTTCCTTTTCCACCTGGGCCTGGGCTTCCGGCGGTTCGGCTTCGCCGAGTTCGAGCATGACCCGGAAATCCTCCAGCTTTTTCTCCGCCTGGAGCAGTGGCTCGATCTTGCTGCGGAGGGAATTCGCCTCGTCAATCAGCGTCTGCGCCTTTTCGCGGTTGTTCCAGAAATTGTCGGCGGCCATGAGCGCATTGAGTTCGCCCAGGCGTTTTTGCGCGTTGGGGACGTCAAAGAAACCTCCGCAGATGCGTGAGTTTCCCGGCGGCGCTGGCAATGTCGGCTTTGACCGTTTCGAACATCGGTGCAGAATACCGGAAGCAGAATCCGGAATCCAGAACGGAATACCCAAGTCAGCCGGCCCGTTGCATTTTCCGGCGATGCGACCTTCGCCACCAGGCGAACAGCAGCCAGAGCAGCAAAATCAGCAGTATCAGCAGATAGAAACCAATGATGACCCGGCGCAATATTTTTACGACGCGCTGGTCAAACGTCGGCGTCGCCGAATCTGTTGCTTCAGGCGTGACAGTTCCTCCGCCCGGCGCGTTGGTGGAAAATGAATCTGTTGGGTTTGCTCCGGCCGCGTCCGGCAGGTTTTGCGTCCCGGATCGGCCAGGTGTATTCTGGGTGAATCTGCCCCGGCTGCCGGGAGAACTGTTTGCCGGATTTGCCAATGGCGGGGCCGGTGTACCCGATGAAGCGACCGGATTTGCGGGTGGAGGAGCCGGGGCTCCCGATGGAGCGGCCGGTGATGCCGACGGACGTGGCGGTGCGGTGATACCGGGATTGGCACCGGAATTATTTCCGTAACCGGCAAAAGCGGGAGCGGAAGCATTGGGGACGGGCAGGATGGTGGGCATGAACAGATCGGCTCCAGCCTGTTGGCTCCCGGCATCGACCAGCGCCGTATTGTTCCATTCCTCCACCTGGCCTCCGGCGAACAGAATGTTGCCCTTGAATTGGTGCAATTCCCACGTCCACCGCAATGGGTTGTCGGCTTCAATATGCAGGATGCTGGGATTGGGCAACGAATTGGCCGTGAGATTCCGGTCGCCCGCCAGCATGGAATCCGGTTTCGAAAACACGGCTTTCACGCCGACGAAATAGCTGACATTGCTGTTTTGGAGCCCGCTGAAATTCGTCGCGGGGAACCGCGTGTCCGTCGGACAAATCAGGAGTGCCGGCGCGCTCAACTCGTTGGAAAGCACCTGGAATTGACGGAATGAAAAATAAAACTCTCCGCCCGCGGCATAGCCGTTCTGGACGAATTCCAGCGAACCGTCCCCGGCCGCCGGAACCGCCATGGGAAATTTATCGCCGTGATCGTGCGAGAAAATCTGGAAGGCGATTCCCAGTTGATGGAGGTGGTTCTCGCATTCAATCCGTTTGACGCGCGCCTGGCTTTGATTCAACGCCGGCAGCAACAAGGCGGCGAGGATGCCAATGATGGCGATGACACAAAGCAATTCCACCAGTGAAAACGCATCCGCCCGGCGACTGGACTGGCTGGAATTCATGCCAAAATGATTTTAGCATTGCCCATGCCATGGCCATTTCGCCTTAAAACGGATGGTGGAAATTTCCAGAACGCGTGAATTCCACGCAACCTTGCGTGAGGCTCGCACGCAGGAGCCGGCCGAAACCGGATGGCGGAACGAAAACCAGAGTTCGTCCCCGCGCTCGGCGAAGAACAGTTGATACGCATGGTCGTAGTCTGCCTCCGGCCGAAGACCTGCGCCGGGCGGCCCAGGTCGCCGTCATCCGGCGCGGCGGGATCGACGAACGATTGCGCGGCGGCAATGCCGTGTTTTTCGAGCATCACCACCAGCAGTTCGGTTTTGACGGCCGGCCCGGTGTAGAAAAGTTTCACGCGGGGAATTTGACACGGATTTCACAAATTTTCACGAATTCAAATCAGCCGGAACAATCCATGAGAATTCGTGAAATCCGTGTCAAAAAATCACGGCAACGCGAGGCGGTTGGTAGCGGAGCCGGTTTGCTGAAGCGCCCTTTGCAAACCATCAGTGGTGACTTGCCGTGCCGAACCGTCGGCCATGCCGATGTTGCCGAAGAATCTCTCTCGTGCGGTGGTCCAAAAGTGGGAGTTGTAGGCAATGTGACGCCCGGAAGCCCAAGCAACGAGAGTATTCGTCGGAAGTTCCAGCAGGCCGGAATTAACCGGAACACCGCTGAAGGCGAAATTGTCGTCACCGGCGAGAAGCATCTGCGATTTGCGTTCTTCGGCATCCAAGCCGATGAAGTAGCTGATGTGTGAATCGTCGAAATCTGTGGAAAAATTGGTTGCCCAAACCCGGCGGGTGTCCTTCGGGCAAATCAGGATTTTTGGCGTGCTTAATTCGTTGGACATCACTTGAAAACAGGCGGCGACATTTCCCGTGGCAATCAATTCCATCGCGCCGCCATTCGTTACTGAAACCGCCATCGGATATTTATCATTGTTGTCGCCTTCCCATAGCCGGAAAGCGACCCCGATTTGTTTGAGTTTCATGGTGCAAGAAATCCGCGTTGCCGTTGTGGGATGTTGATTTAGCGCCGGTAAAAGTAGCGCCGCCAGAAAGGCGATCAGAGCAATAACAATTACCACCTCCGTCAGTGTCAGCGCGCGGTTTCGTTGTTGGGAAAAGCGCGGCTGCATGACCGCGACCGGATTTACTTGTGCGGGGTGCTGTTGACGAGGGTGAAAACGTAAATCAGCAGGCCCCCGATCAACAGAACGGCGAAGCTTACGGCCAGCCAGAAGTAGATGCCGGCCTTGTTGCGTTTCTTGGAAAATTCCTTGCTGGTATCCAAACCCGGCGCGCGACCGCCGCTTTCCAGTTCGCTCAGGCTCACGCCGCGCGGGATGACCATGGTGGCTTCCACCTGCCGCTTGGGCGTGCTGGGGGTGGCGGGAGCGGTGCCGGCAGCAGGAGCCGCCGGGGCGCCGGGGGCGTCGAGCTTCAATTCCACGTTGCCCAACCGCAAGGTCTGTCCGGGTTTCAGGACGCTTTCAGTGATTTTCTCGCCGTTGATGAACGTGCCGTTCGTCGAATTGAGGTCCCGGATGAGGATTTCGTTGCCGCGCAGGTGGACTTCGCAATGGTGGCTGGAGACGGAGGCCTCGGCAATTTGGAACATATTGTCCTCCACGCGGCCAATCGTGGTGCGATCCACGTTCAGCTCGTGTGCGCGGCCGGTCACTGGCAGACCCTGGGTCAGAATAACAAGTTTGGCCATGGACTTACGTTACGATAAAACGATTATGGGCACGGCGCGTTTCAAGTCAAACTGAAATCTGCTGGACGATTCTCTTTTTCATCCCCGCCGCTCAATCAGCGCGCGGAATTCGGCAAACAACGGGGTTGAATCATGCGGCCCGGGCGACGCCTCCGGATGGTACTGCACGCAAAAAACCGGCCTGGTCTTGTGGCGCAGGCCCTCGACGGTCTGGTCGTTCAAATTAATCCGGTTGACCGCGACGTCGGACGGCAGCGATTTTGCGTCCACGGCAAAACCGTGATTCTGCGACGTGATTTCGACCCGGCCGGTTTCCAGGTCCTTCACCGGCTGGTTGGCGCCGCGATGACCGAACTTGAGCTTGAAGGTCTTTCCGCCGAAGGCTTGGCCGACAATTTGGTGGCCCAGACAAATCCCAAAAACCGGCACGCCGCTGTCCACCAACGTCCTGACTTCGCGCACAATGTAATGGAGCGCCGCCGGGTCGCCGGGGCCGTTGGACAGAAAAATCCCCGCCGGTTTATGTTTGAGCGCGTCGGCGGCGGTGGCCGTGGCCGGCAACACCTGCACGGCGAAGCCATGCTGCCGCAACCGCCGGAGGATGTTGTACTTCATGCCATAATCGAAGGCGACGATGGGAATGTCCGCCGGCGGCAGCGGCTCCCGCAATTGGCGCGCATTGGCCGGCTCATTGCCGATGGCCAGCTTGAAGCTCGCGCTCTGCTCGTCCTTTTCGTCCCAGCGAAATGCCGCCTTGTGGGTGACTTCCTTGACGTAATCCACGCCCACAAAGACGAATTCCTTCGCGCGTTTGATGGCTTCCGCATCCGAAATGTCCTCCGTGGAAATGAAACCGTTCATCGCACCGCGCACGCGGAGTTTTTTGGTCAGGGCGCGGGTGTCAATACCCTGGATCCCGGGGATGCCGTTTTTCTTGAGGTAGTCCCCCAGCGAAAAATCCGCGCGCCAGTTGCTGACGACGGGCGAGAGTTCGCGGATGACGAATCCGGCGACATGCGGCCGCCACGATTCCACGTCCACCTCGTTGGCGCCGTAATTGCCGATGAGCGGATAGGTCATCGTGACGATCTGTGCTTTGTAGGACGGGTCGGTGAGGATTTCCTGGTAGCCGGTCATGGACGTGTTGAAGCAGACCTCGCCGCCCGCGGACGCGCGTGCGCCGAATCCTTGTCCGTGAAACACGGAGCCGTCTTCAAGTGCCAGAATCGATTTCATTGTTGATGAATGACCGGGCGCGATGCTAGGCAAGTGACGCAACGGGTCAAGTGTGAAGCGAATTTTTTCACGCGACAACCGCTTCAGCCTGCTCCGTCCAGACTTTTTTGCCACCGACAATCGTGGCCACCGCCCGGCCCTTGAGCTGCCAGCCGGAAAACGGGCTGTTCGACGATTTGCTGGCGGTTGCCGCGCGTTCGAAAACCCACTCGCGGTCGGGATCAAACACCGTAACGTCCGCGTCCACGCCGATCGTCAACGTGCCCTTGTTCAATTTCAAAAGTTTTGCCGGATGGACGGTGTATTTGGCAATGAGGTCGGACAGGCCCAGCCGTTTCGCGTGGTAAAGTTGCATCAGCGAGAGCGCCAGTCCGGTTTCCAGGCCGGTGATGCCAAACGGTGCGTAGTCGAATTCCACTTCCTTTTCGTAATCGCAGTGCGGCGCGTGGTCGCTGCAAAGAATTTCAATCGTGTTGTCGGCCAGTCCGGCAAGGATCGCTTCTCGGTCGCGGGCTGAGCGCAACGGCGGGTTCATCTTGAAATTGGTGTCATAAGCCGGCCATTCAGGATAAGCCTCGGTCGGCGACTGGAAGCCAAAGATTCTCCGGCCGTCCTGCCGCCAGAACTTTTCACTCCCGGCCACGGCGGCGTCGGTGAGCGTGAAATGGTGTGGGCAGGCTTCGCCGGAGACCGGCACGCCGCGTTTGCGGGCGTCACGGATGAGTTGCACGCTGCCGGCCGCGCTCAGATGCTGGCAATGGACCCGCGTCCCGGTGAGTTCGGCGAGCAGGATGTTGCGCGCCACGATCATTTCCTCGCCCGCCGCCGGCCAGCCGCGCAGGCCGAGCACAATGTTCCAGTAACCTTCGTGCATTACGCCGTCGGTCACCAGCGAGTAATCCTGGCAATGATCCATCACCGGCAGGTCGAACATCTTGGCGTATTCGAGCGCCCGGCGCATCAGTTCGTTGTTTTGCACGCAGTGGCCGTCGTCGGTGATGGCCACGACGCCCGCGCGTTTGAGCGAGCCGATGGACGCGAGTTCCTCGCCGGCGATGTTTTTGGTGATGGCGCCGGTGACGAAGACGTTCACGACGCCGTGCTGGGCGGCACGTTCGTGGATGAGGGCGACGGTCCCGGCATTGTCGATGGCCGGGGACGTGTTGGGCATGCAGACGACCGAGGTGAAGCCACCCCGCGCGGCGGCGGCGGTGCCGGTGGCGATACTTTCTTTGGTTGTCTGGCCGGGTTCGCGCAAGTGAACGTGCAGATCAATCAATCCGGGGCAGACAATTTTTCCACGGACGTCCAGCCGTTCAATGTCTTTGGGCGCCCGGGTGGCGGCCTCTTGGCCAAGGGCGGCAATTTTCCCATCGAGAATGAGCAAGTCAGCAACGGTATCGAGACGGTTGGCGGGGTCTATGACTCGCCCGCCGGTCAAAAGCAGCGAGTTCATGCGCGCCAAGCATACCTGCGCGGAATTGACAAGGCAAGCCCGGGCGTTATGATGCTTCGGCTGCAAGTCTCGCGAGTTTGCCGGTGCATTGGCGGGCTTGCCGCGCCGAAGCCCTGCAAAGCAGGACGAAGGCGGGCGTAGTTCAATGGTAGAACGGAAGCCTTCCAAGCTTCACACGTGGGTTCGATTCCCATCGCCCGCTCCATTTTTTCGTTCCGAATTCAATTACTTACCGCATTGGCCGCTCGATCGGCGTCGCCAATACACCAGAGGTTCAGCGGGTTCAAGGCTTGGGGAAATTTGATGAATCGCGCGCTGCCATCAGACAGGGCATAATTCGAGCCGCCGGTTTGTGTGCCGGGGCCGTGGCTGTCATGCCGGCATTGTTCGGCCACCCCTGTGAAATCGTTGCCGTAGTTTTCATAGACGTCCATGTAATAATCGCCGGCATTCGATTGTTTTTCCCCGAGCACAATGGTCTCGGAGGGATAATGCACAGTTGTTTCCTTCAGGGACTCGGCGCCATTGGCAACCATGGCGTTTTCGAGCACCGACCAGTCGGCGGGAAGAATGTTAAATGCCCCTGAATAATAGTCATTGAACCCATTGATGAGATAACTGCGCGGCGCGGCGTCGGCGGGATAATTGTTCGTGTCCGTCTCCAACGTGTTGGGCGTGTTGGTGGTTTCGCTGGGGCACAGGAGCATTTTGGCGTTCCGGCCATAACTTTCGTACATCTGTTGCGGCCAACGGCCCCTGTCCTCCCGGGGGGGAAACCGGTCACCGTAGTCGGCCATGTAAATCTTCAGCGCGATGCCAAACTGATGCAGATTGTTCATGCAAGCAATGCGCTTGCCGGATTCCTTGGCGCGGCTCAAGGTTGGCAGGATCATGGCCGCCAGAATCGCAATGATGGCGATAACCACCAGCAGTTCAATCAGGGTGAATGCGTTCCCGGCGCAAAAAATCATTTCGCGTTTGGCTGATGACCATCGATCCGTTAATTTCATAACCTTTTGATTCTTTGGCGCGTCTGAACACGTAATTCGACGGCCGGTGCGGCAGTTGAGTTACAAAAATCTATGACTAACAAGAATCGGCTGCTTATTGCTCTCGCGCTGGTCCTGGGTGTGATTTACGTCTGTTTTTTCACCGAATGGTTTCGCCCCCAAACCATCCAAATTGCCCACACCAGCCGCAATCTGCGTTCGCGTTCCCAACCGGAGGCTCCGCCACCTTTGATCTTCGCTCTCAATCTGCCGTTCAAACTCACCGAAATCAAGGTCGTCCCACTCGCCGAATGGCAGGCCAACCCGCACACCCTGCCCAGTTGGCATCTCGTCCGGGACACCGATCCCGAGCCGGTGAAGATTTTTACCTATGGCCAGCCCATCCGCGGCATGAAACCCGCCGTGCCCGGGGCGCAACCGCAACCGCTTCAGCCGAACGTCGTTTACCGCCTGTTCGTCAACGCCGGAAAAGCCCGGGGTTGGCACGATTTTAAAATCGGCGGCAGTGTGCCCGAAACGAAGTAAACGAAGGAAAGTTATCGCTTGGCCTCGATCCTTGTTCCCGCCAGATGGCACGCGGCGAAGTGATTTTTCGCCGCTTCCCGGAACGCCGGAATCTCCATCTGGCAGCGTTCTTCCGCAATCGGACAACGCGGATGAAACGGACAGCCGCCTGGCGGATGAATCGGCGATGGCACGTCGCCGGGCAAAATGATGCGCTGCCGTTTCGATTCGGGGTCCACCTCCGGGATGGCGGAGATCAGCGCCTGCGTGTAGGGATGCTGCGGCTCGCGAATGATGATTCTGGCGTCCGCTGTCTCCACGATCTTGCCGAGATACATCACCATCACGCGCCGGCTGATGTGCTCCACTACTGCGAGGTCGTGCGCGATAAAAAGGTAGGCAATGCCGCGCTGCTGCTGCAAATCCTGGAGCAGGTTGATGATCTGGGCCTGCACCGAAACGTCCAGCGCGCTCACCGGTTCGTCGCAAATGATCAATTGCGGCTCGACCGCCAGCGCTCGGGCGATGCCGATGCGCTGCCGCTGGCCGCCGCTGAATTCGTGCGGGTACCGCTGGGCGTAGACCGGATCGAGGCCGACGGCTTCCAGTAATTCGGCGATGCGTTTCTGGCGCGCGGATTGGCTGTCGGTCAACTGGTGGATGTCGAGCGCCTCGCCGACAATCTGCTCGACCGTCATGCGCGGGTTGAGCGAGCCGTAGGGATCCTGGAAAATCATCTGGAATTTCCGCCGCCGCGCGCGCAATTCCGAGCCGCCCATCCGGGTGATGTCCTCGCCTTTGAGCAGGACGCTGCCGGCGGTCGGCTCGACCAGTCGCACGATGGCGCGGCCGAGCGTCGTCTTGCCACAGCCGCTTTCGCCGACCAGGCCGAGCGTTTCACCCGGCTCGATGGCAAAGCTCACGTCGTCCACCGCCTTCACAAATTCGTGGACGCGGCTGAACATCCCGGCTTTCACCGGGAAATGCACCTTCAGGTTTTTGACTTCAAGTAAAGCGCTCATGCCATTTTCTGTCGTCCCTGCGGGACTTAATTTGTACATGTCCCGGTTGTCCCGCCAATGAATCGGTGGCTATTCTCTGCCGCGCCGAAGGCGCTGTCGAAAGGCCAGAGGCCGAAAGACCATAGCCCGCCGTTTCAACGGTGGGTTGACGATTAAAACAAAATTGAGTCCCGTAGGGACGGCAGAATTCAATCCAGCATCGTGTCGTCATACGGTTGGTAGTGGCTTCTCATGGTTAACCCTCCGACGTTTTCCAAAACAGGCACCGCACCCACCGACCGGCCTCGACCTCGACCAGTTCGGGAATTTTCTCCGAACATTCCGGCTTGGCCATCGGGCAGCGCGGGGCGAAGCGGCAGCCGGGCGGGAAATTGCCGATGCGCGGCACGTTGCCGGGAATGGCCTGCAATCTGGTGGGGCGAGCCGGCTCGTCAGTAGCCTCGCCCCACCGCGTTGTCCCACTGAGTTTCGGAACGGAATTAATCAATGCCCTTGTGTAAGGATGCAATGGCCGCCGCAACAATTCCTTCGCCGGCGATAGTTCAACAATCTGGCCGGCGTACATCACGGCCACACGGTCGGCCATGTCGCCGACGATGCCGAGGTTGTGCGTGATGAGCAGGATGGCCATCCCCAGGCGTTGCTTCAGCTCGTGGAGCAGCTCCAGGATCTGCGCCTGGATCGTCACGTCGAGCGCGGTGGTCGGCTCGTCGGCCACGAGCAGTTTGGGTTCGCTGGCCAGCGCCATGGCAATCATCACGCGCTGCTGCATGCCGCCGGACAGCTCGAACGGATAATTCCGGATGCGCGATTCCGGGGCGGGAATGCCGACAAGTTTCAGCAGGCGGATGACTTCCTCGTCCCTCGCCTTTTCCGGCCGATGCAGCTTGAGCGATTCCTTGATCTGGTTGCCGACGCGAAAAATCGGATTCAACGATGCGCCCGGTTCCTGGAAAACGTAGCTGACCACGCCGCCGCGAATGCTGCGCAGTTCGCCGTTCGACATTTTCAACACATCCTTGCCGTTCAACAAGATTTCCCCGCCGACGTAATTGGCTGGCGGCGCCGGCACCAATCGGGCGATGGACAGCGCAGTCACGCTCTTACCGCACCCGCTTTCACCGACCAGACAAACAGTTTCACCCGCGCCGATGGTGAGCGATACACCATCCACGGCGCGCAAGGCGTCCGCGCCCGTGCCGAAGTCCATCTTGAGGTTTTTGATTTCGAGCAATGGCATATCAGACGGCGCGCGGGATTTTCGATTGATGGTGCATTCTGTCGGGGACATCAGTAATCGGCTTTGATGCGCGGGTCAATCCACTGATACAGCAGGTCAACGACCAGATTGACGCTGACGACCAGCGTGGCGCTGAACAGGACCGTGCCCATGATCATCGGCACGTCGAGGTTGAAGACGCTTTGCACGGCCAGCGTGCCGATGCCGGGCAGCGCAAAAACGTTCTCGGTGAAAATGACGCCGCCCAGCAGCGCGGCGACGTCAGTGCCCAGAATCGTGATGACAGGGATGAAGGCATTGCGGAAAGCGTGGCGGAACAGGATGGCGGTCTCCGAAAGACCTTTCGCCCGCGCTGCGGCAACGTAGGGAGCGTTCAGCACTTCCATCATGTTCGCCTGGATGAGCAGGACATAATAACCGCCGGAAATGATTGCCAGCGTGGCGGCGGGCAACAACAGGTGGCCGAAGCTGCCAAAGCCGGCCACCGGGAACCAGCCCAACCGGAAAGCCAGCCAGTATTGCAACATCCGCGCGAGCCAGAACGCCGGCAGCGACAGGCTGAGGGTGGCGAACACCAGGATCGTCCGGTCGAACCATGACCCACGGAACTTTGCCGTCAACACGCCGAGCGGCACGGCGGCCAGCATCCACAGAATCACGCCGGTGACGCACAGGGCCGCCGTCGTCGGAAACCGCGTGAGGATGGCTTCCGACACGGATTGGTCGGTGACAAAGGAATGGCCGAGATCGCCCCGGGCCAATTGGACGAGATAATGGCCGAGCCGCACCAGCAGGGGATCGTTCAGATGATATTCTTCGCGGACTTGTTGCAGCACCTCCGGCGAAGCCTTTGCGCCGGCGATGATCCTGGCCGGGTCCCCGGGCACGGCATTGACGAGGAAGAACGTGAGTACCGCCGTGGCGAACAGGGTCACGGCGGACCAAAACAGGCGGGTGAGGAGTCGGTTGAGCATATCCGTTCAGGGGTCGAGCCACATGCGTTCGTAACGCCAGAGCCAGACCGGATGCGGGTCGGTGCCATGCACCCGCGGGTGGTACAGGGCCAGGGTCTGCTCGTGAATCAGCAGTGCCCAGGGAGCATCCTGCAGGACAAGATTTTCCGCCTGACGGAACATGCGCGTTCGGTCGTTGGGGTCCAGGCTTTTGGCCGCTGCGTCCAAAAAACGGTTCACTTCCGGACTGTTGTAGAAAGATTCATTGTTGCACTCGGTATCTGTGATCCGTTCTCCGTTGAGCAGCACGTCCAGAAAGTCACTCGGATCCGGATAATCCTGAAACCAACCCCAGATGCCGCAGGGCGCCTGATGGCGGGTGGTGACTTTTGCGTCAAACGCGGTGAAATTCGCCGGCCGCAATTCCGCCTGAATGCCGACCTGCCGCAGGTCCTGCTGGACACCTTCCGCCAGGCGCATGTAAATGGGTGCATCCGCGAGGCACCACAGTTCGGTTTTGAATCCGTCGGGATAACCGGCCTCGCGCAGCAGCGTGCGCGCCTTTCCGGGATCGAATTCGTATCGCGGCCGGCCCGGATTGCTCCAGGGAATCGAGGGCGGCACAACCCCGTATGCCACCGTTCCGAAGCCGCCGGCCAGCTTGAGCAACCGTTCCTGGTCGATGGCGTAACTGACGGCCCGCCGCACCCGCACGTCATCGAATGGTTTCATCTCGGTGTTCATGAACAGGTAATCCGTCTCCGGCGAGTCCACCCGCGTCAGCCAGGAGCGCAACCGGGGATCGCGCTTGAACTGAGTGGCCTGGGCCGGGCTGGCCAGCGGCACCTGGTCAAGTTCGCCCCGCTCCAGCATCATCGTCATCACCGTATCATCGCAACCGATCATGATTTCGACACCGTCCACAAATCCGTCCGATCCCTGGTAATAGGGATTCCGCTGCAACCGGCAGGAGATGCCGCGCCGCCAACCGGCCAGCCGATAAGGGCCGGAGCCGATGAGATGATATTGGAAATCCGTTCCGTATTGTTGGACCAACTCGCGCGGCACCGGACTGGCAAAAACCATCGCCAACACGTACCGAAACGTGAACGTCGGCGCCTTTAATTCGATCACCAGTGTCGTCTTGTCCGGCGCGCGCAGGCCGGTCACGTACGGCGCCTTGCCCTCCACAAATTCCCGCGCGCCCAGGATGTCGAGGAAATAGGTCTGGCCGGGAGAACCGGTCTGGGGACTGAGAATGCGTTCGAAGGCGAACACGTAGTCGGCCGCCTCCACCGCGCGGCCATTGGCGAACCGAACGTCGGGTCGCAGGTGGAAGGTGTAAGTCCGGCCATCCGCCGAGATGTTCCAATCCTTCGCCTGGTCCACGGCCAGGCCGGTGGCGTCATCGTAACCCAGCAATCCGCGAAAAAGCAGCCGGACCAGCGGAATGGAATAACTGTCGAAAGCAATCGCCGGGTCGAGCGAACGGATGTCGCTTGGGAACGCCAGATGCAGGACTCCACCGCGCCGAGGGGTTATGGAAGCGGTTTCGCCACCGTGACTTGCCGGCGTTAGGACGGTTCCCAACAACAGGCCGGCCGCCAAAAATGTAAGCCCATGTTTCATCTGGTCTGGTGCGGATCGAACGTTTCCTGCAAACCGCGCCCGATCAGGTTGAAGGCCAGCACCGCCAGCACGATGGCCACGCCGGGCGCGATGACGATGAGCGGCGCGGAAACGAAGTAGGGCTGGCCATCGGCGATCATGCCGCCCCAGGTCGGGGCCGGCGGCGGAACCCCAATCCCGAGATAGCTCAATCCCGCCTCCAGCAGGATGGTGTTGGCCGTGTTCACGGCGGCCAACACAATCACTGTCGGCAGGATGTTGGGCAGAATGTGCCGCCAGATGACCCGCGCATCCGAAGCCCCGAGCGCGCGCGCTGCCTGCACGAACTCGCGTTCCCGAAGCGCCAGCACCTGCGCGCGAATCACCCGCACCATTCCCGGCCAGCAGACAAAACCGATGATCAGAAACAGGCTCACCATGCCGCGTTGGAGCTGGAAATCGAGAAAATGCCAATGCCAGGCGGCCGGATACGGGTGAATTTGCCGGCCATCCATCAAACCGGCGAAGGCGATGGCCAGCAGGATCGCCGGGATGCTCAGATTGATCTCAGTAAACCGCATCAGCCCGAGGTCCAGTTTCCCGCCATAAAACCCGGCCATCAATCCCACCGTCAGGCCAAGGAACACCGCCAGGAGCATGGCCGCGATGCCGATGGTCAACGAGACGCGCGCGCCGTAGATGACCCGGGAGAGCACATCGCGTCCGAGATTGTCCGTGCCCAGCAAATAACCGCCGCCGGCCGGCTGGGGCATGCCGTCCGCATCCAGACCTTTCTGGTCCTGCTGGATCGGTTCCTTTAGGATGTGCAGGCGGGTGAGTTCGGGTGCAACCAAAGCAAGCAATGCCAGGAAGATTACGATGGCCGCGCCGACCCGGACCAACCGGTGACGGAACACCGCCGGGCCGGGTCCCGGTCGCCCGGCAGGCGCGAAATCAATACCTGGATGATCGATAATGGTTTCAGCCATGGCTTGCGCCGCTGAAGGCAGCGGTTGTTTGTAGCAGCCTTACTACGCGTTGACAAAGCATTTGTCCGGTCGCGATTTGAAAAGGGCGCATCCTGACGTTGCTCCGTTCGGAGTTCCGTCTTCAGGCGGTTGCGATGGGTAATCGGATTTGGCCGCCTAAAGGCGGAGCTCCGAACGGAATCGCGCGTTTGCGTGGAAGTGTCAGGATGTGACTGGTCCCTGCGTCGCGGGCACAAAACCGCTTGAATGTCGCGACTTTGTGATTAGCCTGCACGGCGTATGTATTGGAAAATGCTTCTTCTAATTGTGCCAGCCCTGGCTCTAACCGCCTGTCACAGCGTTCCGAAACCCAAACCGATTCCCACGGGTTCGCTGGCGGCCTTTCAGAAAAAAGCGGAGGCGTTCAAAACGATCGTCACCGTGCCGGTGTTTGAAACCACGCCGGACGAAGTTGCGGCCACAGCCACCAACGTCATTGCCGCCGGCAACGCCGCGCTCGACCGCATCGGCCGGCTCAAACCCGGCGAGGTTAATTTCACGAACACGATCCGGGCGCTCGATGACATCGGTTATTCGATTCAAACGCCCGAAAACCGGCTGGACCTGATCCAGCAGACCAGCACGAACGCCGCCGTGCGCGACGCGGCGACGGACGCCATCAAACAGATCGACGAGTGGTCGGTGGGCATTGATTACCGCGAAGACGTCTATGCGGCGGTGAAGGCTTACGCGGCCACGAAGCCGGAGCTGGCGGGCGAGGACAAAAAGCTTTTCGACGAGACCCTGCGCGATTATCGCCGGGCCGGCCTGGATTTGCCGAAGGACCAGCGCGATGAGGTCGAGAAACTGCGCAAGCAACTGACCGCCTTGGAGACGGATTTTGAAAATAATGTCACGAAGGCAACGAACTACTTGAAGTTTACGCAAGCCGAGCTCGAGGGTGTGCCGGACGCATTTCTCACCCAGAAAGGCATCAAGACCGGTGACGACGAGTACACCTTGAAGGCGAACATCACCTTTCATTACATCATGGTCGAGGACAACGCGAAGCGTGAGGACACGCGCAAGCGCATGATGACCGCGCAGTGCAACCTGGCGCGGGAGGACAACATTCCGCTGTTGCAGAAAATCCTGGTGCTGCGCGACGAGATCGCCCACCGGCTCGGTTACGCCAGCTACGCCGATTACGCCACGGAAGTGCGCATGGTGAAGAATGCCGCCACCGCCATCGATTTTGAGCAAAAGCTGAAGACGGGCCTGCAACCGAAATTCAATGCCGAGCTGGAGGAATTCCGGCAGTTGAAGGTGAAGGAAACCGGGGACACCAATGCCGTCGTCAACTCCTGGGACTGGCGCTATTACGCCAACCAGTTGAAGAAAACGAAATACAACGTCGATGCCGAGCAATTGCGGGTCTATTTCCCGTACGAACGCGTGCTGGAAGGTTTGTTCGCGATTTATCAGCACATCTTTGATTTGAAATTCGAGCGCGTCGAGCCGCCGTACAAATGGGTTGGCGACCTGCAGCTCTATGCCGTGTCCGACGCGAAGACCGGCCAGCCGCTGGGTTTGTTTTACCTCGACATGTTTCCGCGCGACGGCAAATACAATCACTTCGCGCAATTCGGCATCATCGAAGGGAAATTGCTGGCGGACGGAAAATATCAGCGCCCGGTCTGCGCGCTCATCTGCAATTTCCCGCCGCCCCAGCCGGACAAACCGTCGCTCATGTCCCATGACGAGGTCGAGACGATCTTCCATGAATTCGGCCACGCGATGCACACCATCCTGACGCAGGCGAAATACTCGCGCTTTTCCGGCACCAGCGTGCCGCAGGATTTCGTCGAGGCGCCGTCGCAGATGCTGGAAAACTGGCCCTGGGACAAGAAAGTCCTGGACAGCTTTGCGGCGGATTACCGCGACCCGAACAAAAAAATCCCGCAGGCGGTCCTGAGTCAGCTCAAGGCCTCGCGACTGGCGACCGAAGGGACATTTTATCGCCGGCAACTTTCGTTCGGCCTGATGGACCTGGCGCTCCATACACAGATTCACGCGACCAATGCTGACGAAGTGCTGCCGCTGTCGAATGAGATTTTAAGCGAAGTATCGCTGCCCGTGCCGCCGGACACGGCGTTCGTGGCCTATTTCGGCCATATCATCGGGTACGGGGCGGGTTATTACGGCTATGCCTGGGCGGATGCCATCGCAGCGGACATGGCGACCGTGTTTGAAAATTCGCCGGACGGTTATTTCGACCAACAGGCCGGCTTGCGGCTGCGCCGGGAAATCTACCAGGTCGGCGATTCGCGCGACATCAATGTCTCCATCGAGAAATTCCTCGGCCGGCCGCGCTCCATTGAGCCGTTCCTGAAAAAAATCGGCGTGGAGAACACCCCGGCCGGTTCCAAATGAGTACAACGGCAAAATCCGCCGTCGAACGCTGGCCGCGCCAGATCAAATTCATTGTCGGGAACGAGGCGTGCGAACGCTTCAGTTACTATGGCATGAGAAGCATTCTTGCCGGGTACATCACCGGCGCGGTGCTTCACGGCGGTCTCGGACAGGAGGTCGATACCTCCACGGAAATCATTCACCTGTTCGTTTTCGTGAATTATTTCATGCCGTTGTTCGGCGCGTGGCTGTCGGATAAGGTTATCGGTCGCTACCACACGATTCTCTTATATCGGCGCCGCGCAAAACAAGCCCGATGAAGCGCGCCGCTATTTCGATCTCGCGCGCGAATTGGCGCGGGACGGCGCGCCTTGCCTCATCGCGATCGGGGGCTATAGCGGCTCCGGCAAATCCAGCGTCGCGGCGGCGCTGGCGCCGTTGATCG